>CAYPZL010000238.1:0-7567 GCA_964415045.1 uncultured Pirellulales bacterium | reverse complement strand
GTCAATCCTGTTCCCCACGCCCCAGACCAATCGAAAAAGTCAGTCAACTTGAGCATTTAGAATCACGTCGCCTCGCCTCGTAGGTTGCGCACAGTGCTTCGGGATCAGTGAAGAAAGCCGGTCGGCATCAGGGACCAAGTCGGTCGATCTTGTTTCAAATAACGTGGGCTCCTTCGGCTTTGCCAGTTCAGCGAGCGCGTTGCGACTCTTGACCATCTGGTCATTCATCAGGAGCAATGCGTCGTGATGACGTGAGGCAAAAATCAAGAAATACTTCGGAACAGTATGGTGTGGCTTCGCCTTAATCGCATGTTGGCAGACTTCACGGAATCGTTTCCCCAACCGGGCGCAGATGCCGTTCGTTAGGCCTTGCAGTTTACTAGGATAGTCTGTGCGAGATCGGAGTATCTGTTGCCACCAATTGCCACCTGCGAAGTCGTTCAATCGTTCAATCGAAGGGCTCTCTGTCATAGGAGCGTCGATTTCGTCGGAATCTCCAACTCCCGGATCCAACTCTGGAGTCGCCAGACGTAGTGCCGACAAGCCCATTCGGGCAAAAATGTCGGCTTGGAAATTCAGAAGGATTTCGATGCTCGTTCCCGAGCTGGTTAGATGCTGAAAAATGCGGTCCAAGTAACGCCACTTGAGGCCTTCAACAGTCCATGGGTCAACATAGAGGAAAGTGCTGTGATCCCTTGCCTGCTTTTCAAAGTCGGTGATGCACTCCTCAAATCTCGCCTGTCGTGGCGTGGCGAATGAAAATTCGCTGATTGTCTTCTTGAGTCCCGTGAAAAGGTCTTCGTTAGGCTCAACACAGACGACTGATACCGTAACAGAAAGATCTTTCTCCAATTCCGCTCTCACACATTGGCAGATAATCACAGGAGACCCTGGCGTTCCATCCTCAAACATGCCACGCCCCGCGAACGCGTCAACAATAAAAATAGGCCTACCCAGCTTGGCTACTTTCCGAAGGTACGGAGGTAGATAGCACCTGAGAATCTCATCCTTCCTCTTAGACCATTCCCGCTTCCGAAGAAAGAACGACTTGTCTGCTTTGTGACCCACGACTTCGCCTCCGCACTTTAGTTCCTGATATGATAGGCATTTCGTCCCAAGTACGGGCATCAAGTATACGGCCCGCTCGTTTCTTGTTTACGCCTCCCCATTGCTTGAAGAAAAAAGGAACGCCCGCAGCCACACATCTGTCACGTATATCAACAGCCCACTCAGGTCGCATGGGTCTGGCACGAGGCCCGGACTCGCCACCAACGATTACCCAGTCAAGTGACTCCAGGTCAACACCTGAAACTGGCCCCAGGAGCGGCTCGAAAGATGCGAACTTCACAACAGCCCCGGTCCGCAGGAGCTCATGTATGCGTTCAGCGTAATCGGCCCGCTCCACAGTCACGCCCATCCATATGTTTGGCGTCCACGCCAGTCTTGGCGCGAGGCTCAGTAATCGTTCAGAACGCTTAGTGAGAATTTGGAATCGGTGGTGGGAAGCGCGGCGCATTACGTCAAAGACCTCTAAGATGAAGCTCCGTGGAACTTCGGGATGGAAAAGGTCGCTCATGGAATTGACGAATATGGTGCGCGGTTGCTTCCATCGCAAGGGAATGTCAAGGGCGTCATAGTGAAGTGAGACCCCGAAGCCTTTGGAATAACGCGGATTTCCCATGGCCCGCAACCGGAGAGCGATTCGTTCTGCATAGCAATTCTCGCAACCGGCACTGACTTTCGTGCACCCGGTTACGGGATTCCAGGTTGATTCAGTCCATTCGATCTTAGAGTTGTTAGCCATTTCTTCTCCAGTAGACTCACATGAATCTCAATGTTTTATCGCAGATCTTGCCTTTTGAAACAACTTTTTTTCTATTCTTGATGTCTGTAGTGTAGCAGCTGGCCCAAACCACGCCCCATGCTAGCCCCCGCCCCGTCACGCTCGAATGGGGCCGCATGTCCACAGTTAAGCCGCCGATTCTGAAAATGTGATCAATTGATCAGCCCAACCATTCTTGAACGATTCTACGACGCTCACTCGGCCATAACGGGCGAGCCACGGGATATCTGAAGGGCTATCTGTCGCTTCTCAGCCTCCTGGTAGGGCCTCACGTTGTACAACGGGCATCCGGTGGCCATGCGTACCACTACACGTACCACTGCCTCGGTGACTGGATGGCGCGATGCTTGGTAGGCAGTGGGGGGCTCTGTTGGTTCTGCGTTTAGGGGGCCGAAAATCGCAGTGATAGGGGGATGGGACGCCATGAGAAGCCGAGAGTTGCTTTCCGGGGGTAAACGTGCATAATGGCTCGTTTGCGTTTCTCTTGCGTATCGAATGTGAGGTTTTATGAAGACGTATTTTGATTGTATTCCGTGCGCGGTGCGGCAGGTGCTGGACGCGGTGCGGATGATTACGGACGACGAGGCGGTTCAGGAGAAGGTCCTGCGTGAGTCGCTGGGAATGTGGCAGAAGATGGACCTGCGGCAGAGCCCGCCGGAGATGGCACAGAAGATCCACCGGTTCCTGCGCGAGGTCACGGGCGTGGCCGATCCGTATTACGAGGTGAAGCAGCGGTACAACCGGCTGGCGCTGGATATGGTCCCCGAGCTGCGGAAGACGATGGAGCGGTCGGCCTGGCCGTTCGAGACGGCGGTGCGTCTGGCCATCGCGGGCAACATCATCGACTTCGGCGTCAACTCGACCATCAAAGAAAGCCACGTGGGTGAGACCGTCCGGCAATCGCTGACGGACCCGCTGGATACGCAGGCGGTGCAGCAGTTGCAGGAGGCGGTCGCGCAGGCCGACGACATTCTCTACCTCGGCGACAACGCCGGCGAGATCGTTTTCGACCGGCTGCTGATCGAACAGATGCCCCGCGAGAAGGTGACCTTCGTCGTGCGGGGCGGGCCGATCCTCAACGACGTGCTCGTCGAGGACGCCGAGATGGTCGGCCTGACCGGGATGGTGGAAGTGATCGACAACGGGTTCGACGCACCGGGAACGATCCTGGGCCGGTGCTCGGACGAGTTTCGCCGCCGCTTCGACGAGGCGGACCTGGTCATCGCGAAAGGGCAGGGCAACTTCGAGTCGCTCAACGATGCCGCCAGGAGCATCTTCTTCCTGCTGCGTCCGAAGTGCGCGGTCCTGGCGCGGCACTTAGGCTGCGAGATCGGCCGGCTCGTGGTGGTTCAGACCGGCGGGGAGCTCTCGCCGAGCCGGGTCAAATAGGGAAAACGTGAACAACCCAAGGGGCGCTGCGGTAGTATTGACGACGGCTTCGACCGAGCGCGAGCCGGGCGACGAAGTGACTTTTTGAAGGGCAGGCGACGATGCCGATTTTTGAATACAAATGCGGGCAATGCGGGCACGTGACGGAAGTGTTGACCAAGAGCCGCAAGGCGATCCGGCCGACGTGCGAGAAGTGCGGCGGCTCGGAGATGACCAAGCTCCTGTCGGGCTTTGCCGTGGGGCAGGGCAAGAGCGCCGGCGGGGCGTCGTGCGATTCCTGCGCGTCCCTGCCGAGTTGCGGCGGCTGCCCCGGCGGCACCTGCTCGCTTTCGTGACCGGGCGTCAGCGTCCCGGCGCGTCTGCGGCAGGGGACGGGGGCGCTTTGTTGGAATCGGCGAGTTCTCCGGCGGAATTCGGGTCGTCCTCGCGGCGCGGCGTCAGGAGCCGGTCCAGGGCTTGCCGCGGCGTGTGGCCTTCCGCCTCGGACCCGACGAGCGCATGGATGAGATCGCAGCCCCGGGCCAGGCAGGCGATGTTCGGGCTTTGCGCTTCGGGCGTGAAGCCGATCGTGCTGACGATGCTATGTGCAGCCAGCGGCGTGGTGGTCAGTACGATGGCGACGAAGCTCAAGATGAGAAATCCGGCCGCGAAGGCCAGCAGCCCGGAGAACAGGAGGTCCAAAATGCGGGGGAACGGAATGCTGAACTGTCCCGTCAGGCATACGTACGACATCCCCTGCAGGATAGCGAAGGAGCCGCCGGCCAGTACGATCAGGCTCAGCGCCAGGCAGTACGCCGCCGCCTGGCCCGTGCCCGGCGCGAAATCCACGACCAGCGGCGCCAGAAAAACCGCCACGTAGATCGAGACGATGACGTTGAAGCACAGAATCCACGTCTCGTAGAAACCCAGACGCACCCCCAGCCACGCGAACAGCGCGCCGATCAGAATGGCGATCCAGAATACCATGTGTCTTATCCCACGATTCGTTTGAGCTCTTTCAGGCTGGTCGTGCCGGCCACGACCTTCTTGAGGCCGTGCCTGCGCAGATTGGACCGCCCCTTGTCCTCGCCTTCGAGTTTCAGTTTGGCGACCATCCCGTCGACGCTGCTGATTTGCGCTTTCACCGCCTGGTCCACGACCATCAGATCGCAGATGGCGGTCCGTCCGAAATAACCGGTCTTCTCGCAGTGCTTGCAGCCGACCGCCTCGAAGACCTGCGAGCCGTCGATTCCCTTCCTCTTGAAGGTCTCGATCTGGCTGTCGCTCAGATGCGCCGGGGTCTTGCAGTGCTCGCATAGGCACCGCAGCAGTCTCTGCGAGGCGATCAGGCTCAGTCCGGCCGAGAGCAGCAGCGGCGAGACACCCAGATCCAGCAGCCGCACCAGGGCGGTCGCGTTGCTGTCGCAGTGAATGGTCGCGAGCACGAGATGGCCCGTCTGGGCGGCGCGGAGGGCGATCTCGGCCGTCTCCTCGTCGCGAATCTCGCCCACGCAGATGACGTCCGGGTCCTGCCGCAGGACGCTGCGCAGCGTGTTGGCGAAGGTGATGTCGGCCTTGGGGTTGATCTCGATCTGGCTGGCCTCGGGCAGCAGCGCCTCGATCGGGTCCTCGACGGTGATGACGTTTCGGGTGAAACGGTCGATCTCGTTGAGCATGGCGTACATGGTGGTGGTCTTGCCGCTGCCGGTGGGCCCGCAGATCAGGATCATGCCGGAGGGCTTCTTGATCATGCGGCGGATCGCGTCGATGTGTTTCCGGGAAAGCCCCACGTCGTCGAGCGTGAAAGAGCCGGCGTCCTTGTTGAGTACGCGGATGGAGAGCTTCTCGCCGTTGAGCACACCGGCGCTGGCGACGCGAAAGGAAGCGGTCGCGCCTTCCTTGCGGGCCATGAACCCGCCGTCCTGCGGCCGGCGCCGCTCCGAAATGTCCATGCCCGAGACCGCCTTGATGCTGTTGATGACGGCGCGGGCGGTCGCGTCGTTGACTTCCTTCACGGTGCGGAGGACCCCGTCGATGCGCAGCCGGACGGTGTACGTCGAGTCGTTCTTCGGGTCGATCAGAATGTCGCTGGCCCGCCGATCGAGGGCGTTGGCGATGGTCGATTCGGTCAGATCGAGGATCTTGGCGTCCGCGTGGCCGCTGCTGCCGTGCCCGTAAATCTCGTTGATGCTCCGGCCGGCCGTGTCGAGCAGGAACAGGGTCACGAGCAGCACCGGGCCCGTGAATAGAGTCACCACGTCGCACAGCGTCCGGTAGTTCTTCCGCACCAGCGGGCTGAAGTGGATGCGCAGAACGCTGTAGGCGCACAGGTAAAACCAGCCGACCAGAAGCAGCAGTCGCAGCGGATGGAAGGGAAGGTCCACAACCGAAAGAACCGGGCCGACGTCACTCGCCAACGTCGGCATCGCCACGCCCATGATACCCTGTAGCACCATCGAAACTCCCGTACCGCGTTAAACGAAAAACACATATCTCACGCTCAACAAAATACCACATCCGCCCCGCCCGGGCAAGCAAAAATAGGCTTTCCCCCACGCCCGTCCACCGCACGCCGTCTCCTGACCCTATGCAACCTCCAACCGTCAGGAACGCCGTAGCAGCCGGTAGGATGGGCTTTAGCCCATGCTGTCTCTGCCCATACAGATTCTTTAACCGCAGAGGATGCCGAGGACGCTGAGGCAATCAAGAGGCAAGGTAGAACTCACAATGTAGGGCGGGTCCTTGACCCACACGTGTATCTTGCCCATGCGGTTTTGCGAGACACGGATGAACGCGGATTGACACGGCTTCTCCGTGCTCTCTGTGCCTCCGTGGTGAATTCCGCGAAGCGTCAACCATCACCTCCGGCCTACAGCCTGACCTCACCGCAGGGAAAAATATGACACTTACGTTCTTTTATTATTGACACAGTGGTCTATTTCGTTTTTCATAAACACAACACCGCCTCGTGCGGCGGGCCGGCTCCGGCCGGAAATGGAACGCGTGGGTTGAGAACCCACCTTGCGCCTTCGGGCGGAAAGGAGTAGAGATGAGCAGGCGAGATACAGCGGAGACGAAAGAGCGAGAGAGGCCGGGATGTGTCGTGAGGACGCCGGTGTCGCCCGGGCCGGCGCCGGCGGAAAAGCCGCAACCGAGCTGCTATGACTGCGTATTCTGCCTGTCGAACGCGGGGCTGTGGCTGCGGACGCTGACGTCGGGCTTTCCGGTAGCCGGGATGTGTGCGAACCACCCGGCCACGCCGGGCCAGTTGCGCGAGGTCCCGCACGACGGGCCCTGCCGCAACTTCCGCCCGAGACCGGGCTTCGGACGCGTCGAGCCGCCCGAGCCGCCCAGCGAGGACGTCCGCTACATCCCGCTGACACGCGGCCTGCACGCCCTCGTCGACGCCAGGAACTACGAGTGGCTCAGCCGCTACAAATGGTCCGTCCACGACGCCGGCAAAGGCAAAACGCAGTACGCCGTCCGCGGCTGCAAGGGCCGCAAGGTCTTCATGCACCGCGAGATTATGAAGCCGCCGCCCGGCATGGTCGTCGATCATATCAACCGCAACGGCCTCGACAACCGCGAGGCCAATATGCGCAACTGCACGCGCCTGCAGAACCTGCAGAACCGCTACTGGGACGCCGGCCGGTCCCAATACCGGGGCGTCTCCCCCGTCGGCGACAAGTGGCAGGCCGTCGTCGGTTACCACGGCGAGACCATCCACCTCGGCCTCTTCGACGACGAAGTCGAAGCCGCCAAAGCCCGGGACCGAAAAGCCTACGAATTAGCCGGCCCCTTCGCCTACCTCAACTTCCCCGAAGAAATCCAACGGAAAAACCACGGAGACACAGAGGGCACGGAGAGGAACCCATCAGACACGGATTGACACCGATTGACACGGATTCTCCGTACTCTCCGTGCCTCCGTGGTGAATTCCGCGAAGCGTCACTCATCACCTCCAGCCTCCAGCCTGAAGCCCCCCGGAATTTACAGAAAAAATACGGTCCCTGGCGATTTTTCCCTTGCGTCCCCAGAACCGCCGGTCCACAATCATGTCATTGGAAACTTTGACGCGGCACCTTTGATTATGCGGTAGAGACATCGTTTGCGACATTGACGCGACTATTGGCTACGTGTGCTTTCGGTTGCGAGTGGGTATGTCCCGCGAGCGCTCTGCTGAGATCACCCGCCATTTGCGGGCCATGGTACTTGGGTTCGAGGCACCTGACATCGCGAAGCCTGACGGCAAGGCACGGGCGGATCCGGGGATGGGAGAAGATGCAAAGTGAAAAGGAAAGACTAGTACCGCATTTCATAAGTTTCACGACTATGCAGCCTTCTTTTCGGCGGCCA
>CAYPZL010000237.1:0-7589 GCA_964415045.1 uncultured Pirellulales bacterium | reverse complement strand
GAGGCCGACAATGTCACCGTGCACGAAGGAGACGTGTGGAGCTTTCGAGCCGCGCCGCTGACCGCATGCGATCCCGAGCCATGGGACGGGGCCAGGTGGGTCGATATCGAGGCGGAGCTGGCCTGGAATCCCGGCAGCGGCGCCACGATGCACGACGTGTACTTCGGGACCGACGAGGCCGCCGTCGCCGCCGGTGAAGAGAGCACCCTAAAAGCCAGCCAAAATACGATGACATATGACCCCGGCGCCCTGGCCGAGAACACGACGTACTACTGGCGCATTGACGAGCATGTCGGCGACGATGTGATGTATGAAGGGGAAATCTGGAGCTTCACCACGATGGGCCCCGGCGCCGGTGTGGAAGCCGAGTACTTCCGAGGGACGGAGTTGGAAGGCAACCCCGTTCTCGCTCAGATCGAGGACACCATCGACCACGACTGGGGCGCCGGTGAAGTGGCCGGCGGTCTGAGCGACGATGTCTCGGCCCGCTGGACGGCCAATCTCGAGGTGCCTTTCACCGAAAACGTGCAGTTGATCGTCACGCATGAGGACGGCGTTCGCCTCTGGCTCGACGGCAGGCTGATCATCAACAACTGGCTGGACTACCGCGTCACCGACGATATTGCGAAAGTCGATCTCGTCGCGGGGCAATTCTACCTGCTGGAGATGGAGTGGTACGAGACCGGCGGAAATGCCGTGGCCAGGCTGGCGTGGCAGAGCCCGTCCATTCGCCGGCAGATCATTCCCACCGGCTGGCTGCAACTACCCGTGCGGTCTACCAGTCCCTACCCGGCCCACACGGCTGTCGATGTCACCCAGGCGCCGCTGCTGCGCTGGGCCGCCGGGGGCAGCGCCGCCGAGCACGACGTTTACTTCGGTGACGACGCCGAAGCCGTGGCCAACGCCACGCCCGCCGACACCGGCGTCTACCGCGGCCGGCAGGCCCTCGATGCGACCAGCTTCGATCCCGGCCCGCTGGAATGGAACAAGAGCTACTACTGGCGCGTCGACGAGGTCAATGCGGCCAGCCCGGACGGTCCGTGGCAGGGCTGTGTGTGGGGCTTCACCACGGCCGACTTCATCATCGTCGATGACTTCGAAGGATACACCAACGATTCGCCCGACCGCGTTTTCCAGGCCTGGGTGGACGGCCTGGGCTATTCGGCAGACGACTTCTTCCCCGACGGGCATCCGGGCAACCGCACCGGGGCCGCCGTCGGGCACGACATCTGGACGCCGGAGAGTCCCTACTTCGAGGGGATGATCGTCGAGATCGAAGACGTTCACGGCGGCTACCAGGCCATGCCCCTGTACTACGACAATACCGCGACGCCCTACCGCTCGGAGGCCCGGCGCACCTGGAACACAGCCCAGGACTGGACCCTCAACGGCGTCGATACGGTCGTGCTTCACATCCGGGGCGATGCGGCGAACGTCGCGGCTCCCCTGTATGTTGTGATCGAGGACAGCATGGGCCGGAGCGGCGCGGTAACCCATCCCAACGACGTCATCGTCACGACCGCGGAATGGACCGAGTGGAAAACGCCCATGGCCGACTTCACCGGCGCCGGCATGGACCCGCATGCGGTCCGAAAGATGACCGTCGGCGTCGGCGACCTCAACGCGGCGACACCCCGAGGCACGGGAGTGGTCTACGTCGATGACATTTGGATTGCCAAGTCCGAGGAGCCCAATGATGTCGGTCCGTAGTGCTTCTGTAACCTGGTAGATTCATGTGGCATTCTGGTTGCAGTGTAAAAGGAGGATTACCATGTCCAAACAAGCACTCTATTTGGCGCTGGCCGCCCTGGTTTTGGGAGCGGCGCACGTACAGGCCCAGGAGTTCCAGTGGATTCGTGCGGCCTACCGGGACCAGCGCTACGCCGGGGCCTGGGGCGGAGGCGGCATCGCCATGCGCGACGCGCTGGCGGGCGCCGGTTATGAAGTTCTCGACGCCGATGCGCTCAAGGTCTGGATGGATGCGCGACAGGGAATACAGCGTCGTCGTGTTCTGCCTCGACGTCGTCCCCGATACCGTGGGCGAGACGATGTCCGAGACCTGCACGCTGCGGCGCTACCTGAACGCGGGCGGTAAGATCGTCTGGTATTCCGACTGGCCCTTCTATTACCAGGGCGACGCCGGCGGCAACCGGACCACCTGGGGAAGCGCGGGCGCCACCAGCGTGCTGGGATTCAACGCCTCCACCGGCCCGAACGATTCCTACACCACCGTGACCATCACCGCGCTGGGAGCGGCTTGGGGGCTGACCGAGACGTGGGAATCGCGCAGGCCGACTTCCCCGACGGTCACCGACAACCTCAGCGTTCTGGCCCTGGACGGCAACGGCAACGCCGCCGCCTGGGCCAAACATTACGTCGCCAACGACACGTTTCGCGGCTTCGTCCGCATCTACGACCGTGCCGGCGCCCCCAATCCCGAGGACGTGATGCGCGTGGCTGAATACGTGAGCCTGAAGGCCTCGAATCCGAGGCCCCCCGACGGCGCCACCGGCGTCATCCACCCGCTGGTGGAGTGGGACTCCGGCAGCTTCGCCCTGTGGCACGACGTGTACTTCGGGACCGACCCGGAGCCGCCGTCGATCACACGCCAAACGTGGAACCTATACTACCACCAACCGGGCCTGGAACCCGGCGTCACCTATTACTGGCGAATCGACGAAGTCAGCCCCGACGCCGTGACAATCTACACGGGCGACGTCTGGAGCTTCACGGCAACACCGCTGATCGCCTGGGGCCCCGACCCGGCCGACGGCGCCGAGAAAGTCATGACTGCGCCGCTCCTCACCTAGCAGGCGGGCCTCAGCGCCAAAGAACATCGCCTGTACTTCGGCGAAGACCGCAACGCCGTGGCACAAGGCGCCCCCGCAGCGGACATGGGTATCATGGACGCCCTGGCCTATCAGGTTCCCGCCACCCTGGACGTAGGGACGACCTACTACTGGCGCGTCGACGAAACCGACGCGAGCGACACCCTCCACGAGGGCAACGTCTGGAGCTTCACCACCATCGACGGCGGGCCGGGAGGCGCCATGCGCGAGTGGTGGCTCAACGTCAGCGGCGGCGACATTCCCACCCTGACCGGCGACCCGCGCTTCCCCGACGATCCCGACGGGCGGGAATTGCTCGACGCCATGGATGGACCGGTCGACTGGGCGGAGAACTACGGCAGCCGCATCTACGGCTGGCTCTTCCCCCCGGAAACAGGTGATTACACGTTCTGGGTCTCCGGCGACGACAACTGCGAGCTGTGGCTCAGCACCGACGAAGACCCCGCCAACGCCGAGATGATCGCCAGCGTCGGAACCTGGACCGCCCACCTGGAGTGGGACAAGGAGACGACGCAAATGTCACAACCCCAGTCGCTGGTGGCCGGCCAACGGTACTACATTGAGGCCCTGATGAACGAGGGCACCGGCGGCGACAGTCTCGCGGTGGCCTGGCAGGGCCCGGGCATCAACATGGAGGTCATCGGCAGCGCTTACGTCGGTCCGACCCCCTTCTTTCCCACGCGGGCCTATGCCCCCTTCCCCGCCGATGGCGCGGCCGACACCGCCCAGGACCTCGTGCTGAGCTGGAACGCGGGACACGCGGCCCTGCAACACGACGTGTTCCTCGGCGACGATGAAGAGACGGTGCGCGATGCGAACACGGCCGCCGGCGACGTCTACAAAGGCCGTCAGAATACCACGACCTTCGCCACCGGCCCGCTGGAGTGGGGCAGAACCTACTACTGGCGCATCGATGAGATCAACACCGGCGACCCGGACAGCCCCTGGAAAGGCAAGGTCTGGAGCTTCGCCACCGCCGACTACATCCCCATCGACGACTTCGAGACCTATACCAACCAGGTCGGCAACCGCGTCTTCCAGACCTGGATCGACGGCCTCGGCTACACCGAGCCGGCGCCGGGCCATCCGGGCAACGGCACCGGCGCCCTGGTCGGGCACGATATCTGGACGGCAACCAGCCCGTACTATGAGGGCCAGATCGTGGAAGTCGTCGACGTCCACGGCGGCTCCCAGGCCATGCCGCTGTACTATGACAACTCCGCCGCACCGTTCGTTTCCGAGGCCGAGCGGACCTGGACCGTAACGCAGGACTGGACGGTCGGCGGCGTCACGGATCTGAGCATCTGGTTCCACGGCAGCCCGGCCGGCTTCATCGACAACGGCGGCGGGAGCTTCATGATGAGCGCCTCCGGCGTCGATATCTGGGGAACCGCCGACCAGTTCCGCTTCGCGTACAAGTCGCTCAACGGCGACGGCAGCATCACCGCCCGCGTCGAGAGCATCGGCAATACCAACACGTGGGCCAAGGGAGGCGTCATGATCCGCGAATCGCTCGATCCCGGCGCCAAGCACGCGATGGTCGTCGTCACGCCGGGCCAGGGCATTCAGTTCACCTGGCGCGCGTTCACCAATGGCGACATGACCGAGCACAGCACGCAGGCTAACCTGACGGCGCCGTACTGGGTGAAGCTGACCCGCACCGGCAACACGCTCACCGCCGAGCGGTCCGAGGACGGCGTTGCCTGGGTGCCCGTCACCGACGCCGCAAATTCGAGCCACGAGGTCCCGATGATCGGCAACGTCTACATCGGCCTGGCTCTGACCAGCCACAACGCCGCCGCCGTGACGGTCGCCGATTACTCCGGCGTTGTCACTACCGGCGCCGTCAGCGGCGCCTGGCAGATCGCGGAGGTCGGCGTAGACCACCCGGAGAACGACCGTGCCGACGTGTACGTCCGTCTCGAGGACAACCTCGGCCGCCGCGCTGTCGCGGCGTATCCCGACGGGGCCCTGGTTGCCGACTGGACCGAGTGGAAGATTCCGTTGGCCGACTTCAACGGCATCAGTATGAACGCCGTCAAGAAAATGGTCCTCGGCGTCGGCGACTCCGTTGCCCCGGCCCCCGACGGCAGCGGCATGGTCCTCTTCGACGACATCCGCGTCGTCGTACCACCCGCCGAAGAACCAAACGACGCGACCCCATAGCCACCGACCGGGTTGGCCGCCTATTACCGGCGAAAGAAGCAGCTCAAACGCGGCTCCGGCCCTCCGCCGGAGCCGCCTCTTTTCGCCGGCTGCTTATCCGCCAACAGGCAGGCATTCCCCGCTGCGAAATTCCGCAGGTGCGCCTGTTCACGCGCGCTCAAGTTCTGGCCATGTCTTCTGCAAGACCGCATCAACAAGATGTTTGATTCGAATTCGGCGCTTCGGTCTGAAGAAGAGCCGAGGAAAAGGATTGAACAAATTCACTTCGCCGGGGAAACATCCACATACATCTACTTCGTCAAGAGCGAGGCCAAACTCTTCGGAGAATTCTATGAACAACTCGTCCACATCATCACCCCATACCTTAAGATCACCATACAGATCCATGCTTTCATCCAATTCGTCAGGCCGATACCCGCATTGCTGTGCCAGGAATTCAATCACTCTTCTCGTTGCCGCACTTTTCTCTCTTGCGTCGCTCATATCCGGCCGAACTCCGTAGAGTGTGCCATGCACACCGCTCCCCTGAACCCCAAATGCTAAATCCCCGCAAAAGTACCTGACACCTTTAGTCCTCTCCCGGTCGCGAGATTATGGTGGTGCTCTACGCGCTGATCGGATATCATAGGGGGCATGGATATCAAGGATAAACGGATTGGGATCCTGGCTCCGGTGGCGTGGCGCACGCCGCCGCGGGCGTATGGGGCGTGGGAGACGGTCGCGAGCAACATCACCGAGGGGCTCGTGGCCCGGGGGTGGCGGAACGTGACGCTCTTTGCCACGGGCGATTCGATCACGCGGGCGAGGCTCGTCTCGTTCGTGCCGCGCGGCTACGAAGAGGACAAATCGCAGGTGCCGCCGGTCTCGGCGTGCCTGCACATCTCCAAGACCCTGGCGCGGGCCGGCGAGTTCGACCTGATCCACAACCACTTCGACTACCTGCCGCTGACGTACCTGCCGTTCATCCAGACGCCGATGCTGACGACCATCCACGGCTTCTCCGAGCCGGACATCCTCCGCGTCTACCGCGACCACAAGGACAGCTACTACGTTTCGATCAGCGATGCCGACCGCGACCCCGAGCTGCCCTATGTCGCGACGGTCTACAACGGGATCGACCTGTCGAACCTGACGTTCCGGGAGACATCGGGCGAGAAGCTCGTCTTCCTCGGGCGTATTCACATGGACAAAGGCACGCACTTAGCGATCGAGGCGGCGAAGCGCTGCGGCCGGGACCTGCTCATCGCCGGCATCATCCAGGACCAGGGCTACTTCGACGAGCTTGTCAGGCCGCATCTGAACCAGTCGTCCATCCAGTACGTCGGACCGGTCAATCCGACCCAGCGAAACGAGCTGTTCAAGCAGGCGTATGCAACGCTTCATCTCAACACGATTCCCGAGCGCTTTGGCCTGGTCATCGCCGAATCGATGGCCGCCGGCGTGCCCGTCATCGCGCAGGACTTAGGCTCCTGCCGCGAAGTCATCAAAGACCAGGAGACCGGCTTCCTCGTCAACAGCGTCGCCGAAGCCGTCGAGGCCGTCGGAAGAATCGACGAAATCGACCGCGAGAAGTGCCGCCGGCGCGTCGAAGAGAACTTCTCCATCGACAGCATGGTCACCGGCTACGAAAAGGTGTACGAAGAAATCTTCCGGCGCGAGGCCCAACGACCAGGATGATCCGCTCGGCGAGCGAGACTGTCCCCGGCTGGCCTTACCGTCATTCGGCCCACTCCTGAAACATCTGAATCGCCTTGCCCAGCACGCCGGCCGAGCCGCGAAACAGGCCGGACCCCTTGGGCTCGTTCGTGACGGTGTACCACTCTCGCAAGCCGCGCCGCGTAGCTCACAGCGTTTCTCCGTGCCCATGGACGGCTGCGGCGCCTTCGCCGGGGATCGGCCAGCAGGGCTTTAGCCTCAGTCATGTGGCAGTTCGTATTCTCAAACTCTGGGGCGCGGGGCAGTGGCCGGGGTCTTGTGCTCGGGCCTTGCGGCGGTTAGGCTGAGGGGCGGGTGCCGGCGCGTTCGGCGTACCGGCGGGAAGCCGGACGGGGGCCGCTGGTGCGGCCTGGACATGGAGTAAGGAGACTGGAGCTATGGAAGTCAGAATCGGCAAGAGCGTTATCGAACTGCTGGACGGAGACATCACGGAGATGGATACGGATGCCATTGTCAACGCGGCCAACGCGCAGTTGCAGTTGGGCGGCGGCGTGGCCGGTGCGATCCGGCGCAAAGGCGGCCCGGCCATCCAGGCCGAGTGCAACCGGATCGGCGGCACCTTCGTCGGCGGCGCCGTCATCACCACCGGCGGCAACCTCAACGCCCGACACGTCATCCACGCCGTCGGGCCCCGCATGGGCGAGGGCGATGAGGACGAGAAACTCCGAAACGCTACGGCAAATTCCCTGAAGGTGGCGGACGAGAATGGGCTCAAAAGCATCGCGTTTCCGGCGATCAGCACGGGGATCTTCGGCTTCCCCATCCAACGCTGCGCCGAGATCATGCTCAAGACGACCGCCGACTATTTGGACGCGCAAACGGGCCTGGAGCGCGTCGTCTTCTGCTTGTTCGGGCAGG
>CAYPZL010000236.1:0-7645 GCA_964415045.1 uncultured Pirellulales bacterium | reverse complement strand
CAACGATTTCCTTGAAGAATATAAGCCTAATCTCCATTTTGCAAAACTCTACATACGAATTGAATGTTGGGTGGCGAGAGGATAGCATACGCTGGTGCATGGGCCAGCCCGGGTGGGGCAAAGGCGGCCGGGTGAAGGGTGCGTACGCATACGTCCGTTCGGCAGTATGTCACGTGACAGGAGATGCTGTAAAGAAGGAGACGAGAAAATGAGAGCACACCTGTATGTTTTGACCCTGTTTCTCGGAGTTGTGCTGGCCGTCCATCTGGCGATGAACGGCAAGGTGGGAAGCGTATTAAACAATCCTCGTGTCGGAAATGCGGTCTTCTGGTGCATCGGTGCGGTGATGGCGGTGATCATCGGGCTCACCGGCTGGAAGACCGGCGCCCTGGCTCCGCTGCGACAAGTGCACCCGATCCTCCTGACGGCGGGTGCTCTCGGCGCGTGCCTGGTATTTGCGATCGCGTGGCTCATACCGCAGATCGGAGCGGGGCCCGTGATGATCACTCTTTTGGCCGGCCAGGTCATCGGGGGGATTATCATGTCTCACTTCGGCTGGCTGGGCTCGCCCGTCCAGCCTGTCAGCGTGATGAAGATTGTGGGGGTTCTGATCATGGTGGGAGGAGTCGCTCTGGCCACCTTTGGCAAATAGGGCGTCCCGAAAACGCGCAAACCGGATCGATTCACGATTTCTGACAGGAGCTGCGCCGATGAAAACGCTTAAATTGGGAAGCACGGATGTCGAAGTCAGTGCCTTGTGCCTGGGCACGGACTCGATTGGAAGCAAGATCGACCGGGAGAGGTCGTTTCAGCTATTGGATCTGTTTCGCGAGAAGGGCGGCACCTTCGTCGACACGGCCAATTTTTACGCGAGTTGGGTCCTGGGCTGTCAGGGGGGAGAAAGCGAGACGACGATCGGCCTCTGGATGAAGCAGCGCGGCAGCCGGGATCAAATGGTCATCAGCTCGAAGCTGGGATTCGACTACCCCGGCTGTGGCGGAGGCCTCACTGCCAGCGAGATCGAGCGCGAATGCGAAAAGAGTCTCAAACGCTTGCAGACCGACAGGATCGATCTGTATCACGCCCACCGCGACGATCCCGACACTCCCCTGGAAGAGACTATGGAGGCATTCGATCGCCTGGTCCAGGCGGGAAAGGTGCGCGCCATCGGAGCGAGCAATCTGAGGGTCTGGCGCATCGCCGAAGCCAACACGGTCGGCCGTATCAACGGGTGGACCCAATACGCTGCCGTCGAGCAGCGATACACTTATCTGCGTCCTCGTCACGGCGCCGATTTCGGGCCCCAGATCTGCATCAACGACGACCTCAAGGACTATTGTCGATCGCATAACATGACGCTGGTTGGGTACTCCGTTCTTTTGCAGGGGGCCTACACGCGGGAGGATCGCGACGTGCCGGCCCAGTTTGCCGGCCCGGACGCCGACGCACGCTTGGCGGCGCTCAAGGCGGTGGCGGCGGAAGTGGGCGGGACGCTGAATCAGGTCATCATTGCGTGGATGCGGCAGAGTGACCCGCCGGTCCTGCCCATCATTGCCGGCAGCAAGCCGGAGCAACTCAGTGAGAATATCGCCGCTCTGGACATTACCCTGACCGACGATCAGATGAAACGGCTGGATACGGCCGGCAATCCTGATATCAAACAAGCGTGGCTCCGTTGAACGGCTGCATACAGCCTGTCACGCAGCGCGCGATGCCAAGAGGAGATTCGCTTATGCGAGAAGCAGAGAAACGCATCAACCGTCGCCAGTTCATGGCTCGGGCGGCCTGGGCGGGAGCCGTAACGGTCGTGCCGCGCTATGTCCTCGGAGGGCCGAGACACATACCGCCCAGCGAAACGATCCAGATTGCGGGCATCGGCATCGGCGGCGTAGGCCACGGGCAAATACAAAGCATTGACAAGCAGCAGGGCACGAGAATCGCCGTTCTTTGTGACGTGGACCAGGTCTATGCGGCGAAAACCTACAAAGTGTATCCCGAGGCGCGGCGCTATCGGGATTATCGCGAGATGCTGGACGCCGAGGCCGACAAGATCGATGCCGTGTATTGCGGTACGCCGGACCATACCCATGCGGTCATCTGTCGGGCCGCGTTGAAAAGGCGCAAACACGTCTGTTGCGTCAAACCGCTGACGCGCACCATTGACGAGGAACGCGTCCTCGCGAAGGCCGCACAGCAGGCAGGCGTGATGACCCAGGTCACGGCCTCCGCCAACACGAGCGATTCGGCATGTCGTCTCTGCGAGATGATCTGGGACGGTGCGATCGGCGATGTCCGCGAGGCCCATGTATGGTCCAACCGGCCTCTGTGGCCCCAGGGGATGCTGCGCCCGCAGAGGCGCGACCCGATCCCCAAAACTCTTGACTGGGACCTCTGGATCGGACCGGCCGCGATGCGGCCCTTCGTGGCTAAGTGGCGCGATGGTGACTTGGCGTTACGGCAAGTCAAGGCGAGCAAGAATCCGCAGCCGGCCGTGTACCATCCGTGGAATTTCCGGGGCTGGTGGGATTTTGGCACGGGCGCCCTCGGAGATATGGGCTGCCATCACTTCAACCATGTGTTCAAGGCGCTCAAGCTGCGCTATCCGATTAGCGTCAGTGCCAGCGCCAGCAAAGTGTTCGATGAGACGGCTCCTCTGGCCTCGATTGTGACGTATGATTTCCCGGCGCGGGAAGGTATGCCGCCTCTACGGCTTCTCTGGTATGACGGCGGCTTGAAACCTCCACGTCCGGCCGCACTCGAACCCGGCCGGGAACTGCCGGCCTCGGGTAACATGTACGTGGGCGATAAGGGTGTCATATTGGAGAACCGGATCATCCCCGAGGAGAAGATGAAGGCGTACCGGATGCCTCCGAAGACGTTGAAGCGTCGATCCGGAACGTGGGGAGAGTGGATCGAGGCCATCCGGGGCGGCGAGCCGGCCGGTTGCCATTTCGACTGGGCCGCCGTCCTGACCGAAGCGGTGCTGCTGGGCAATATCGCCATCCGTGCGGGCAAACGGCTCGACTGGGACGCCGCCGCCATGCGATTTACCAACGACAGAGGGGCCAACAAGTACGTGAAAGAAGCCTATCGCACCGGCTGGACACTGTGACCTCCGGATGGGCGAGCCGATCAATCAATCGCAGCCAGTTCAAGGAGAATGACGATGCTGAAAACGAAGGGTGCCTGGATTGCCATCGGGCTGATAACGGCCCTGTCTTTGCAGGCTTCTGAGGTCATCTTTGTACCTGTCAAGATCGACGGACCCGTGCACGATCCGGCGCGGAACAGCTACTGGTTTGGACCGTTCTGTGAGTGCGCTTCCGTTCTCGATGTTGACGGCGACGGAGATCTCGATATCGCCGCCGGCCGGAACTGGTACGAGGCCCCGGACTGGATCAAACACGCGGACTTCCGCGACGGGGCCGAGACCAACGGTCCGGAGACGGACGACAACAGCGAGTTTGCCATGGACGTCAACTTCGACGGCAGGGTCGACGTGGTCAGTTCTGGCTGGATGTTCATGAAGGGGGCCTTCTGGTACGAGAATCCCGGCCGCAAGGATACCGTGTGGAAATCCACCCGTATTCACATGGCCCGGAACATGGAAGGCGTCATTCACGGTGACATCGACGGTGACGGCGACGATGATATCCTCTGCAATCACTGGGCGCTGGTCAAGGGCCAGGGAATGACCTGGCTGGAACACATCGACCGGGAGCCCTGGTTCGTCGAGCACGTCGTCGGCACCGAGGGGGACATCCACGGCAACGGCCTGGGCGACATCAACGGCGACGGACGCATGGACATTGTCACGCCCGTGGGCTGGTACGAGCAGCCTGCACGCGCTGCGGACACGCCGTGGACGTTCCACGCGGATTACAAGTTCGAACCGGCCAAGGGCCGAGGAGGTTCCGGCTCGCATCCCATCCTGGTCTACGACGTGGACGAGGACGGGCTCAACGACATCCTCATCGGCTCGGCGCACGCCTATGGGCTGGCCTGGCTCCAGCAGAAAAAGGACGGCGCGGGGAAGCGCCGCTTCGAGACGTGCTGGATCGAGACGGAATACAGCCAGTTCCATACCATGGTGCTGGGCGATCTCAACGGCGACGGCAAGGCCGACCTGGTGACGGGCAAGCGGCTCTTTGCCCACCATGGCGGTGACATCGGCGCGGGCGAACCGCTCTACGCCTTCTGGTATGACATCCAGGGGGGCAAGTTCGAGCGGCATATCCTGTCGTTCAATCATCTGCCGCACTACCCGGCGTCGGAGAAGCTCAATCCTCCGCCGAACTATGCCGTCAGCGTGGGCATGAAGCTCAACCTCGCCGACATGGACAAGGACGGGCGCAACGACGTCATCATCGCCGGCAAGGGCGGTCTCTATGTGTTTTACAACCGCGGCGCCCCCCCGACGTCCGGCGTAAGAGACAAGCTGCCGCCGCACGAAACGTACCCCTCCTGGCGTTCCTGGCCCGGCTATGAGATTCTCTTCAACGGCAAGGACTTCGCCGGCTGGCAGGTGCCCGAAGGGGACAACGGGCACTGGAAGGTGATCGACGGCGTCATCGATTACGATGCCATGTCCGAGGCCAGGGGCAACAAGAGTCTCTGGACGAAGGAGTCGTTCGGGGATTACGCTCTGCACGTGGAATGGCGGTTCAAGAAGACCTCGGGGCTGTATCCGATGCCGACGATTCTGCCGGACGGGTCGTACAAGACCGACGCCGACGGCAACGTCATCAAGACGCCCACCCCGAACGCCGATTCGGGCATTCTTCTGCGTGGCAAGACGGGAGGCCAGGCCAACCTGTGGTGCTGGCCCGTCGGCTCAGGCGAGCTGTGGTCCGTCCGCAACGACAAGAGCCTGAGCCCCGAACAGCGGGCGGCGGCCGTGCCCAGGGTGCGCGCCGACAAACCGGTCGGGCAATGGAATTCGATGGACATCACGCTCGCAGGTGATCGTGTCACCGTGATGCTCAACGGGCAGATCGTGATTGAGAACGCGCAGATCCCCGGAATCGAAGAGAGCGGCCCGATTGGCCTGCAACACCACGGGGGCATCGATCCCAGGACAGGCGAATACGGTCCTGCTTCAAGCCTGATTCAGTTCCGCAACATCTGGATCAAGCGCCTGGAGCGGAAGAAGGCCGCGGCAAATCCCGCCGCACCGAAGGGGGCCGCCGGATTCGTGTCCCTGTTCAACGGCAAGGACCTCACCGGCTGGCTCACCGGCGAGGACAACGCCTGGATCGTTCAGGACGGCAGTACCGCAACATCAAGATCAAACGGCTGTAGGTTCTGTCGAGTGGGTTTCGTGACAACGACGCCCCGCGCAAGGAAGTGCATCCTTTTTGAAGGGAAGTAACGCGATGAATACCATGTCGATGAACGTCCGAATTCGCCTGAGCGTCATGATGTTCCTCCAGTACATGATGCTGGCGGTGTGGTCGGTGCCTCTGGCGGCCTACCTCACCAACATGGGCGTCGAGGGCATCTATAAGGCTACGATTCTCAGTTCGATGGCGCTGGGCTGCATGATCGCGCCGATCATCTGTATGATCGCGGATCGTCATTTCGCCAGCCAGAAAGTGCTGACGGTTCTGAACTTCGGTTGCGCCGTGCTCTTCTTCCTCGCCGCCCGGCAGACCCATCCCGTGACGCTGTTTGTGATTCTGCTCCTGGCGATGTTCTGCTACATGCCCACCTGGAGCCTGACCAACGCCATCGCCATGACGCACGCACCTTCGGAGAAGTTTCCGCAGATTCGCGTCTTCGGCTCGATCGGCTGGGTTGCCTCGGGCGTTTTCAGTTTCGTAGCCGGCTGGAAGATGTTTGGCGAAACCAAGATCGACGGCACCAGCGTTCCCCTGTTGTGCGGCGCCGGCACGGCGCTGGTCGCAGCGCTGCTGAATTTGACGTTGCCCGATACCCCGCCGCCGGCCAAAGGCAAGGAGGCCTCCATCGTGGACGCCCTGGGGCTCCGCGCCATGACACTGCTGAAGGACTTCAACTTCGCGCTCTTCGTCCTGGTCTCGCTGTTCGTGATGATTCCCTTCACGATGTATTGGTCCTACGGCTCGCAGTTCCTTCAGGACATGGGTTTCAACAAGATCACGATCACGATGAACTGGGGGCAGTTCGTAGAGATGTTTGTCATGCTCCTGGTGCCGCTGGCTTTGGCTCGCTGGGGCGTCAAGTGGGCCATGGTGGCCGGACTGGTGGCGTTGCTGGTGCGCTACGTCGCCTTCTGGTTCGGAGGCCAGTTCGATCAGACGCTGTTTTATTATGTCGGAATTCTCGTTCACGGCGTCATCTTCGGGTTCTTCTTTGTCGGAGGCCAGGTCTACGTGGACAAAAAGGCGCCCGCGGAGATTCGCGCTCAGGCTCAGGGGCTGATCGTGCTGGTGTGCTTCGGCGTGGGCATGTTGATCGGGAACTTTAGCAACGGCGCGTTCATCGATTCCAACGCCTCCACGTCAGAGCCTGTGATTGCCGGCTACAAGATGCCCGCGATGTCTCCGGCCGCGCAGGCAGCCGTTCCGGGTGTGGAATTGACCTCGGTCAGGCTCTATGGCCGGGCGCTTTCCGACGCTGAGGTAAGTGCCCTCGGGACGGACCACTCTCCAGAAGGCGGCAAGGCCGTGGAACAAACTGACGGGGTTGCTTCGGCGCCGATCGATCTGGAGGACGGGTTACTGGCCTCGGGAGATAGTCTCTCGGCGCTTGCGGGCACGACGCCCCGGGCCGGCCTGACCTTCGCAGCGACTGTCAGTCTGCCGGAAGGGGGTGAACCCCTCTCGGGGACATTGTTTGCCATTGGCGCCGACGACGACGCAATGGTCCTTGGCGTGGACGAGGACACGCTGTTCTGGAGAGCCGGCGCCAGTACAATTACCCAGAGAGTGCCTCTGCCGCGCGGCAAGGACGATGATGGCAATCCCAGGAGCGTCCATGTCGCGGCTACCTACGACGGCCGGGCGATCAGACTGTACACCGACGGCGCACTTTACAGACGCGTCAACTGGAACAACGTCTGGCTCATTACCATGGGCATCTCTCTCCTGTTGCTTGGCGTGCTGGCAGCCTTATTCCGCGACGACGTGAGCAAGGCAGTCGTCGCAGAGGAGGCAAAGAAGGAAGACCAGGCGGAATCTTGAGTCGTTTCGATTGCTGTGAGTGCGGCGCGTTGCATGCGGTCAACGAAGACGAATGGACTTCCCGCCACGGACCGTTAGGGTGCAAGGGATGAGAGAGGGCCGTGAGAAATCCTCACGGCCCTCTTCTACATCGTTATGGCTCTGCTTTCAGAACGTCGTTCCGCCGCCCCGGATCAGGGTCGGGTCAGGAGGATATCGTCGATGAACAGGACTCCCGCCTGGCCGGCCTCGATGCCGATGGTCATGCTCGTGATATTGGTCAGGCTCACGCCGATGGAAGCGAGCTCCATCTCCCAGGCAATCCACTCGTCGCTGGCGATGTCGGCCGGGTCGCCGGGGTAGGGGACCTTGACGCCGTTGATCTCGACGTACAGGTCGCCCGTGTTGTCGGCCTGCCCTCGGAAGTGCACCACCAGCGTCGTGACGCCCTCGACCGTCCAGTTCTGGCCCGGCACGAAGGTGCGATCGGCCTCCGAACGCGC
>CAYPZL010000235.1:0-7683 GCA_964415045.1 uncultured Pirellulales bacterium | reverse complement strand
AAAGTCATGTCCTTTTTCATGCAATCCTACCTACCCATTCCTCGGAAGAGCCGAAAAAAAGAGTTCCCGCAGGGGGGCGGATTTCATGCGGTTGCGGTACTGCCGCTCGGACTCAGCGTGCTTCTCGCGACAGCCAGGCCGGGTGTTATTCGAGGCCTTCGAGGAGTTTCTCGTAGAACTCGGCGTATTTGTCCTTGTCTTCGGTTTCGCGATAGGCGATGGCTGCACGGGGGTGTTCGTTGAGGATGCCGGTGACCATGTACGGCAGGATATAGCCCCACTCGATCTCCTCGCGCAGCGGCAGCATGTGGTCCTCGATGAACTTGAGGACGGGACTGAGGTTGAACTTGGGATTCTTCAGGAAGCCCAGGAGCAATTCAAGGCAGCAGTTGCCCGGCCCGCGGCCGATGCCGAAGAGCGACGCGTCCAGGTAGTTGGCGTCGTGGATAATGGCCTCGATGGTGTTGGAGAACGCGAGCTGCTGGTTGTTGTGCGCGTGGATGCCGATCTCCTTGCCGG
Source organism: uncultured Pirellulales bacterium (assembly GCA_964415045.1). GTDB lineage: Bacteria > Planctomycetota > Phycisphaerae > Sedimentisphaerales > Anaerobacaceae > CAYPZL01. Next base: position 7,164 of record CAYPZL010000235.1, on the reverse strand, counting down.
GCAGGTGCTTCCGGTACATCTTGACGAGATATTCGATCTGCTCGCAGTACAGGGCGCCGAAGCTGTCCACCACGTAGACGGCGTCGACGTTCGTTTCGGCGAGCTGGTCGAGCGCCTCGATCAGGGCGAACTCGTTTTCCTTGGAGATGGCCATGATGTTGACGCAGGTCTCGTAGCCCAGGTCCTTGACGCGCCGGCCTAAGTCGATGGCCTTGTCGACGTCCTTGACGTAGGTGGCGACGCGAATCATGTCCACCGGGCTCTCGTCGGCCGGGGCGAACGCCTGCTCGCGCACGCGGTGGGCGTCGACCATGATACTGATCTTGAGATTCGACTCGATCCCGTCGATGATCTCGCGGATCTTCTCGTCGTCGCAGTACTTCCACGCGCCGTAGTCCTTGGTCGGAAACAGCTCCTTGCTATTGCGATAGCCGAGCTCCATATAATCGATGCCGCTGCGGGACAGGGCCCGGTAGGCCTCGCGGACGAATTCGTCGGTGAAGTAGTGATTGTTGATAAGACCACCATCCCTGATCGTGCAGTCCAAGACTTTGATTTGCGGTCGGTACATAGTGTACTCTTGCTCCAGTTATTTGAGCTTGTTCAACACGTTCTCAACGATCCGGCGTTCCACCTCGACGGCGTATTGCCCGTTCTTGGTATAAGCCTCACCGAGCCGGGCGATCAGGACGAATCGCGGCCACCGGCCCACGGCCTTCTTGTCGTGCTTCAACAGGTCGAGCACGCTCTCTTCGGCAATTTGCGGAGGCAGTTTTAGCGGAACGCCGAGTCTTTCCAGGATGCCTTGTACGCGTTCGAGGCGACCCGGTTCGGCCAGGCCCATTTCCACCTCGATCAGGCCGGCCGCGACGATGCCGACGGCGACCGCCTCGCCATGCAGTAAATCGTAGCCGCTGGCGGCCTCGACGGCATGTCCGATCGTGTGGCCGTAGTTGAGCACCCGGCGCCTGTTCTTCTCCCGGGGGTCGGCCTCGACCACGGCCCCCTTGATCCGGCAATTATAACCGGCCACCGTTTCCAGCACGTCAAGCTTGCGCTCGAGGATTTCATCGAGGTGACGTTCGAGAAAGTCGAAATATTCGCTCTCGGCGATCAGGGCGTGCTTGACCGATTCCACGAGCCCGGCGCGGTAGTGTCGCTCGTCGAGCGTCTCCAGCGTCGCGGCGTCGATATAGACCGCCGCCGGGTGCCAGAAGGCACCGAAGGCGTTCTTGCTCACGCTGGAATCGACGCCGGTCTTACCGCCGATGGCCGAATCGGCCTGGGCCAGCGTGGTGGTCGGGATTTGCACGACGGGGACACCTCGCTTGAAAATCGCTGCGGCGAACCCCGCGACATCGCCGACCGTGCCGCCGCCCAGGGCGACCACAGCCGCGTCCCGGCCGAGGCTGGCCTGCTCCATCGCCTCGACGATGGCCACGGCGGTCTCGACCGTTTTCGACGGTTCCCCGGGAGGCTCGATCGCGAAATGAGGGACGTCCCGCCCGGCCAGCAGCGCCTCCAGATGCCCCGCAGCGACGACGTTGGCGTCGGTAACGACGAACTCCTGGCGGGGGCCGACCTTGCTTTCGAGCCGCGACCACAACGACGGAAGCAGCCCCGTGCCGATGACGATCGGGTAGTGCTTCTCCGCTGTGCCCGGGATTTTGATTGTCAATTCTTGCATACTCGGATCGATACCAGACGCTCTTTTTTGGGGGAGACGACTCTGCCGGCCCATAGGTTTATAAACTGTTGTTTATAGTCGATTGCTGCTGGAATTGCAATACCTTCCGGAAGAAAGATTGCCTTGTTCGCTCGAAAAGCGAGGCTCAGGGCCGCGCGTCAGCCGCGCGCACGGCAACTCCGGTCAGCCAACTGCCGGCCAGTCCGGCCAGATCGTCGAAGTCCGTGGCCTCGCCGCCCGCCACGCGCCAGTGGCTCGCCAGCAGGGCGAAGTCCCTCAGATCCACATCGATGTCACCGTCCCGGTCGGCCGTGAGAGTGCCGATGAGATCGATATTCCACCGGTTCCCCGAATAGTTCTGCCAGTCCGCTGAGATCCCGGTCTGGACCGGTTGAGCTGTGAAGACGAGGCCGGGTCTTTGGGCCGTCACCGTCACGACGGCTCTGGCCGGTAGTCCGACGAGGGCGTAGATCCCTCTGGCGTTCGACGTAGTCTCCTGCGTGGGGACTCTCTGCACCGCCTGCACCCGCACGCCGGGCAGGGGCCGGCCCAGAACGTCCTTGACGCGTCCGCTGATGATCTCGCCGGGATCGGTCGGCGTGATGTTGTAGATGCAGGCCGTCGCCGTGTCGAAGCTTGCGATGTCCGGCAGGTCGTACCAGGCATCCTGCTGGCCTGCCCAGCCCATGTTCAAATGGTGGTAGACAGTGGTGAAGGGACTGCCGTGATAGCCGTAACCATCCACGATGACGGCGTGCCCGTCGTCGCCGATGATACCGAGGATCGCCGGATATCCCGCGTCCAGGTTGGGATTCAGCATGGCCATCAGGCCCGGCCCGAGGCCTGCGCCGTCATCGGATCCTTTGACGGCGTTGGCAAATCCGAACGTGTTTCTGAGTGCGTCAGCGATGATAAAGGAGTCGGCGGCGGAACCTTCTCGCGCGTAGTCCGTGTTCACAGCGACGCTGGCATCGTAGCACAGGGCGCCGATGGCCCGTCGCTGGGCGTCCGTGGTGTTGCAGTCCGGCTTGAGCGGCATCCGGTCCCACTCGTAGGGTCCGCCCTCGCCGTCGCCGCCGCGCGTCCAGGCGGAGCTGGGAGCGCCTCGTATTTGAATGTCGAATTTCTCCCGGCCGATCCCTTCGGCGGGGTGGCGGTGGTAATACAGCAGTTGGGCCATGGCCGTGGCGACGCACCCGCTCGGGTAGTTCCTCGGCGTGTAGTAGTTGTAGCAGGACGCGCCGCATACGTCGCTTTGAGACCAGTGCGTCTGGATCAGCGGGGCGACGCGCAGATCAGAGACGGTTTCGAGGCCCTGCAATCCCAGTGCGTGCGAGCCTGCATCCGCGCGGGCCATGAGATACCGCCATTTTGCCTGGCACTCAGGAGTTTCCTGGATGCCGACGCTCCCGGCGGCAGCGGGTCGGCCGCTTTCCAGACGCTCCGCTAAATCGTGGCGGATCAGCGCCGCCAGCGGATTCGCGGGCGAAGCGTCGAAGGTGCCGATCCCGGCAAAGGCGAGGATCGGTTCGGCGGTGTCCTCGGCCGGCACGACAACGACGCCGAGCGGGTCGATATGGACGACGTGGTACATGGGCCGCCCGTTTTTATCCTGGAACGTATCGACGCCCGCGATTGCCCGGCCCAGGGCAACGCCCAGCGGGGCCGGATCGTCCGCCAGCCAGCCTTTGACGGCGACCCCGGCGTCGTCGGCCGACATGGACCGCGCCAGTACACGCGCCGGGCCGGCCGGCATCTGCATCAGCATGACGCCGATGATACAGACGGTCGTTCTCTTACCCATGCGTCCTCACGAAACGGATTCCCTCGGTCACAGACGGCCCTTGTCCCGGCCCCGGGGACGAAGGGAGATATAAGCGAAAAATCAGGCATCCTCCTGCGCGTACAAAACCACCCCTGGCCACGCCATTATAGGCTGCTGGGGGGCATGGTGTCAAGAACCTGCCGCCGTCGCCCCAGGGCGAGCTCATTCTCCGGCGGGACGGGCCTGACCCGTGTCTTCTCCGCCTGCCGCCACCCCGGCCCGCGAGAGCCTGTTGTTTCTTGCTTTTGCGGGGGATGGCTGCTATAGGTTGGGCATGACGTACCTGACGATTCCCATTTCGGCGAAGGATTTGGCGCATGCCCGACGGCAGATCGCGCGGGCCGTGGACGGCGGCGCCGAGATGCTCGAGCTGCGGACGGATTACCTTACCGGTCTGATGGTGGAACGGGTCAGGGAATTGCTGGCGGCCGTTCGCGCCGCCGCCGGTGCTTCGGTGCCCGTGATCGTAACCTGCCGCGACAAGGCCGAGGGCGGGGCGAAGGACTACCGCGAAACGCTGCGAATGGAGGTTCTGGCGGCGGCGGTGGCGGCCGGGGCCGATTTCATCGACTGCGAATATGCGAATTTCCGCCGCGCCGACAACGAGCGTCGCATTCGCACCGCGTTGTCCGCGTCCTCGAAGGCCCGCCTGATTCTCTCGGCACACGATTTCTCGGGCCCGTTTCCCGACGCAAGGCGTTTGTGTCAGGACATTCGGAAAGCCTGTCCCGAGGCGGTGCCCAAGCTGGTCTACAAGGCCAATCACATCAACGATTGCTTCGAGGCCTTCGATCTGCTCCACGGCGCCGGCGGAGACTGCATTGTTCTGTGCATGGGGGAGGCCGGCTTGATCAGCCGCATCCTGGCCAAGAAGCTGGGCGGTCTCGTGACATTTGCCAGTATCGACGCCCAGGCGGCGACCGCGCCGGGTCAGGTCACCGCTGAGCAGCTCAAGGGCCTGTACCGCCACGACCGCATCGACGAGAAGACCGAGCTTTTCGGCGTGATCGCCGACCCGGTGGCGCATTCGCTGAGCCCGGCGATTCACAACGCCTGCTTCGGCGACGCGCAGGTCAACGCCTTGTATCTGCCGCTGCACGTCGAAGGCGGCCGGGGCCTGCTCTACGATTTCTTCGACCATGTGCTACGCCGGCCCTGGCTGGGCTTTCGCGGTTTCAGCGTGACGATCCCGCACAAGCACGGCGTCCTGGAATACGTGCGGGCCCGCGGCGGCTTCATCGAGCCGCTGGCCGCCCAGATCGGCGCGGCCAACACCGTCCTGATCGGGCGTGACGGCCGGCTCAGCGCCTACAACACCGACTACGCCGGCGCCCTCGACGCCATCACCGCCGGTATGGGGATCGAACGGCGTGACCTGCGCGGCGTGCCGGTCGCGGTGGTGGGGGCCGGGGGCGTCTCGCGCGCCGTCGTGGCCGGACTCAGCGACGCCGGCGCCCGGATCAAGATCTACAACCGCACCCTGGAACGGGCCGAGCTGCTGGCGACCGACTTCGGCTGCGAATTTGCCCCGCTCGACGATCTGCCTGGCCTCGACGCGCGGCTCGTGGTCAACTGCACCAGCATCGGCATGCATCCCCACGTGGACCGCTCGCCCGTGCCCGCCGAGGCCCTCGGGCCGGAGCAGACCGTCTTCGACACCGTCTACAACCCCGCCCAAACCCTCTTTCTCAAACAGGCCCAGGAAGCCGGCGCCAAAACCATCGACGGCATCGCCATGTTCGTAAACCAAGCCGCCGCCCAATTCAAACTCTTCACCAACCAACCCGCCAACACCAACCTCATGCGAAAGGTGGTTTTGGACAGCTTGTGATGAGGAATTTGCTTTCCGAATACGGAACAGAGATTGCCAACCATCGACGGTGGCTGAAGTCCTTCGGCGAGGACTACGCAGGGAAGTGGGAGAAACGTCTGAGAGCAGCCCCAGAAGCTGCGATCTGCGAAGCTGCAACACGCGCGTTGTTCAAGACGCACGGCGTCGCGGGCAGGCCAAACGAAGACTTGTCGTGCGGTGGTCCTGACTACTTCTGCGAGCGTGACGGTAGGTTCTTCTATGCTGAGGTGACCTCTGTAACCAGACAAGCCATCACTCGGGCGACCGAGTTGAAAGACGCTCTCCCCGAGGCCGCCGAAGACTACTCATATGCAACGAAGAAGGTAATGTGGGTCGTGAAGCGCAAGACGCCCCAGTGTGCTGATCAGAACGGCCCACGCCTCCTGGTCATTGGGACACTCCATGCACAGGCGGACGTTTGCTTTGACGATCTGGCTGCTGAAAACTTGCTGACCGGACCGCCGGGATGTTCCGCTCTGATTGACACTTCAAGTGGTGCTATCGTTCGCGGACCACTCGACATGACAGAGTTAAGCGACTCGCTTTTCATTCGTCGCGCAGGAGGGCCTGAAGGAAGCATCGAATTTGCACGGAGTTCCATCTCTGGTGTCCTCTTGTGCGCGTTTTCTATCAGGCCACCTCAAGTCTATGGTGTTCTACATCCCAATCCGGCCGTGGCGTTTGACAGGGGGCTATTGCCAGACATCAAGTTTGCGAGACTGGCGGATGGTTTCCTGGAAACCGACGAGCCGAAGGTCGAGTGGATTTGAGTCTCCCACTCGTGCAGCGTTTCCGGAGAAGGATGTGTTTTCGAGTTTGGCGGAGGTGCCGGATTCGTATCGGTGTGACTGGGTGGCCGGTTGAACCGTTGCTTGCGTGCCCCGGCTTATCGCGGTAGACTGGGCCATAGTGCAACTGACAGTTCGGCCAAGGGTATGCGATATGGTGGCGATGAATCGGATTGAAGCGTTCGGGCGAAGGATCGGTGAGGAATTCGGGGCCGAGCGGGTGATTCTCTTCGGTTCGTACGCACGCGGTACGCCGTCGCCCGATTCCGACGTCGATCTTCTGATCATCGGTCCTTTCGCAGGACGCAGTGCCGACACCTCCGTGGAGATTCAGATGAAGCTGCGCCCCGGCTTCCCTGTCGATTTGCTCGTGCGAACGCCCGAGAAGATTCGGGAGCGCATCGCCATGGGCGACACGTTCATGGAAGACGTCCTCAGGCAAGGGAGGGTTCTGTATGAAGCCGCTGACTGCTGAGTGGGTGGCCAAAGCGGAAGGGGACTTCGCGACGATGGAGCGGGAGTCGCGCGTCACGGATTGCCCCAACTACGAGGGCGTTTGCTTTCACGCTCAACAGTGCGCGGAGAAGTATCTCAAGGCGCGTCTCTCTGAGGCTGGGGTCGCGTTCGGAAAGGTCCATGATTTGGTTGCATTACTTGAGTCCGCATTGGCTGTCGAACCGTCGTGGGAGAGTCATCGAGAGGATTTAGCCTATCTGTCTGCGTTTGCCGTCAGCGTGCGTTATCCGGGCGATTCAGCCGACCAGAATTGCGCCCTTGATGCCCAACGCAGATGTCGGCAGTTCCGTATGGCGGCGCGGAAAGCCCTGGGGCTCGCTGGCTGAGTGAGAGCGGGGTAAGGGCAATCAGGGTAATCCCTGCGGTAAACGCGTCGTGGGGTTCTTGGGAGTTGGCGTTTCTTGGTTGTATTGCGGGGTTGCGGGCGAGCGGCAAACGGGTATATTACTCAAGTTGACTGATTTTTGTATTGGTTTTCATGCGGCCACCAGGAGTC
>CAYPZL010000234.1:0-7700 GCA_964415045.1 uncultured Pirellulales bacterium | reverse complement strand
TCCTTGACAACCGGCAGCCTTTCATGAATAGGATGGGCTTTAGCCCATGCTGTCAAGCGTGGACACGAAGGAACCGCATGGGCGAAAGCCCATCCTGCGTTCCTCCGATTGCCCCATCGCCAAGGCCTGCGGCCTTGACGCTGCCACCCGCCGCTTCACGAGCGACGCCTCACATTGGTTTAGGCTCTGCAGTGAGGATGGGATTGTGACACGAACGCGTTGGATGGTTGTGACCGTCTGTCTTGCGGCGGTTCTGTGGACGGGTCCCGAGGCGCTTGCGGATACCGTGATCCAGTGGGATTTCGCCGGCGGGTTGCAGGGCTGGAAGGGCAACTTCCACGTCGCCGACCTGACGTGGTCGCGGCGCGGGCTGTCGTTCACTTCGACGGGCAACGATCCGTGGATCGAAGGCCCGGCCATCGACCTTCCCGGCGACCGGCTCACCAGGGTCACCGTTCGCATGAGGTCCGAGGCCAACGCCAGCGGCGAGCTGTTTTACGGGCCTGCCTTCCGGGCGGGCCACTCCGTGCGTTTCACCGTCAATAACGACGGCCAGTGGCACGACTACGAGCTCATCATCGTCGAGATGCTGGGTCGGGGGACGCGCTTTCGGCTCGATCCTGCTACGACCACGGGAGAAATCGGCGTGGCTTCCATCAAGGTCGAGACGCTCAGAAAGTGGGAGGACCCGCCATACGAAGCCCCTTCCCGCCCGACGGGGGACCCGCAGCGGTCCGGCGCCGTGCGGTCCGGCTCGCTCACGCTGGAATATCGCGGGACAGGGATCGGCGATTTCGTCGTCGAGGTGGCCGGTCGGGAGATGGCGGTCGCTTACGACCACGAGCTTCTCGGCGTGCTGTTCGAGGATGCCACGGAATGGTTGAACCTGAAGGACGCTTCGGTCGCGTCGCAGCGCGCAGGGGACGCTCTCATCCACGTCGCCACTCTTGCCGACTCACAGGGCGCGACATGGCAGGTCCGCAGAGAGATTCGCCCCGCAGAGGTCGGTGACGCTCTCGCCATCGACGTGCAGATTCAGGTCAGTGCGGACCGTGACGTCGTGCTGCTGCCCTGGCTAACGCTGTTTGCGGGTCTGGATACGTTCGGTCCGACCAAGAGCCAGGGACTGCTGGCGGGCCTGGAGTATCTCTGTGACGAGCCGAGCAGCAGCCAGGCCGACATCACGACGCCCGAGCACCTGCGTCGCATCCCCGACCCGGTGAAGCTGACGTTTCCCCTGATGGCGATTGCCGCCGACGGGGGAACCATCGGCCTCGCCTGGGAGCCTTCGGACCTGATCGCTCCGCTGTTCGATTCTCCGGATGCTCTCTTCGGCTCGGACGGCCACGTGATGAGTCTGACCGGTCCGGCGGTGGGGTCCCGTCGATTCGAGAACAGCCTCGCGGCCCACAGTCCCGTCAGCCTGGTTGCGGATGTACCCGTCGCCGCCCGCCTGTGGATCATCGCAGGCCAGGGCGAGACGATCGTGCCGGCTGTGCAGCAGTACGTACAACTGCGATCCCTGCCGCCCGTGCCCTCGTTTGAGGGCGGCTTCCCGTCCGCGGCCCGGCGGCTCGCGCACGGATGGGTCGATTCGAAGATCCGCGAGGGCGGGCTCTTTCGGCACGCGGTATGGGGTGACCATTTTGGCCCCGTCCCGGCCGCCGACGCTGCCATGTTCATGGACTACCTCGCTGCGAGCCTCGACCCGGGCGATGACGAGTTGATTGCGAAACTGGGCGTGGTGCGCGACCTGGCCCTCGGTAGCGTGCCCGAGAGCCGGCATTTCGACGGTGGCGTTTCCCACGTGCGACCGCCGACGGCGCCGCTGCTCTTCGGCGACGTGGAGGCGTTCGTCGAGGCACGCTACCACACGGCTCTCGGTCTGCTGGGGCGCTTCGATGCCAACGGGATCAAGACCTACAGGCCCGGGGACGTCGATTACGGCGCGACGCACTTCGCCGATCATGCGAATGGTTACGGAGCCCGCGACCTGTTCTCCGTGATGGAGGCCGCCACCCTCTGTGCGGATCCCAACCTGATCGAGGCGGCCCTGGAACTGCTGGACAAACAGACGTTGCTCTACGGAGGCACCGTTCCACGCGGCGCCCAGACGTGGGAAGTCCCGTTGCATACGCCGGACATTCTGGCTTCGGGTCTGCTGGCCAAGGCTTATACGCTGGGCTACCTTCTCTCCGGGCGACAGGACCATCTGGAACAGGCACGCTACTGGGCGTGGACGGGAGTGCCTTTCGTGTACCTGGTCAATCCGACCGCAGGCGAAGTCGGCCCGTACGCGACGATCCCGGTGTTTGGCGCGACCAACTGGGTCGGTTCGTGGTTCGGCCGGCCCGTGCAGTGGTGCGGGCTGGTCTATGCCTCGGCGCTGCATCTGCTCGGCGAGCAGGATCCCAACGGTCCCTGGTCGCAGATCGCCGGCGGCATTACAGCAGCAGGTCTGCAGATGGCGTGGCCGCTGGACGATCTCGACCGGCAGGGTTTGCTGCCCGATTTCTTCCTCCCGAAGTCGCAACATCGCGACGGCCCGGCCATCAATCCGGGAACCACCCAGGCGCACCTGCCCGAGCTCTTCGGCGTCGGTACGATCTACGATGTTGAATGCTCGCCGCAAACGGGCTGCCTCATCCACGCCCCCTGTGCCATACGCGCCGTGAGCGAACAGGACGGCGTTCTGGCCTTCACGGCCGATGGCTGGGGAGCGGGCCTGCGCGACAGCCCCTACCACGTTCTGGTCTCCGGCTGGCAGGGCCAATATCCCTACGCAACCATCCGCCAACTCGGACAGGAAACCGATGCGGCGCCGGAAACTCTCGCCCTGGCGGTCTCCCACGTCGCCGGCGCCCAGCTCCTGATCGTACCCCTGCCCGGCCCGGCCCACGTCCGGATCGCCTCACCAACGCAATGACCGCCCGCGAAGGTCCTCCACCACGTGGAACTCATGCCCCGATTGGTCGTGGGGGCCAGCCTTCCGTCGTTACGCTTACCGGGACAGCTCCAGGCCCGTTATTCCGGCAGACTCGGGGTTTGCCCCTGTGCGATGCAGCAGCCTTGGCTTTGACCCATCTTCTACAGTAAGGACAGTTATCCACCGCCAAAATCCGTGTTCTTGAGCCAGAAACGAGGATTTTGCGTTTTCGGTCTTCGAAATGTAGTGCCATAAAATGATGGATATTCAGGTTTTTCTGTTGATATTTGAAGGCCATCGGCCACATACCGTAGTGATGAAAGGAGTGGCCTATACTACTAACCTCAAACATCGTTAAGTTTTTGACAAAGATCCGACGTAAGTCAATGCAACCTCCTGTCGTTGCAGCAGTTACGATAAGGCTTGGAAACGGAGTTTTTGGTTGCGGCCGAGCGCAGCGAGGCCGCGCCGGGATAAAAAGCCCAAAAATACATAGAGAATCAGGTTGACCGGCGATACAGCCGGAGCATATAATAGCCTGCGAACGGACATACAAGCTTCGATTCAAGGGAATGGCAGGCGAGTTGTGCGGAATCGACCCGGCAGGAGCGGAAGGGAAGCCCGGCCGGCAAGAGATCGCGAGAGAACGCTGTGTGTGAAATCCAGACAGCCTTTTGTGAGCGGAAACATCCCGGGCGCCGGCTCTTCGTCCACGAGGAGCCGCAATGCCCACGTAATCCCAGGTAGTCTCAGCAGAAAGGAGGGCAGGAAAAATGGGAGCTTCCGTGCGTGCATTTTCAGGTGACACATCCCACCCGGCGAGCGGTTCCGAAGCGATGCGACGGCGTTTCGCACCGCGGGTCCGCGTGCTTCTGCTGGTGTGTGTGCTGCTTCAGTGCGGTGTCTTGGGTGTCCCGGCGGCACACGCCGACGGGCCGTTGGATCTCAGCGCCCCCGGCGCTCACGATGCGTACGTGGCGCGCTTGCGCACCGAAAGCCAGGCGCGCAAGGCTGAAGCGGTCGCCTGGGCGCTGCAGCACGGCATGCCGATCCGCCAGGAGGACGGGCAGCGCGTGCGCGAGATCATGGCCCTCTGCGACGGCCGGCCCCTGTACTACGTGACGGACAACGTCGAAGCGGCCGTCTCCGTCGGCGCCGACCGGATCAGGGACCTGTCGCCCTGGGACCTGGATGGAGAAGGATTCATCGTCGGCATCTGGGACGGCGCGTCGGTCTCGCCCGACCACCCGGAATTCCAGGACGCCCAGGGTCTTTCGCGCATCTCGGCCCGGGAGGCCGCCGAAATCTCAGGCCATGCCACCCACGTAGCCGGCACCATCGCCGCCCGGGGGCTCGACCCGGCGGCCAAAGGCATGGCGCCCCGCGTTCGGATCGAGTCGTACAACTGGGACGACGACACCGCCAAGATGTCCTGGTGGGCCGCCGACGCACCGGGCCAGACCGACAAAATCTATGTATCCAACCACTCCTACGGTTTCCTCGCCGGCTGGGAGTACGCCGAAAGCGAAGAGTACCCCGAGTACAACGGCTGGTACTGGTACAATCCCGTCTGGGACGGCCCCGTGTCACGCGAAGAATGGTTTGGCCAGTACGGGGGAGTCTCGAGTCAGTGGGATGACGTGGCCTACCATCACCCCTACTACCTGGCCTTCACGTCGGCGGGAAACGACCGCAGCGACAATCCCGAGCCGGGGGACCCCGTCTTCTACTGGACCTGGTCCGGGTGGTCGTCCACGACGTACGACCCGAGCACCTGCCCGCCCGGCGACGGCGAGGCCCGGGGCGGCTACGGTACGATTTCCGGGTCGGGAGTCGCGAAGAACGTCATGACGGTCGGCGCTGTGGGCGACGCGATTCTGGACGGCACGCGCGGCTTGTCGATGGCCGCGATGACGGACTTTAGCTGCTGGGGACCGACGGATGACGGACGCCTCAAGCCCGATATCGTCGCCACCGGCGTTGACGTGTATTCGGCCTACTATGACGAAGAGGAGGGCACCAACACCTATGAATCCCACGAAGGCACGAGTATGGCCTGTCCCACCGCCACCGGAGCGGCCGTCCTGCTGGTGCAGTACTACGACCGCCTCTTCCCCGGCGACTCGATGCGCGCCAGCACGCTCAAGGGCCTGATCCTCCACACCGCCGACGACCTGGGCAGGCCGGGACCCGACTACCAGTTCGGCTGGGGGCTCATGAACGCCACCGCCGCCGCCGAACTTCTCCAGGACCACCACTACGCCCCCGAAGGCAAGCTCCTGGTCGAGGGCAAGCTCGACGTGGGCAACCCGGCCGACGAATACTACGCGTACGTTACCGACGGCGCACCGATTCGCATCACATTGTGCTGGACGGACCCTCCGGCCGGGTCGACAGACAAGCTTGACGACTCTACGGCCCGCCTCATCAACGACCTCGATATCCGGATCAGGACGCCGGACGGGTCGTTGACCTATTGTCCGTGGGTGCTCGACCCGGCCGACCCCTGCGCCCCGGCCGGAACCGGCGATAACCAGCATGACAACGTCGAGCAGATTTACATCCCCAAACCGCCCGAGCCCGGAATGTACACGATCCGCATCACCCACAAGGCACAACTAGCCTACAACGAACAACACTACTCCCTGATCTCAAGCACGCCCTTGTCCAATCAGCGACCGCCCAAAGCCCAGAGCATGAGGGTCTGCACCTCCCCAAACACACCCCTGAACATCGTTCTCAACGTGGTGGATGACTCGATGTCCGATCCAGCCACCCCACTGACGTGCACCGTCGCCTCACTGCCCAGTGACGGCACGCTGGAATATGCGAACGGCGTACCGATTACCCAAACAGGCCTGCTGGCTGATCACGCTCGCGAAATCGTTTATCGCCCCGACAGTGACTTCAAGGGCGTAGACCGCTTCACATTCCACGCTGACGATGGTGAAACCGCCCCGTTCGGCGGCCGCTCGAACACAGCCACAATAAAAATCGTTGTCGGCGAACCCGTGACGCTGGAATACCGGGTCAGCACAGGGGAGGATGATGCGTGGTTCACGACGAGGGACCTCGACCAGCGCCATGACTATACGGAACTCCAGGTTGGAAGGCGTAACAGCACTACAGAATACTGCAGCGCCATGCGGTTTGTGGGTGTCGAGATACCCTCAGGAGCGGTCATCGCCGACGCCCGTCTCAAGGTCTCGGTGTCGAGACAACGCGAAGGGCATGCTATTGATGGCATTATCTCTGCGGAGGCCGTCGGCAATGCGGCCAGTTTCAAACTGGAAAACACGCGGATTCGCCTTCGGCCAAGAACCAAGGCGACAGTGATCTGGTCTCTGGGGCCTACACCCTACACGGGCAGCCTCGGCTGGTGCACAAGCCCTGACATCAGTGCGGTCCTGGAGGAAGTTCTGGCACGACCCGACTGGTCAAGTGGGAATGCCATTGCCTTCATCCTCGCCAGCGACGGTGACCCTACGCATTATTTGGAGCTGGGGTCCTTTGATACCGGTTCGGCACCAAAGTTCGAGATCACATTCGTGCCCGACCCCCAGCGCGGACCCGGGTGCAACGCCTGACGAACCGATTGACGCGGATGCCCCGGAGGTCATGGGCGATCACCCGCCTTCGGCCGACGATATGATGGTCTTTACGCGTCCGAAGCAGGCCGTTACGTTCGAGCTTGGGGCCACCGACGACGGGCAACCCGATCCGCCGGGCAAGCTCTCCTATACCGTAGCGTCGCTGCCGCAGCACGGGCAGTTGAACAGTCGCGGCCAATTCCTCACCGAGGCGACCACCCTGGCCAACTTCGCCAGTCAGTTGACCTACTTCCCCGACCAGGACTTCGTGGGACGGGACACCTTCACGTTCTACGCTGACGACGGAGGCAGCGCCCCGGACGGCGGAACCTCGAACACCGCCACGGTCACGCTGATGGTCATGAATACGGGAACGTGCGAACTCGAGGTGCAAACGTGGGCGGACGATGCCTGCGTCGGGAATTCCGGGAACAATCAGAACGCGGGGGGCGACCCGCTCTACGTTGGCTTGCACACAAGCGCGCTGCGCTTTGCGGGAGTGAGCATTCCTCCGGAAAGCGAGATCCTCGAGGCGCGTCTCCAGATCAACGTGGCCACCTCTGAGATCAAGTGTCCCATCGACGGCATCCTGCACGGCGAAGCCGCCGGCGACACCGCCAACTTCGGGGCGGCCGGCCGCGACATTCTGGAACTGCCGCGGACCGGCGCCGCCGTGCCCTGGGTATGGGGGCCCGAAGACAGCGGGCCGGGCCACACGCTCCACGACAGCCCAAACCTCGCCGAGATTGTGCAGGAGATCGTCGATCGACCCGACTGGGAGAAAGGTAACGCCCTGGTCCTGATCTATTCGAGCCGGGTCTACCACGGCCAGGAGCTGGAGTTCGCCTCGCGCGAAAACCTGGGCCAGAGGCAGGCCCGATTGAACATCACCTACGCCCTCGATACCGGCCGGGCGCCGGTTTCGCCCTCTCCGGTGAGCCAGCAAGCCCCCGTCGCCCACAGCGCGAAGGTTGTGACCCCGTGGAACAGTCCGGCGACCATCGTCCTGAGCGCCACCGACGACGGCCTGCCCGACCCGCCCGGCGGGCTCATCTACGCCCTTCTCTCGCTTCCGGACTACGGGGAACTGACCACCGCCGACGGCGAACCCGTGGGCCTGTACGATCTGCTTAGTAACTATCTCAAAAGGTTCAAGCGGTGCTGCCGGCGGTACCAGAGCAGGC
>CAYPZL010000233.1:0-7703 GCA_964415045.1 uncultured Pirellulales bacterium | reverse complement strand
GCGAGGATACCTTCACTCTTTTGGTTGCGGCCGAGCGAAGCGAGGCCGCGCTGGGCGATACGACCACATCCAGGAACGCCGCAAGGCTGGGAAGTGGACCGTCGAGGATGGACGCTGCCCTCTGGATAACTTCGACGATCATTTCAACCGGATACGAAAGTTGGCCTCCATCGAAAGGGGAACCTTCCACGATTTGCGGCGGACCTGCCTCAGCAATTGGGTAGCCCAAGGGCTCAGCCTCTTTGAGGTCAAGGAACTGGCAGGGCATGCCAAGATCGAGACCACGGAGCGGTTCTATCTGGCGGTTCGCAAGGACGTCGTGGACCGCGCCCGGCTGGCCTCTGAAGCTTCACGCAAGGGTGATTCTGTTGCGCGCTTGTTGCGCGCGGCCTCCGAGAGCGAGCAAAAGAAAAGGCTCCAAAGCGTAAGTGCTTTGAAGCCTTGACTTTACAGATCGAGGCCGAAGGGACTCGAACCCTCAACCTTCGGATCGACAGTCCGATGCTCTAACCAATTGAGCTACGGCCCCTGATCTTGAGTAAGCCAACATGATAGCAAGGCAATATCGCACGTGTCAACGTTTTTTGCAGCAATTGTGCGTCAAATTCTCTGAAAGGCGGATTCTTGCAGGATGCTCCGTAGCGGCACGGTAGCTATGCTCCAGTGGGCTGAAGCTTCAGTTCCGGCAAATTGGACCAGATTGCCTTGACTTGTGAAACAGATGTTTTAAACTTATGTATAAAACGTGTGTTTGGGGTTCTGGAATGGGTGACTCGAAACAGGACATTCCGAACGGCCTCAGCGTGCAGGTGCGGCTGCTGTCAGCGGCGGAGTTGCGCTTTTGCGAGCAGGGGTACGACAAGACGAGCGTTCGCGAGATCGCGGCGACGGCGGATTGTAACGTCGCTTCGATCAATTATTACTTCGGCGGCAAGGAAAACCTCTACGTGGAAGTCTGGCGACGGCATTTCGCGGCGCTGCGCGAGCGGCGGCTGGCAGGCATCGACAAGGTGATGTCCGGCGATGTGCGGCCGGAACTCGAAGATCTCTTGAGATCGTATGCGGAGTCGTTCCTGGAGCCGCTCGTCGAAGGGGGGCCCGGGTGCCGGTTTGTGAATCTGATGGCCCGGGAGATGATCGACCCGCATCTGCCGCCTGACATGTTCCTGGAGGAAATGGCCATGCCGGTGATGACAGCTTTCGGGGCGGCTTTGCAGACGATTTGTCCCCGGCTGGACGAATCGGTCGTGCGCCCGGTGATCTTATCCATCGTGGGGCAATTGATGCAAATCGTGCTGGCGAAGGGGATGTTCGAGAAAAGCAAGTATGAAGCACCGGAGTTCGATGTAAGGGAGATTGTGAATCATGTTGTCAAGTTCTCAGCCGCTGGCATACGAGCCTATGCGGGTGAAACGGAGGAGAAACCCTATGGTTTGCGTGAGACGATGTCTGCTCCTGTTGAACCTGGGAGCGGCGATGTTGGTGGGTGGTTGCATGGTCGGGCCGGACTATTCCCGGCCGAGAACGCCGGCGGACGAGGTGACCCGCTTCGTGAACGCCCCTGAGGTGGTGCCGGACGCCAACGAGGCCGAAGCGCTCGACCGGTGGTGGGAACGATTCGGTGATCCGATCACCGCGGAATTGGTCAGATCTGCGTTGGATCGCAACTACGATCTGAAAGCGGCCGCCGCCCGTGTGCTTCAAGCCCAGGCGGGTCTGGGGGAGGCGCGCGGACGGTTGTGGCCCGAGGTCTCTTACAATCTGAATCGGGACCGGAGCAAACGGTATATCAACTTCGGCGGCGATGGCGGCGGGCTGAGCGACCCGAATTTGGGATTCGACCTGTCGGGCTTCAAGTTCAGCCCGTTGACGACGACCTGGTCGCAGGGTGTTTCCGTGTCGTATCTGGTGGATCTTTGGGGCAAGTTGCGGCGGTCGGATCGCGCGGCGTGGGAAGAGCTTCTGGCTACCGAGGCGAACCGGCAGGCTCTGACCCATTCCGTGATTGCGTACGTCATCCAGGCGCGAGTGGATATTGCCACGGCGCAGAGGCGGTTGGCGCTGGCCAAAGCGAATGTCGAGAGCCTTCAGCAGACGGCGGAGATCACGGAGCGTCGTTACCAGCAGGGGCTGGTGACACCGGTTGACGTGCGGCTGACGCGGGCCAATTTGCAGTCGGCCAAATCGCAGGTACCGTCGCTGGCGGCCGCGCTGGCTCGCGCCCGTCACTCGCTCGACGTACTGGTGGCCCGGCCGCCGGGCACATCGCCCGATCTGCCGAATACGTTGCCGGACCTGCCGGAACTGGCTCCCTTGCCGGTCGGCATGCCGGCTTCGCTGCTGGATCGACGCCCCGACGTGCGGGCGGCGGAATTCTCCGTGCGTGCGGCTAACGAACGCGTCGGCGCCAGCATCGCTCAACTGTATCCGGATTTGACGCTGACGGGCAGCTATGGAACCAGTGCGGACCGCTGGGAAGATATCTGGGACCGCGAGTTTGAGATTTACTCGGCGATCAGTAATCTCAGCGCCCCCATCTGGAAAGGGGGACAGATTCGGGCCCAGATCGATGGGGCAAAGGCTCGCTATGCGGAACTGGCGGCGAACTACGCGGGGGTCGTGCTCGAGGCCATGCGGCAGGTCGAGGACGCCCTGATCAGCGAGCGGGCGCTGCGCGCTCAGATCGAGCACGTGCGGGTGCAATTGGAAGAATCGCAGGCGGCCGAGCAGTTGTCGCTGCGGCGCTACGAGCGCGGCGTCGATAGTCTTCTGGCTGTACTCGAGTCGGAGCGTCGCCGGCGCATCGCGGAACAGGAATTGACGATTCTCAAAGGACAGTTGTGGACTACACGGATCAACCTGCATCTGGCCTTGGGGGGCGATTGGGGCAACAGCAAGGACGCGGAAAGGCGAATGGTGAAGAAATGACTGAAGAGAAGACCAGCCAGGGTGCCGCCGAAGGGATTGAGACGGGAAAGGCCTGGGGGCCGCGCCTGATGCAGGGGTTGTGCGCGTTGCTTCTTCTGGCCGTGGGGGTCGCGATTGCCGTGGCCTTTCTCAAACTGAAGAAGCCGCCGGAGCGCGTCGAGCAGGCGGTGCTCACGCCGCTGGTGCAGGTGCGCCAACTCGACGTCGCCGACAGGCAGATGGTGATCGAGGGCTACGGCACCGTCACACCCAAGGTGGAGGTGGACATCATACCGGAGGTGGGCGGCAAGATCGTCTTCGTTCATTCCGAACTGAAGACGGGGGGCGTCATCTCCGCCGGTGAGAAAATCGTGCAAATCGACCCCAGCGATTACAAACTGGCGGTGCAACAGGCGCAGGCCAGCGTGGCCGAGGCACAGGTCCGGCTCGATACGGAGATCGCCGAGGCGGAAGTGGCCCGGAAGGAGTGGCGGCAGCTCCATCCGGAGATCGAGCCTGATTCGCCGCTGGTGCTTCGCGAACCGCAGATTCGACGAGCCAAGGCCGGGCTCGAGTCGGCGAAAGCGCAGTTGTCGGTGGCGGAGCTGCGCCTGCAGCGAACGGCCATCTCGCTTCCCTTCGACGTCCTCATCGTCAGCGAAAACGTCGATCTGGGGCAGTACGTCGGAATGGGGCAGCCTCTGGCGAAGGCGTACGGCACCGCGGCGTTCGAGATTGAGGTCCCGCTCGAAGACGACGAACTGGCGTGGTTTGACGTATTCGGAGCGTCCATGTCCCCGCGGGCGAATTCGGGCGAATCGGACCGCGCGCCGGCTGAGGTAAGAGCGTCCTTTGCCGGCGGCGAGCACACCTGGCAGGCCTACGTGGTTCGCACGACCGGGCAGGTGGACCGGATGTCGAGGATGGTGTCCGTTGTGGTGGAAGTGCCGCAACCGTTGGAGTTGTCGAACGGCAAACCGCCGTTGTTGCCCGGTGCCTTTGTCAGCGTGCGGATCGTCGGCAGGACACTGCACGGCGCGGTCGCCGTGCCGCGTGACGCCATTCACGGCGGCAACCGGGTGTGGCTGGTCGAAGACGACCGGCTGCACATCGAAGAGCTCGATATCGTTCGTGCGGACAAGGACTTCGCATACGTGACAGAGGGCATTCCCGAAGGTGCGCTGATCGTCGTCAGCTCGCTGGACACGGTGGTGGAGGGGATGCAGATCCGAGTGCAGGACGACGCGGCCGAGCCGAATGATCCCACGAATTCGGAGGCTCCCGTCGCCGGGACCGGAGGGGGAACCTAAGTGCCGGACCGCGAAGAAAGAAAAGGGATTCTGGGGTGGTTTGCGTCGAACCACGTGGCGGCCAATCTGCTGATGCTGCTCATCGTGGCCGCGGGCCTGCTGTCGATCCTCGGGGCCAAGATGGAAGTGTTCCCCGAGTTCAGCCTGGACATGATCAACGTCTCGGTTCCGTATCGAGGGGCTTCGCCGGACGACGTGGAGGAGGGGGTGTGCGTGCGCGTCGAGGAGGCGATTGCAGGCGTCGACGGCATCAAGCGCATGACCTCGACGGCGGTCGAAGGCGTCGGCTCGACGCTGGTGGAGGTGGAGGAATACGCCGACGCCACGGAGGTGCTCGATGACGTCAAGGCGGAGGTGGACACGATCATCACGTTCCCGCAGGAGACGGAGAAGCCGATCGTGGCGGAGATCAAGACGCGGCACAAGGTGATTTCGGTCGTGCTCTACGGGGACGTTTCCGAGAGAACGCTCAAGACGCTGGCCGACCAGGTCCGGGACGACCTGACGGCCATGGAGAATATCAGCCAGGTGAGCATTTCGGGCGTACGCCCCTACGAGATTTCCATCGAGATCTCGGAGGAGAGTCTGCGGCGGTACAATCTGAGTTTCGACGCGGTCTCGCGCGCGGTGAGCCGGTCCTCGCTCGATATTCCGGGCGGTTCGGTGAAGACCTCCGGCGGCGAGATTCTGGTGCGGACCAAGGGACAGAAGTATCACGGGGAGGAGTTCGAAAAGATCATCGTATTGACCCGCAACGACGGCACCCAGGTTCGATTGAGTGACATTGCCACGGTTCGTGACGCCTTCGAGGACGTTGACTTGTATGCCAAGTTCGACGGCAAACGGGCGGCGTTCATCTCCGTCTCGCGTATCGGCGAGCAGGATGCGGTGGACGTGGCCGATACGGTCAAACGGTACATCGAACAGAAGGCCAAGTCCCTGCCTGAGGGCGTTTCTCTGGCCCTGTGGGAAGATGACTCGCAAATCCTGAGAGACCGCCTCAGCCTTCTCAAACGCAACGGCTACATCGGCTTGGCCCTCGTTTTCTTGTGCCTGACGTTCTTCTTGAACATTCGCTTGGCGTTCTGGACCGCGATGGGGATTCCCGTTTCGTTTCTCGGGGCCTTCTGGATCATGCCCTATTTCGATGTCACCATCAACATGATGAGTCTTTTTGCGTTCATCATGGTCTTGGGACTCGTGGTCGATGACGCGATCGTGGTGGGCGAGAATATTTTCTCGTATCGTCAGCGGGGCCTGGACCGGGTGCGGGCGGCCGTGAGCGGGGTCCGCGAGATGGCCATGCCGGTGACGCTGGCGGTTCTGACGACGATTCTTGCCTTTATCCCGCTGGCGTACACCAAAGGCATCATGGGCAAGATCCTGCGCGTGCTGCCGATCGTGGTGGTCAGCGTATTGTCGATCTCGCTGGTGGAAGCGCTGTTGATTCTGCCGGCCCACCTGTCGTTCGGCAATCCCGCGCGGCGCGGCCTCGTTCGACGCTTTACGGACCGGATCAACCAGTGGACGGACCGGAAGCTGCGCGCGTTCGTCAACGGTCCGTTCGCCCGCTTCGTGGAGCGGGCGGTGCGCTGGCGCTATGTCACGTTGGCCTTCGGCGTCATGATCTTCCTGGCGGCGGTCGGGTTTCTCCTGGGGGGATACATCAAGTTCGTCTTCTTCGATGCGGTGGAGGCCGACAATATGGTGGCCCTGCTGACGATGCCGCAGGGGACGCCGGTAGAACAGACGCGCGCGATCATCGAGCGAATCGAGGAAGCGGCGCGGGAGGTCGTCGCGGAATACGAGAGGGGTCGGTCGGGACAGCCGCCCTTGATGAAGCACATTTCGGTCACGGTCGGGGCGCAGCCGATCGTGGGCCGCAGCGGGCCGGTCCAGGTTGACATGGGACAGATCGCCCAGTCCCATTTGGGGGAGGTCAATGTCGAGCTCTTGGGCGGAGAAGTGCGCGACGTCTCCAGCGTGGAGATGAAGAACGCCTGGCGCGAGCGTGTGGGGGATATCGCGGGGGCTTCCTCGCTGGAGTACTACTCGGAGTTCTTGGACCTGGGCAAAGCGGTCGAGGTCGAACTGTCGCATGAGGATTTCGATACGCTGCTGCTGGCCTCGGAAAAACTGAAGACCATTCTGAGCAACTATGCGGGCGTGAGTGATATCGCGGACGATTTTGAGCCGGGCAAAAGCGAACTGAAACTCACGTTGAAGGATACAGGCCGCACTCTCGGTTTGACGCTGTCGGACCTGGCGCGTCAGGTTCGGCAGGGATTCTACGGCGATGAGGCGCAGCGCATCCAGCGCGGCCGCGACGATGTCCGAGTGATGGTTCGTTATCCGCGGCGCGAGCGCCGCAGCGTGGCGGACGTCGAGAACATGCGCATTCGTCTTCCGGACGGGACGGAGATTCCTTTCGGCACGGTCGCGGCGGTCGAGTACGGCCGGGGGTACGCCACGATCAAGCGAGTCGACCGACGCCGCGTCGTCAGTGTTTCGGCGGACGTGGATGAAGCGGTGGCCAACGCACGCGAAATCAACGCGGAATTGTATGCGGCCGTGCTGCCGCGCCTGGCGAGCGAGTTTCCGGGCCTTCAGTTTCGCCCGGCCGGCGAGGAGCGGGAACGCAACGAATCGTTGAGCAGCCTGTGGGGTAATTTCGCTATTGCCCTGATGGCGATTTACGCGTTGTTGGCGGTGCAGTTTCGCAGCTATTCGCAGCCGGCCATCGTGATGTCAGCGATTCCTTTCGGCCTTGTCGGCGCGATGGTGGGGCATCTGGTCATGGGTTTTAACCTTAGCATTTTGTCCTTGTTCGGTATCGTGGCGCTTGCCGGAGTGGTCGTAAACGACTCGCTGATCATGATCGACCTGATCAACCGGGAACGCGCCGAGGGCATCGCACTGGCTTCCGTGCTGCGGGACTGCGCGACGCGGCGTTTTCGCCCGATCATGCTCACCACGTTGACAACCTTCTTCGGTCTGCTCCCGATGATCACGGAAAAGAGCTTGCAGGCGCGCTTTCTCATTCCGATGGCCATCAGTCTGGCCTTCGGCGTTATGTTCGCCACGTGCATCACGCTCTTTCTCGTGCCCTCCTTGTATATGATCCTCGAGGACGTCAAGACGCGCGTTTTCGGCCTGCGGTAGCTGTTCTACAAAGGTTCGGCATTGTCCTTGCGCGGCGCTCGCCGAATGCGCGGTGTTTTATTTCGGGTGTGCGAGTTTTTTTCTGGCGCGATGTTGGCGGTGCTGGTGGGGGAAGAAGATCCCGAGGGTCACGACCGACGTCAGCGGCGGGACCGCGGCAAAGCCCGGGCCGGCAAGAGTACCTTACACCGGCTCGAGTTGACACGGGGTGAACTACGTGTTCGGATTGTCCAAGAACCAGCGTTTGCAGAGGATTCTGGGCCAGGAACTACCCAGCGCGGCCTCGCTGCGCTCGGCCGCAACCAAAGAGGGATAGAATGTAGC
>CAYPZL010000232.1:0-7718 GCA_964415045.1 uncultured Pirellulales bacterium | reverse complement strand
TCAATCCTGTTCCCCACGCCCCAGACCAATCGAAAAAGTCAGTCAACTTGAGTCAAATAGGGGAGTGTTACCGAGTATCTCCCAACTCCGAGTTGACTCCGTGTCGAGCCACACGACAGGAGTCAAATATTATTTTATCGGATCGCGCTTCGCGTGTCAAGAATCCGCGGACGATTTCTGGGGTCCCTTGGTAAGAATTTGTCCCCGGGTGACGGTCGGAGACTTCTTCGGGGCCCAGGCTCGGCGGAGTGTATGCGCAAAGCGAACGGGCCCGGCACGCTACTTGTGCAGGGCCCGTCACGTGGCTCTCTTGTACCCGGAAGAGCATTGCGTCTGGCCGGTTTATTCGGTTTCCTGGGCTTTTTTGTGGGCCGCTACGATCTGCTGCTGGACGTTCGGGGGAACGGGCTCGTAGTGGCTGAAGGACATGGAGAAGCTACCCCGTCCGCCGGTGACACTCTTGAGCTGGCTGGTATACTGGGTCACTTCGGCCAGCGGGACTTGTGCCTTGACGGTGATGAAATTGCCGGGCAGCATGTCCTGTCCGACGACGCGGCCGCGTTTGGAGGACAGGTCGCCGGTGATATCGCCGACGTTCTCGGCCGGTACGGTCACTTCGATGTCCACGATGGGCTCGAGCAGGGACGGCTTGGCCTTCTGCACGGCGTCGATGAACGCGCCTTTGCCGGCGGCCCGGAACGCCACTTCCTTGGAGTCCACCGGGTGGTGCTTGCCGTCGTAGACGCTGACCTTGATGTCCTGCAAGGGGTATCCGGCGACGACGCCGCTTTGCATGACGTCGTTGATGCCCTTGACGATGGCCGGCTCGAACTGGCCCGGGATGGAGCCGCCGAAGATGTCCCAGCTAAACTGCATGGGCGGCTCGCTGTTGCGTTCGGCCGGCTCGACGCGGAGATACACCTCGCCGAACTGCCCGGCGCCGCCGGTCTGCTTCTTGTGGCGGTAGTGGCCCTCGGCCTTGGCCCCGATCGTTTCGCGATAGGGGATCTTGGGCTCCTTGGTGTTGACCTTGAGCTTGAAGCGGTTCTCCATCTTCTCGAGCATGATGCGCAGGTGCAGGTCGCCCATGCCGTTGGCCACCAGCTCCTTGGTCTGGGCGTCCCGGCTGACCTTGAAGCAGGGGTCCTCCTCGCAGAGCTTCTCGAGGGCGCCGCTGATCTTCTGCTCGTCGCCGCGGGAGGCCGGTTCCAGCGCCAGCGAGAACATGGGTTCGGGGGCCTTGAGCATCTCGAACGTGCCGGCGGCGCGGCCGTCGTGCACGAGGTCGCCCACTTTGAGCTCATCGACCTTGGCCAGGGTGACAATGTCGCCGGCGATCCCGGCGTCGATCTCGCTGGTCTCGCCGCCCTGAGTCTTCATGACGTGTCCCGGTCGCAGCCCTTTCTTCTCGTTGTTGCGAATCAGGTTCGTATCCGACTTGAGCGTACCGCTGAAAATGCGGATTGTGGAGTATTTCATGTTCGAGCGGGGGTCGAACGTGATGCGGAACACCAAGCCCGCCAGGGGACCGGCGCTGTCGGCCTTGATTTCGGTGACGTTCTCCCCGTCGGTGAGCCTGGCCGGATCGACCTCGGCCGGCGACGGCGTGCATTGTGTGATCAAGTCGAGCAGCTCGGTAATGCCGACCTCGCTGCGCGCGTCGGTGAAGACGATCGGGACCAGCGTTCCGGCTTTGAGGGCCTGCACGAAGACCGGTGCAATCTGGTCCGAGGAGATCTCCTCGCCGCTCAGATAGCGCTCCATGAGGGCGTCGTCGGCCTCGATGGCGCTTTCGATCAGGTCGGTATGAGCCTGTCCGACGTCGGCCAGGGGCGAGTCGCCGCTGTCGTTGTTGATGCAGTCGATCACGGAGCTCTTGTCGGCGCCGGGGAGATTGGCACAGCGACACTGCGAGCCGAACGTTTCCTGGATCGTCTTGATAAGTTCGGGCATCTCGACGTTCTCGGCGTCCATCTTGTTGATGACGATGACGCGCGGCTTGTTGGCCTCGGTGGCGAGCTGGAAGAGCTTGCGGGTATTGGTCTCAATGCCGGCGGCGGCGCCGATGACGATGACGGCGGTCTCGGCGGCCGGGATGGCCATGATGGCCGGGCCGCTGAAGTCCGGATAGCCGGGCGTGTCGATGAGGTTGATGAGCTTGCCGTTATGCTCGGTGTGCACGACAGCCGAGAGGATGGAGTGCTGGTGCTCCTTTTCCTCGTCGTAGTAGTCGCACGTGCTGGTCTTGTCATCGACGCTCCCCAGCCGGTTTGTCGCGCCGGTCTTATGCAATATCGCCTCGGCCAGCGAGGTCTTGCCGCTGCCGCCATGTCCCAGAAGTACTACGTTTCGAATGTCGCTCGTTGCTGCCACAATTTAACCTCCAACAAGGTTTTTCAAGCGATTCACTGTGCATCGACTCTCAAAAACCTTCTATGTTACAGTGGGCCGGCCAGGGTACTCAAGAGGTTTTTCGCCGATTCGGCGGTTCGGCTCGATTTTTCGGACGAAATGCCCGTTTCGACGGAGGGCGGGGCGGCCGGGGGCAGGTTCTTTGCCTCGATGCGCCGGTGGCGGGTGTCCGGCCGGGCGTGCGCCGGCGCGGGCTCGTCAATAGGCTTCGACGAGCCGGTGGATCCGGCCGTACGCCGGAAGCAGCAGGGGGGTGATCCGGCAGCCTTTGCAGGCCCAGTGAAAGAGGATCTTCTGCGTTGCCTCGGGCAGGTCGTTCGGTGCGTACGGCTGCTGAGCGTATTGCTCGACGCAGCAGGGCGGGTACCCGAATAGAAAGCCTTCGATGCGCACGGTTTCGGGCGATTTGTCCACGGGTCGTTCTGCGAACCGGTCCACGTAGATGTCCAGGCAGGCGGGCGCGGGGCCGAAGATCGCCTCGATGAGGCTCTTTCCGGTCTTGACGGTGCGGCGGAGAAGCCGGGTCTGGAGCCCCATCTGCTGCAATGCGTCCAGGTCCCGTTCGCCCAGAGGTTTCTCCCACCGGCTCAGCGGCTTGAGTCCCTCTCGCGTGAGCATCGCCAGATACGCCAGCTCGAAATCCGTTTCCTTCAGAGCCCGAATGTGCTCGATAGCCGCTCTGTCCAGTTCCAATGGCACTCCTTTTGTCCTCTGGCGTTTGCGTTACTTGGGCGCCGGGTCGGTCGATTCCAGCCAGCGCCGGGCCATTTCGGCGAAGTCGGCGATGTTGACCTTGCAGTCGCCGTTGAGATCGGCGGGCAGGGAGAGCGTGCCGAGATCGCCGCATCGTGCGGGCAGCTCGAGAATGTTCCAGAGCGCCGCGACGTCGCCCCGGCCGGCGTGAACGTCTCCCAGATGGCTGAGCGATCCGTGCTTCATGTAGTGCCAGGCAATCACCGGCACCTCGATGAAGGCCCCGGAGGTGGCGTTGACGATGCGGTAATAGCCCATGTTGACCGACTCGCCGCACGTGTCGCACCACTCCAGGCCGCGCATCATGAAATCGATTTTGTACACGCCCTTGGCGTCGGGCGATTCGGCGTCGAACGTCGGCAAACGCTCGATGATCTCGGCGCAGCGCTGAGCTAATTCGATTCCATCGGGCAGCAGATTCTCGTTCTGGTCCGGATCGTAGAGATTCAGGCCCGCCGCCAGCTCCTCGCTGTCGGCCAGGAGGTCCCCGTCGAGATCGTTGGCGTCCGGGGCGATGCGCTCGCCGGCGGCCGTGATGCTCTCCAGCGGCAGTTGATGCTCGTTCGGATCGTGCGGAAACCGCAGGTTGAGCGCTCGCATGAGTCGCGGCACGTCCACTCGTCCCTCGTGCACGTCGCCGGCGTAGCCGAAGGAGCCATGCTCCATGTAATGGGCGGCGATGATCGGCAGACGCACGTCCAGCCCGAGCCGGGGATTGACGACGTGCAGCTCGCCCATGTTCACCGTCTCGCCGCAGATCGCGCACGTTTCCAGACCGAAGACGAGCATCTCCTTCTTATATGCCTGGCCCGGATCGGTCGCCGCATCCTCGGTGGGCAGTTGCGCGATGGCGCCGGCGCACCGACCGGCCAGCTCGGCGCCGTCGGGAAGCCCGTTTCGGTTCTGGTCCGCACGGAACGGCCGGTAGCCGAGCGCGAATTCCTCCGCGTCGGCCAGAAAATCCCTGTCGGCGTCCTGAGGGACCGAGAGTTGATGCTTGTCACCCAGGATCAGGCCGGTGGATTGGGCCAGGGTTGTCCCCGTCGCCAGTGAAAGGGCCGCCGCTGTGCCAGCGGCGATCACCCGGCGTTTGAAGAGCCGGTTTGCCCTGGCGTACCGTTCCTGTGCCCGCCGGATCCTCCTCATTGTCTTTCCTCCCACACGAGGTTCACTGCGAACGTGATTCCTGACAACGGATCATTATATCATATGACGCGGCCCTTGTCCATGATCGCTCTGGTGTTTCGACCGGAGCGAAAGAACCTCGATTTTGTGGGCGGAATTGGGTGGACAGCGGGTTTTTTCCGACAATTTTTTCGCGGGGCGCATCGCTCCTTGTGTAGTGGTTTTTATTGGACAGTGAAAAATGCGTTCGCCGGCGTCACGCGCGGCGGACCATATGTTGTGGTTCGGCTGCGGTCCGGGGTCGCATGTCGTGCCTTCGTTTATGGGGCGTTGCCGACCTCGTGACAGCGAGACTAAAGAAAACCCCGGGTCACGGCCGATATGCCCCAAGTCGTTTTTGCAGAAGGTTGCCACGTCATAAAGGGTGTCCGGGGATGGATAAGAACGAATTGATCGAACGCATCAACGAGATTAACAAGACCGCCAAGCCGGAGTTTCTGGCGAAATTCTCCGAAGCCGACCTGGCGGCCTACCTCGAACACCTGATGGAGCTGAACCTCGAAGAGGTCGCCGTCTGCAGTTGACGGGTCTTCTGTGGCCTGTCGCGACCTTCTCTCTCGCGAGAGCCAAGGCGTCACCATAGCGTTCACGTCAGAAGGAGCCATTCCGTTGCGAGGAACCGGACCGACGCATGGTCTGTGACCTTGCCTTCCCAATGCGGAGCCGTGCCAACGAAGGCGCGGGAGGTTACTCTTCGTCGAGGGGGCCGATGATGCTTTCGCTGATGTCACTGAGTCCGCGTCGTTCGCGTCCGCTCTCCGGGGCCGGCCGCGTGGTGGGGCGGGTGTCGTCGGCTTGCGGCTTGGGTTTTGCCGGCGGTGCTTTGGCGGCGCTGCCGAAGGGCAACACGGCCGGGGCGTCCTCGCCGGAGGCCGGCGCCGGCAGTTGCACGGCGTTGTTGAGCTTGAATTCGATCAAGGTCGGCACCGTATTCATCGGCACCGAAAACGCCAGGTCGATGGTCTGAACGTCCCCCGACCCCTCGGAGCGCTTCATCGTGACGATCTCGGCCAGCGACTTTCGTTCCAGATGCGAGTCGGGGCCGATATAGCCCATCGGATAGACGGATTGCCCTTGTCCGGCCAGAGGGTTCGCGGAATCGCTTTTCGGGCGGCAGATGAGTCGAACCTGGGAGAGGGTGAACTTGCCGGCGTCCTTGAGCGCCCTTTTCTTGATCCCCATGCGAACGAGTATGAGGTTCTCGCCGGCCCGGGCCGACACCGGCTTGCCGTCCGTATCCCGCAGGCTGTCCGGAGCGTGCCACACGTGTCCCTTCTCCACCTTTATCGCCGGCATGCTCGTCGCGAGGGAGACGTCTTGCCCGAGCTTTAGTCGATTCAGATAGAGTTGGTCCAGAAAGTCGGCTCGGAGCACGGCGAAGCTTCTCGGGCTGCTGATGGCCCGAAAGCTCCCCTGGCTAATTTTTCCGAACAGGCCGGTCACGAAGCCGTCGGGATTGAGAAATGGTTTGTTGGGGTTGGCCGGGTTCGGGTTGCGTTCGGCGAAGCGCTCGTAAGGGTATTTATTAAGCAGGGGATGGGGGACGGTGGCCAGGGCGACGAGCAACTGGCCGGTCATGATGTAGCCCAGCAGGATTCCGCAGACGACCCTCCCGATCCGTTCCGGCCAGAGCCCGAGATTGGCTTTTTCCTTGCCGAACTGCATCGCCATCGCTTCGAGCACGGCGAAAGTCAGGATGAACAGCAGCAGAAAGCAAATCATCGGCGCCCAGATGGCGATGCCGGGGGAGTATTTGATGAGCAAGCGCGCCAGCGGCTCGAAGAAACCGAGCGCCGCGAAACCGGCGAACAGCGCGTTGAAAATCAGCACCACCCCCTGCACCAGAGTTCCCTTCAGGTACAACAGGACGGCGCATCCGACCATGATGGCGAGCATGACCAGGCTGACCATTATCTTCTCTCCGTAACTTCAGGTTGAAATCCAGGGTGCCGCATCCCGTTTCTTTGCGGCGCGGTGCAACTATGCCTTGCGGCCTCTCTTCTTCGTGGCGGTCAGCACGCGTAGCATTTCGTTGATCGCGGTAGTCCCGTCGATGACTTTGCGCAGGGCCTGCTCCTGCAGATAGAGCATCTTGGCTCGTCGAAACTGCATGCCCAGCTCGGGCAGTTGCTTGACGCGCTTGACGGCCTTGCGCAGATTGTCGTCGAGGACAATCATCTCGAAGACGCCGGTTCGTCCGACGAAGCCGGTGCCCTGGCAATGTTCGCACGTGGACGGCTTGCCACGCTTGTCATAGACCTCCTTGCCGGGACGGAACAGGACCTTGGCCTTTTCCGCCGGCAGATTGAACTTCTTGAGCAGTTCGGCGTTCGGCGCGTATCCCTGCTTGCATTCTTCGCAGAGCTTGCGCAGCAGCCGCTGGTTGCTGATGCCCAGCAGGGTCTCGGCCACCAATCTGCGGTCCCCGACCATCTTGAGCCACTTGCCGAGGGCCTGCATGACACTGTCGGCCTTCAGGACGACGTAGAGGATCTTGCCGTCGGTGGCGGCCGTGCTGGCGACCTTGGCGGTCTCCTCGTCCTCGCATTCGCCGATGCCGACGACGTCCGGGCCCATTCTGACCATGGCCTGGAGCTTCTTCGCATAGGTGGTCGTTCCCGTATCGGTCAGGGCGAAGACGTTCTGCGTAATATTGGGCAGTGTCGCCGACGGCTGCTTCTCGATCGTATTGATGTTGTTCAAGAAGGCGTCGTGGTTGCGCAGGAGGGCGTACAACGTGGTCGTGACGCCGCTCTTGCGGGGGCCGGTGACGAGAAACACGCCCTGCTGCTTCTGGGGAAATTGGGACAACTGCTCGAATTGCCCCGACGTCAGGCCGAGATCACCCAGGCGCAGCTCCGTGGATTTGGAAACATGCTTGAGTCGAACCTGTTCGCCCGCGGTGGAGCCGGCCGTGGTAACTTCCCAATCGGTGTTCTGTTTGTGCTGCCGCGTGCGAAATTTGCCCTTCTGCGGTTTGCGCTTCTCTTTGGCGTCGAGCCCCGCGATCTCTTTGACGAACCCGATGAAGTACTCCATTTGCTCTCGCGGTATCGCCGGTTGTTTGGCCGGGGCGCCGTCGATGTTGTACGTCACTTCATAGGCGTCGCCCTTGGGGGTGAACGTGACCGTGCCGGCGCGACGATACTGGGCGTCCGAAAGGATGTCGTAGGCGGTGCGGTAGCCGAAGAACGTGGGGGTGCGGGGCTCCGGCGTGGGAACTTCGTTGTTGTTGGTCGTGATGAACATGAACCCTTCCATCGCCTCGAGCTTCTCCGAGGTGGCGAAAAGGCTCTTGATGTGATCGACGGTGAGCACGCGGTCGAAGTCCAGAACGCGGGCGTTGCGATGTTTCACAAAGGCCAGCG
>CAYPZL010000231.1:0-7747 GCA_964415045.1 uncultured Pirellulales bacterium | reverse complement strand
GCGAGGATACCTTCACTCTTTTGGTTGCGGCCGAGCGAAGCGAGGCCGCGCTGGGGTATTAAGCTCCGTCTTCAAGGAAATCAAACCAACGATTTCCTTGAAGAATATAAGCCTAATCTCCATTTTGCAAAACTCTACTTATCATTAATCTTTGGGCGGTTTGCTATCCTGAACGAAGCGCAGCGAAGTGAAGGATCTGGGCTGCGGCCGGGGAAAGACCTTCTTCGAGAGCCAGATCCTTCGCCCTCGGCTCAGAGGCTGCCACGCATATGAATCGAGAGCAGGCACGCGCGTGTTTTGCGCGCGTGCCTCGTTCGGTTTCTTCGTTACAGGGTCCAGCCTTGTCGATACGGCGGGTTGACGAACTGGTTGGCCTCGGGGCAGTTGGTGAAGCGCGCGGCTGCGGCGTCCCATTCGAGCTTCTGGCCGAGGCGCCGGATGGCGATGGCGCCGAGCAGCGCGACCTCGGTGAGCGGGCCGCCGTAGTCGAAATGCGAACCGGCCTTGCCGCCCGTCTTGACGGCACTCAGCCAGTCGTCATGATGGTTCCTGACGCGCGGCAGTGTCTGGGGCGGTCTCTGGTACGCCTTCATCTTCTCCTCGGGAATGATCCGGGCGCTGCCGGCCCCGTGCGAACCGTACATGATCGTGCCCTTGTCCCCGATGACGATGCCGCCGGTCTTGCGGACTTCCCGGCCCGGCTCCAGTTCGGGCGGCCGGGGCGGCGTCCACTCGCCGTCGAACCAGATCAACTTGACCGGGCCGCGGTTGCCCCTGGCCGCGAATTCGTACGTCACCTTCGTCCCGGGCGGAAACGTCTCGGCGTGCTTCTTCGGATCGTACCCCATCGCCTCGGCCCGAATCGTCTTCGGCGCATCCAGGTCCAGGGCCCACCAGACCGGATCGACGGTGTGACAGACCCAGTCGCCGATGCAGCCGGTGCCGAAGGCGGACCAGCGCCGCCAGCTTCCCGGCAGATACACCGGATTATACGGCCGCCACGGTGTCGGCCCAAGCCACAGATCCCACTTGAGTTCGGGCGGGACGTCGTGCTTCTCCTTGAGCTTGGGCAGATCGCCGATCCGGCTGTAGTTCGAGCCGCAGAAGGCGTGCACCTCGCGGACGCTGCCGATCGCGCCGTCCCAGATCCACTCGCAGAACATGCGGATATCGTTGAAGGAATGGCCCTGGTTGCCCAATTGTGTCACGACCTTGTGCTCGCGGGCGGCCCGCCGCAGGGCGCGGACCTCGTGAATCGAATGGGCCAGCGGCTTCTCGGAATAGACGTGCTTGCCGCGTTTGATCGCGGCCATCAGCGCCACCGCGTGCGTGTGGTCCGGCGTGGCGACCACGACCGCATCGATGTCCTTGTCCACCTCGTCCAGCATCCGGCGGTAGTCGCGGTACTTCCTGGCCTTGGGGAAGCTCTCGAAGGCCTTGCCGGCGCGGCGCGTGTCCACGTCGCACAGGGCGACGATGTTCTCGCCGCGAACGCCGTTGAGATTGGCCGCACCGCGACCGCCCACGCCGACGCAGGCGATGTTGAGCTTCTCGCTGGGCGGCGTCTGTCCCTGTCCCAGAACATGACGCGGCACGATGGTGAAGGCCGCCACGGCGCCGCCGGCCGATTTCAAAAAACCTCGTCTCGATGTCTTCTTTCTTTCCTGACTCATACACAAACCTCTCGATTGTCTGCCCGCATTGCGCCGGCTCCTCTTGTCGCCCCTTGAATGGCGAATCGAATTCGGCAAACATCACTGTCATTCCCGCGCAGGCGGGAATCCAGACCTCCTCGAACGGTTCCTGGACCCCTGCCTGCGCAGGGGTGACAAGGAAGCGGACGAGGACCTTCGTTTGGCCATTCAAAGATCATTCAAAGCTGTCACAATAGCGATACGCTTCGATCATCGCCTTCTCTCCGGCCTGCCCTTTGCCGCTGACGCCGTGCTCCATGCCCAGCACACCTTTATAGCCTTTGTCATGGATGTGCTTGAAGATATTCTTGTAGTTGATCTCTCCGGTGGTCGGTTCCTTGCGGCCGGGATTGTCCCCGATCTGGAAGTAGCCGATCTCGTCCCAGGCCCGATCCATGTTCGGGATGAGATTGCCCTCGGAGACCTGCTGGTGATACAGATCGTCGAGGATCTTGACGCTGGGGCTGTTGACGGCCCGGCAGATCAGATACGCCTGCGGGATCCGCGTCAGGAACAACCCCGGATGGTTCGCCCACCAGTTGAGCGGTTCCAGCACCAGGACCAGACCCGCCGGCTCGCACACCTCGGCGCACACGCGGAGATTCTCCACGCAGTTGGCCATCTGATAGTCCATCTCGAGCTTCTGGCTGACATTGCCGGGGACGAACGTGGACCAGGTGGCGTTGACGCGTCTGGCGACCTCGACCGCCTCTTTCATGCGGGCCCGCAGCCGCTGGTGCAGGTCCCTCGAGGTGCTCGTGACAAACTCGCCCGCCTTGCTGTCGAAACCGCCCGACGAGACGAAAACACCCATGGTCATATCGAGCCGCTCCATGGTCCGGGCGATCTTCTTCTGCAAATCGACGTTCTTGCCCATCATGCCGTTGTCTTCCCAGGCGGTAAAACCCTGGTCGGCGGCGAACTTGAGCTGATCGATCGGGTCCGGGCCTGCGCTGTTCTTGAACATGCCGAAGTGCGGGGCATACTTCATGCGGAACCTGGCTCGGTTCGAGCCTCGGGCAGGAGTACTCTTTGCTCCGACGGCGGCAGCGCCGGCCGCCAGTGACGCTGCGATGAATTTTCGACGGTTCATGTTACATCCTCCCATACACAACTGTCGGTTCTTCGGTTGGTCATATCCATGAGCCGCCAGTGTACCAGGATTCGGCGCCAAGGACCATGACGAATTCAACCGGCATTGTCAGCGTGGCACATTCTCGTTGCGGATGTTATAATTCGCGCTGTGGGGGATTGCTGTTGCGATTGTGAAAGAGTAGAGGGCCAATCTGCCATGAAACATGCTGTCAGCCGTCGCCAATTCTTGCGAACAACCGCCGCGGGCGCCTGCGCCGTCGGGCTTCCGTACTTCGTGCCGGGCCGGGTCATGGGGGGCGCCGGCGTCACGCCGCCGAGCGAGAAGATCGTTATGGGCTGCATCGGCGTGGGCAGCATGGGCGGCGGTCACCTGCGCGGTTTTTCGGCCCAGGAGGACGTGCGCGTCGCGGCCGTCTGCGACCTGCGGCGCGCGTTCAGGGAAAAGGCCAAGCAGCACGTGGACGGGCGGTACGGGGACACAAGCTGCGCGACGTATCACGACTTCCGCGAGCTGCTGGCGCGACCCGACATCGACGCGGTCTGTGTCGCAACGCCGGACCACTGGCACGCCCTGGTCGGGATCGAGGCGGCCCGCAACGGCAAGGATATGTACTTGGAGAAACCCGCCGACGTACACGTAGCGGCCGCGAAGGCGCTGCGCGAAGCGGTGACACGGTACGGCGTCGTCTTTCAGTTCGGCACGCAGCAGCGTTCCAGCCGGGACTTCCGCTTCGCCTGCGAGCTGGCGCGAAACCGGCGCCTCGGCAAGCTTAAGACCATTGTCGTCGGGTCCGTGCCCGGCGCAACACTGCCGAACCAGCCGCTCCAGACCAAGCCCGACCCGAAGGAATTCGATTACGACATGTGGCTGGGGCCGGCGCCATGGTCCGACTACACCTTCCAGCGGGCCGCCTCCCGCGCCGAAGGCACACCAGGCTACTGGATGCACATCCACGACTATTGCCTCGGCTGTCTCAGCGGCGCCTGGGGCATTCATCACGTGGACATCGCCCAGTGGGGCAACGGCAGCGACGACACCGGCCCGCTGGAGATCGAGGGAACGGGCACCCTGCCCGAAGACGGCCTCTGCGACACGCCGACAACGTGGTGGGTCGAGCACACCTACGCGAACGGCGTGCGAATGATCCACACCGAGAGAAGTCACACGCTGCGCGAATTCCCGCAGTTCAAGTCTGAAGCCCTGGAGCACAAGGGCGTGGGCGTGCTCTTTGTCGGCACCGACGGCTGGGTCATCGTCTCGCGCAGCGGCATCGACGCCGAGCCCAAATCGCTCCTGCAGGAGACGTTCGATTCGACTGAGGTGCGGCTGCCCGTCAGCAACAACCACAAGCGGAACTTCCTGGAATGCGTCCGGAGCCGCGAGCAGACGATCTGCCCCGTCGAGACGGCCGTGCGCTCCGACACGATCTGTCACCTCGACGACATCGCCATCCGCCTCGGACGCAAGCTCCGCTGGAACCCCGAACGAGAAGAATTCATCAACAACGACCAGGCCAACCGCATGCTCACCCGGCCCATGCGCAGTCCCTGGCGACTGTAGTCAACGAAGCCGTCATCAGCCCGCCGGTTCGAGGAAGACGGCTCGAAGCAGGTCGGCGCCCCTGGTTCGGATGATGGCCGTGATGCAGCCTTTGTTGTTAATGTCGGTCACCTTGAGATAGGTCAGATCCGGTATGGGCACGCGCGGCTGCAGCGGGATGACGCCATCGTTCGGGTCCCAGAGGTAGCACTCCTGGCGCCGGCGCAGGGACCGGCCGAGCAGCTTCAGATGGGCGGGCTTGCCCCGAATGAGAAACCGGTTCGCATCGTTCAGCGCGCAAGGCTCGGCCGACTCGACGCCGACGAAATCGAGCTCGCGGGCGCCGGTCTCTTTCGTCCAGGTGACAAAGTAGGTCTTGCCGGCGGTCGTGCCGAAGCGGCGCACGACGAAGCCGTTGTTGTTGATGTAGCAGCGCGCGGGACCGCTGCCGGACGGTCCGAGGTCGGTCATGCCTTCGACCGAGTCCCACAGAAACAGGTGCATTGTCCCCTTCTTCGTCAAGGACCATCCGACGATCTGACCGGCCTCATTGACGCGCAGAGCCGCGGCCTGGTCACCACCAAGCGTGCCGATGTCCCGCATGCCGGAGTTGGGGTCCCAGAGGAAAGCGCGCCGCTGCAGGGCGGCGTTCTCGGCGTACCCTACGATCTGTCCCCTGTCGTTCAAGTCTTGCGCGACCGCATGATGGCCGCCGAAGGTGCCGAGCATCTGCCGCCGGTCATCGTTCACGTCCCGGAAAAAGATCCGGCGGTGGCCGTTGGGGTCGGTGGTTGTGCCGACGATCTGCCCGACGTTATTGATGCACAACCGCCCGGCATGAGGCGGCTCGTCGTAGCGCCCGAGCTTGCGAAAGCCCTGCTGCTTGTCCCACAGGAAGATGTGTTGCGTGCGAGTCGGCGTCTCGGCCACGCCCACCACCTGGCCGGCATCGTTGAGGGAATGGGGATTCATGAGAAAGCCGCCCAGCGAGGGGATGAACGTCACCTTGTAGAGGGCGCGGGGCCGGCGGGGCCGGCTCATCAGCAGCAGGGCCGCTGCGGCCCCCATGCAAACGAGCACGCCAATCAGGATGACCAGATAATACCGACTCTTCATATCCCAGGACCTCTGCGGGAGCAGGCGTTCTCGGTGCTCCGGCCGTATTCGAAGGATTCGCCTCCGCGAGTCTACAAGGTCTCTGGCCCCCGGACAAGCGCTTTTGTGGCACTGCGGCCCACGGGATACGGCAAATTCCGGATGAGGACTTTGTACTGCGATCCTTGCCACGGGGGCCGGGATTGTGGGATACTGGGCGGCGCCACGGAACGTCGTGGCAGTCAGGACACGGAACGAAAACAAATAGATGAGAGAGCAAACGGCGATGCGCGTCAAGGAAACCTGTTCGATTTTGTCTCTGGTGCTCATATCAGTGTCCGCCTGTCTTGCCGAAAGTCACGTGATCTGGCAGGAAGCCGAATCGATGGACAGCACGGGGACGTGGTCCAACGACCCCCAGCATATCGACATCATGGGTTCGGTCTACCTGCTGGCGACTGGGCTGGGCAAGCCGGTGGATGACGCTGTCACATCGGTCGCGATACCGGAAGACGGCACGTATACTCTCTGGGTACGTTGCCGCGACTGGCTTGCCTCTCATTCGCCGGGCCGATTCGAGGTGCACATCGACGGCAAGGCCTGCCCCGTGGTCTTTGGCAAGGCGGATCACGACACTTGGCACTGGGCCAACGGCGGCAACTTCGACCTGGAAAAGGGCACGGTGGAACTTCGCCTGCATGACACCACCGGCTGGTGGGGACGCTGCGATGCGATTGTGCTGGCCAGCGGCCGGTTCGAGCCTGCGAATGAGGCAGAGGAACTGGCCAGGCAACGTCTCCGCTACGCCGGTGTCAGCCAGAACGTCGCAGAGACGGGCGCGTACGATTTGGTCGTGGTCGGCGGCGGTCCGGCCGGCATGAGCGCGGCGCTGGCGGCGGCGCGCCACGGGATCAAGGTCGCCCTGATCCAGGACCGGCCCGTCCTCGGAGGCAACAGCTCCTCGGAGATCGAGATCCCGCCCATGGGCTATATCGGCAACCCGCCGGACCGACGCAACGTCACGGGGATCACGGAGGAGCTTTTCCCCCCGCAGGGCTGGGACCGTTTTGCCGACTCGAAGAAGATGGAGAGAATCGTCCGCGCCGAAGCGAATATCTCGCTCTTTCTCAACACACGCGCCATCGACGTAAACATGAAGGATAAGACCCGCATCGCCTCCGTCATCGCCATCGACGTCCGCACCGGACAGCGCCTGCGGTTCTCCGCGCCGCTGTTCGCCGACACGACCGGACACGGCTGGATCGGCTACTACGCCGGGGCCGAGCATCGAATGGGCCAGGAAGCACGCTCGGAGTTCAACGAGTCCCTCGCGCCCGTGGAGGCGGGCAGCCGCACCATGGGCAATAGTCTCTACAAGGCCGTTTTCGCCGAGCGCCAGGAGCCGGTCCCGTTTGTTTGTCCGGAGTGGGCATATCAATGGAAAGCCTCGTCCGATTTTGAGCCGGTAGGTTCGCACCGGCGGACCAGGCAGATCGTCCGTCCGGAGAACTTCGACCGGCCCTCGCGCGGGAAGGGCCGGAACCCAGGCAATGACATCAACGGCCATGTCCATCACGCCTGGTGGGTGGAGTACGGCGGGATGGAGAACACGATCGAAGACGCCGAGCACATCCGCGATGAACTGTTCCGCATCTCGCTGGGCCTGTGGAACTACGCCAAGAACCACAATCCCGCTACCCGCCGGAAGAACCTCAGGCGGGAACTTCTCTGGCTGAACTACGTGGCCGGTGTCCGCGAGAGCCGGCGACTCGTCGGCGATTACGTGATGAGCCAGAAGGATTACGACCAGCGTATCGTCCACGACGACACCGTCGCCTTCACGGACTGGGGCCCCGACGTGCATCATCCCGAAGGGTTCTGGGTCCGGGGCAATGACTGCATCCACGTGTACCAGGGACGCCGGACCAGCATTCCCTATCGAACGCTCTACTCCAGGAACATCGAGAACCTGTTCATGGCGGGACGATGTCACTCGGCCACGCACATTGCCTTCGGCGGCACCCGCGTAATGCGCCCCTGCTGTGCGATGGGCCAGGCCGTCGGCACCGCCGCGGCGCTCGCCACCGCACACAAAACCACGCCACGAGGCGTGTACGAGAAACACATCAGAGAACTGCAAGACACCCTGGTCAAAGACGGCTGTCGCCTGATGAGCAAAGAAGGCGGCATGCGCGAACCGGATTAGGGAAAGCTGTCGGATGATAGGCCGCTGTCATCCCTTCGGCTATGCTCAGGGCAGGCTCTGAGCCGCAGGCGAAGGATCTGGGCAGAAAATAGAGATTCTCCCTCGTCCGCAGCCCGG
>CAYPZL010000230.1:0-7767 GCA_964415045.1 uncultured Pirellulales bacterium | reverse complement strand
TTACGTCGAATCTTTGTCAAAAACTTAACGATGTTTGAGGTTAGTAGTACAGGGCGGGCTTCGTTCCCATCGACACCCGCGCCGTCCGGGGAACCGCTGGACCTTCCCCGGGGAAGCGTTCGCGCCGTCGCCACGCTTGCGACCGCCGGCTCTGCGTGGATTCTGATACTGGCCGGCCTGGTGGGCGGGTACTTCTTCGCCCGTCTTTTCACCGTCAATCTCGCTCCTTCCGTCGCCGGCTTTGTCAACCACCGCAAAGGGACAATCGTTCTGGGAGCGACAATCGCCCTGGCGGCCCTTCTTCTGATGGGCCTCTACCGCGACCGGCCGCATCTGGGACTCGGTCTGACCTGCACGATCAGCTTCTACTTCGGCTCGCGCTCGTAGGCCCGGACCGGCGGCGATCAGACATCAAGCAGATCGATGTAGGCTTTCTCGATGAGCTGGGTCGGCCTGATCCCGAGTTTCTGCATGAGGTCCTCGGCGGTGGCGACACCGTCGGAGACGTCCTGGTCCGGCTGCAATACCACCTCCAGCTCGACGTAATCGCCGAGCCCTTCGACCTCATCGAGGTGGACGCGCGTCGGGCCGATGAGATAGAGCGTTCGCCGCTTGCGCACGACGCCGACGACACCGAGCGCCGCCGACAACGCGGCGCACAGGCCGTGCGGGGCCGACGTGCGGTGCACGAGGTAGCGACTCTCTCTGGGACCGGCCGCATCCGGCCGCTCGTAGTAGATCAGCTCAGCCTCCGCCGACTCCTCCAGCCGACGGAGCTTGAGCCGACCGCGCTCGCACTGGAAGAACGTGTCCTCCTGCTTCAAGATAACGAAGCCTTCGTCCGCCAGACGCTGGGCCTCGGCGCGCACGGCCGCAAGGTCGTCCACCTTTGCCTTGATTTCAACGTTTCGATTCATCGACCACGCACACTGCCTTTCCAATGCAAACGCCGCTTTCACACAATGCAACTCACCTTGTTTGACGCAGGTGTCGACATCATGATGCAATCTCACTCACGGGGATCGTGAACGCACCGGCAACGAGTCGTGACATAGCGTCACGCCCCGGGTCTCAAGCAGTTTGTACGCCTCGTCGAGGATCCGCTCAATCAGTTCGTCGCTCAGGAATCTCAACCGGGGTCTCATATCGTCGCTCTCCCTTGTCTTCTGCCGGCCTTGCGTTCGCCTGCGATCCATCAATCCCTGCGGAAAGAACGCTTGTCGGCCCCAGCGGTCTGCGAACGGACGAGGGGGCAATCCCCGCTTTCATCGCCATCATCAGACCGGCCGCCTCCAGGTAATTCTCCACGAAGATGAATCGCTCATCGCCGTCCTCATATTCGTGCAGGACCGACTTGTTCTCTCGTACCACCACGATGGGAATCCCCCGCTCCAGACAGGCTTCGTGAGGCTCCCCGAGACAGCCCATGGGGCTGATCAGGACATCGACGTCCTCGACACCGAGCGATCCGTTCTTCTTGGTATTGCTGAGCCTCGGCGCCTTGTTAAGCCCCTTCAGCAGGCAGTGGATGAAGTTCAGGGTGACGATTTCTATGGCCTTTCGGGGATCCACGATCTCATGAAATCCCGGTATCGCGTAATCGACGGGCCCGTGCGCCACGGGCTTGTTGAGAGCCGATGAGATCAGCTTGGACGCCACGGCTTCGACACCGCCGACCGGATTGACGCCGCCAACTTCAAAGTACTTCCTCAGCGTCGCTTCATCGACTGTGATCGGCGTGGCGATTCCCAGGGCGTCGAACTCATACTGCTTCACCTGCTCGACGAGCGGCTCCCAATTGAGCACTTCCCCGGTGGCCAGTCCATTCTTCATCTGTGCGATCAATGCCAGCGGCTTTTCCAGCTCGACGATTTCGACGTTCGAGCCGATCGTCGCTCTGGCGCCGGAGACCGCGTTGATCGACTGCCAATCGGCCTTATTGACGGCGATGAGAATCTTGTTGAGGCGGGGCCGGTCCAGATAAATCTCACCTCTGAGAAACCGGTTCAGACAGCTACCCTCGACATACCAGCTATTTTCCGGCATTTCGTTCACATCAGACGAGTTCACCACGTTGGGATGCAGGATCAGGTTGTCGCAGCAGGCCCCCATGAGCTTGGCAACCGGATTGGCATCTCCCGCGTGCCCTCCGATCTCACATCCGATTCCGGTGGGAATGATAAGTACGATATTCATGGACATTGCCCCTTCATCACGTGACTGGTGTACCGAACGTTCAACGCGGCCATTCTGCACGGCAGGACCAATATGTTCAACCGAGATTTCCCCGAGAATCTCGATTTCGCGACCTCCGCAGACCCCCGCCACTCTGAGTCAATCGCCGCGATTGGACCGAGAGAAACACACCGCAACCTATTCTTTCGAGCCTCGCCGCAGATAGATCAGATTGTGGATCATGCGGGCGGCGACGGCGTAGACCACGACGGCCGCGACCAGCCAGACGGCGATGCGGGTCCGCCGAACGAGGCCCCCTATCACCAGGATGACGATTCTCACGAACCGCAGAGAGAATTTCTCCTGGAATTTGACCTGCCCTTTTGTGAGACTCTCGACGGCTGCGTTGATGTACGTGGCCAGCGGAATGCCGACCATGGCCGTGACGGCCGGCACCGGATGGGCCAGCCCGCCCAGAAGCATCCCGAGCAGGAAGATCAGGTCCGCGTACTTGTCGATGATCTTGTCAACGAACGACCCGAAGGGCCCGGCGGTCCCGCGGGCGCGGGCGATGCACCCGTCCAGCATGTCCAGGAAACCGTTGGCCAGAATCAGAAGCGCGCCGGTGACGGGCCTGCCCTGCCAGAATGCGATCCCGGCCGCCAGCGCCGCCAGAAGCGACAGCGCCGATACGACGTTCGCCGAGACGTACGGCGCCAGCTTCGCCGCGACCGGATCGACCATCCTGTGTTCGAGTGTGCGGAGCTTCTCGGTCATCTCTCACGCCCGTTGCTGATCCAACAGGGCTGCCGGGACACGCTACGAAGGCGAGACCAGCCCCAGCTCCCGGGCTACTTCGGCGAACTTCTCGACGGCGAAATCCAGGTCTTCCCGCGTATGCGCCGCCGAAACCTGCGTGCGGATTCGAGCCTGTCCCTTGGGCACCACCGGATACGAAAAGCCGATCACATAGACGCCCTTGTCCAGCAGGCGGCGCGCCATTTCCTGGGCCAGGGCGGCATCGCCCAACATCACGGGCGTAATCGGATGGTCTCCCGGCAAGACCTCGAGGCCGGTTTCGGAGATGCGCTGCCGGAAATAGGCCGTGTTGTCACGCAGGCGGTCCACAAGCTGCGTCGATTCCGTCAACAGTTGCAGGGCCCGCAACGAACCGCACGCAATCGCGGGCGCCAGCGTATTGGAAAACAGATAAGGCCGGCTGCGCTGGCGCAGCATCTCGACGATCTCTTTGCGGCCGGAAGTGAAACCGCCGCTCGCTCCACCCAGCGCCTTGCCAAACGTGCCCGTAATCGCATCCACGCGTCCGATCACCCCGCGATACTCCGGCGTGCCCCGTCCCGTCTTTCCGATCACGCCGGTCGCATGACAATCGTCGATCATCACCAGGGCGTCATACTTGTCCGCCAGGTCGCAAATCTCGTCCAGCCGCGCGACGTACCCGTCCATGGAGAACACGCCGTCGGTCGCAATCAGGCGGAACCGTGCGGTCTGCGCTTCCTTGAGCCTGGTCTCCAGGTCTTTCATGTCACTGTTGTTGAACCGCAGTCGCTGGGCCTTGCAGAGCCGTACGCCGTCAATGATGCTGGCGTGGTTCAACTGGTCGCTGATAATGGCGTCTTCCGGCCCCAGAAGCGTCTCGAACAGCCCCCCGTTGGCGTCGAAACACGAGGCATAGATGATCGTGTCCTCGGTGCCGAGGAACTCGGTGACGGCCGCTTCAAGGTCCTTGTGAATCTGCTGCGTCCCGCAGATGAACCGCACGGAGGACAGGCCGAAACCCCACCTATCGTAGCTCTCGCGGGCCGCCCGGATCACCTCCGGATGGTTGGCCAGACCCAGGTAGTTGTTGGCGCACATGTTGAGCACCGACTTTCCCCCCGTGGTTTCGATCCGGTTGCTCTGCGGACTCGTGATGACCCGCTCGGGCTTGGTCAGGCCGGCCTGGTCGATCTCGGCCAACTGCCCCGACAAATGCGCTTTCATATTTCCGTACATGCGTTTGTTCTCCTGATCTCACAAAGTTGGATGGGAGCCGTGGGGTGGGGCTTGGCCCACCACCTTCTCTCAGGAATCGCTCCACGTCAAGACGACTTTGCCGGAATTGCCCGACCGCATGGCTTCAAAGCCTTTCTCGAACTCCGTATAGTGGAAACGGTGTGTAATGAGCGGCGTGATATCCAGCCCGCCCTGGATCAGCATGGTGACCTTGTACCAGGTCTCGTACATTTCCCGGCCGTAAACGCCCTTGATGGTCAACCCGTTGAAGACCACGAAATCCCAGTCGATCTCCGTGCGGGGCAGGATACCGAGCAGCGCGATCTTGCCGCCGTGGGCCATGTTGCCGATCATCTCACGCAAGGCCTGCGGACTGCCCGACATTTCCATGCCGACGTCGAAACCCTCCTTCATGCCGAGCTGTTTTTGCGCGTCGGCGACGGTCCCTTCGCCAACGTTGACCGTCAACGTGGCGCCCATCTTCTCGGCAAGCTTCAACCGATACGAATTCAAATCCGTCACGACGACGTGTCGGGCCCCCACCTTTTGGGCGATCCCCGCAGCCATGCAACCGATCGGACCGGCCCCCGTGATCAAAACGTCCTCTCCTACCAGGCCGAAGCTCAAGGCGGTATGACCGGCGTTGCCCAGCGGATCGAAGCAGCTCAGCACATCCGTCGGGATGGACGTGTCACAGTACCAGATATTCGTCACCGGCACGGCGATGTACTCGGCATAGGCGCCGTCCCGGTTGACGCCGATCCCCTTGGGCGCGTTGCACAGGTGCCGCCGGCCCGCCAGGCAATTGCGGCAGTGGCCGCACACGACGTGCCCCTCGGCACTGACCAGGTCGCCGACCTTGAAGTCATGCACGTTGCTGCCGATCTCAACGATCCGCCCGACGAACTCGTGCCCCACCACCATCGGCACCTGGATCGTTTTCTGGGCCCAGGCGTCCCAGTTATAGATGTGAACGTCCGTGCCGCAGATCGAGGTCTTCAGGACCTGGATCAGAACATCGTTGATGCCGATTTGGGGAACGGGAACATCTTCCAGCCACAACCCCACTTCCGCACTTCGCTTGACGAGCGCCTTCATATCCTAATCATCCTTCTCATT
The DNA here is from genome assembly GCA_964415045.1 of uncultured Pirellulales bacterium. Taxonomy (GTDB): domain Bacteria; phylum Planctomycetota; class Phycisphaerae; order Sedimentisphaerales; family Anaerobacaceae; genus CAYPZL01. The sequence goes on along the minus strand of CAYPZL010000230.1, from coordinate 2,457 downwards.
TCGTCCGAAAAGACCGTCCGAGCCCCGGCTCCTGTATGCGGTCAAGGCTGGCGCACACGCCCAGCCTCGCCGCTATACTACGACGCCAACAACCACCTTTCCAGAACAAACCGCCCGACGTCTTGAGTCCAAACCGACAATAGAGTAGGATAGTATTCTGTGCAGTCAGAATCGATTGACTGTGGACCTGAGGTTGTCCGCCCGTTCGGCCCTGGATCAGGTTCGCGTTCTCGTCACGGCCGCAGCGGACGATGAGAGATAAGAAGCAATGTGCCGACACTGAATGACGGAGGAGGTTGGAAACATGGGGATCCATCGTGTGGGGATGTTGCGGGGCGTTCCTCCGCCCCCGACAGAAGAACGCAGACGTGTGTAATCGCGCAAGTCAAGCCCGTACTTGCGAAAACGATCCTCGTTTTGGCCTGTGCCTATAGTCCATAAGTTCTTTCACATCGTTGGCAGGAGGACGCATCATGAGTAAGAAATCGTGTTTTTGGACTTGTCTTCTGGTAACGGCGGCGCTCGCCGGCAGCATCCACGCCGCGTCGCTGTCTCCTGATGACGCGACTATCAAAGACGACCTTTGCCTGTGGCTCAGAAGACCGGAAATCCACTATGACCCCCAGACCTGGGTCTGGACCGATCTGAGCGGAAAAGGCAATGATGCTCGAGCCGACGTTGTCGATTTCGCCGGGCCGACGCTGTCATCAGGCGAAAACCTGGCCGTGTTTTCCCATCCCTTCAGCACTGTGCATTGCAATCCCCAGGACAAAGAATTGCTCAAGACCCCCGGTCTCAACGGCGGCGCAGGCCTGACGCATTTGACCATCTTCTCCGTTGTGAAAGTGGATGTCACCGGGGGCACCGACCAACGGGCTGTCGGCTTCGGCGCCTACACCGACGGCGACAGGGCCGACTGTTTTGATATGTCTTTCGATCTGACCGTTCGCAAAAACAACGGATACGTCAGCGGTAAGAACCAGGATCTTCCGCTGGGCGAATATGTCATTTACGCCGCGAGAATGGACCCCGACAACATCAACATGTGGCTCAATACGACCGGCACACTCAGCCTGGCATTCAGCGCCACGGGGAGCTCTTTCACCACCGTCAGCGACAACTTCTACGTGGGGGAGCTGCGCTACAGCCCCGCGGGAGACTTCGACGTCGCCGAGGTCGTGGTGTACAACACCGCATTGACCGACGCCCAGGTTGAGGGAGTGTGCGAGTGGCTCCAGACCCACGTAGGGCTCGGTGCCGGAGAGGGGTATCCATTAGCCTTCGGCCCCGATCCGCGCGACGGAACCATGCTTGAGGCCACCACGGCGATCCTGGGCTGGAAAGCGGGCGACTTTGCCGTGTCGCACGACGTCTACCTGGGTGAGAGCTTCGAGGAAGTCAGCGCCGCCACGCGGGAAAGCCAGGATCTATTCGTCGGTTCCACGACGGACACCTCGCAGCTCGTCGGCGTGCCTGAAGCACTGACGCCTGGGCAAACGTACTACTGGCGAATCGATGAGGTCAATGACACCAACGCAGAGAGCCCCTGGAAGGGCAATGTCTGGAGCTTCTGGGTCCGTCCGGCCATTGCGTGGGATCCCACCCCGGCTGACGAGGTCAAATTCGTGCATACGGAGCAGGACCTGAGTTGGGAGATTGGCATCGGGACGCTGTTCCACACGGTCTATTTCGGCGAGAGTTTCGATGAGGTCAACGACGCGGTAGCCGGCGGATTCATGACCGCCGATGCGACGTATGATCCCGGTCCGCTGGCCGCTGATACGACCTACTACTGGCGCGTCGACGAGTTTGCCGGGACCGTACCGCTAAAGGGCGACGTCTGGAGTTTCACGACCGTGCCCGAGGTGGCGGTTACGGACCCGAATCTCACTCTCTGGTGGACGCTGGATGAAGCGATGGGAGCCACTGCGGTCGACTGGTCGGGCCATGGCCATCATGGCATCGTCTCTGGCGACGCCCAGTGGACCGACGGGTATCAAGGCACCGCCCTGACGTTCGCCGACGACGTCTACGTCGAAGCGGCGGACTATCCCGGTATTACCGGCGCCGCACCGCGTACCTGTTGCGCCTGGATCAAGACCACCACGGCCAACCGCACCATCATGTCCTGGGGCCAGAACGTGGCCGGGCAGAAGTGGCGAATGCGCGCCGATGCCACCGGCGGCCTGCGTGTGGAGGTCAACGGCGGATACCACTACGGCATCACAAACATCGCCGACGGCCGCTGGCATCACGTGGCCGTGACGTTTGAAGACGACGGAACCCCCGATGCCCTCGACACCCTGCTCTACGTGGACGGCCAGCTCGACGCTACGGCGGCTTCGCTGGACGAGCCCATCGATACGGCTGCCGGTCCCGTCCGCATTGGCGAATCGCCCTGGCACAACGCCCCGTTCCTCGGCCAGATCGACGATGCCCGCGTCTATGACAAGGTGC
>CAYPZL010000229.1:0-7769 GCA_964415045.1 uncultured Pirellulales bacterium | reverse complement strand
GACTCCTGGTGGCCGCATGAAAACCAACACAAAAAAGTCAGTCAACTTGAGTATAATCAAAGCTATGGGTGGAGGAAAACCTGACGTTCGGACTGCTGTCGGCACACGATCTTGAGATCATCAACCGAGACGCGGATTTCCTCAATCAGGAGACTCTTGATGCGCGGGAGTGTGGCCGCACGTCAGGCGCTTAGCGGTAAGGGGTTTGCGATGAACCTGAAGACACTTGTGACAGGAACTCTGATCGTCGTTCTCATCGCGGTACCCGCATGGGCGACGACGTTCGTTTCCGTGAAGAAGAGCGACCCCATTGGTGGGGAAATGGTCACAGTCCACGATGTGATCAGTTACGGCAGCTACATTTACGATGCGCCATCGAAGTACGATCAGGTGTTCTGGCCGTTCCCAGCGCGGCCTCGCTGCGCTCGGCCGCAACCAAAAACTCCGTTTCTAAGCCTTATCGTAACTACTGCAACGACAGGAGGTTACATTGATTTACGTCGAATCTTTGTCAAAAACTTAACGATGTTTGAGGTTAGTAGTACAGAGGAGTCGTGGATATGGTTCTGTCCCGGGAGCGGTTATGCTTCCTTCGGTGACGATTTCGACAAGGTAACGGCCGAGGAAAAGGCCCGCCTGTCTCTATGGCTGAAGGACAACTACAACGCTTCACAAAAGCCGACGACCCACAAGGAGAAACTTGCGTGGCTGGAGAAGGTCTACGCCCAACGACAGAAAGACCGCGAGTTCTGGTGTCGGTTTTGGCGGTTGATGGCATATGCTTACGCGGACGAACCGCAGACCAGTCTCGCTTATGTCGCAAAGGCTTTGCCGCTGCTGGAGAAGCAATTACAGGCCGGTCCCGAGGGAATTGCCCGAATTCGAGTGCTCTTCCTCTTGGGCGAGTACCACCGGCGGACGGGGGACACACGAGCGGCGCGCCGATACTTTCGTCAGGCGAAGGCTGCAGAATACACGGACGAAGATGGAGCAAAGAGAACTGGCCATCCGTACTTTCTCGAACTCGTCAAGGACAAAGAGCCTTCGTCCTATATCTGGTCGCTTATGCTCGCAGGAACGGTCTGCGCACTCGCGATCGTCACGGCGTTTTTTCTCAGGTGGCGAGGGAAGACGAAGACCGCATCGGGTCCGGCCGATTCGGATAACGGTGTGGCCGTTCCCGGGCGCTGAAGAGTCAGGTGCTCCAGACGCGCAAGAGCCTCGCTCAATCCGTATCAGACGGACCCTTTCTGGATCCTTGCCTCCGGGCCTGTTGACAAACGCAAGATTGCTTCGTCGCCGCGATCCTCGCAATGACAAACGATCCCCCTTTCGTGTCACAGCGAGCGATTCGAAGAATCGCGTGGCAGTCTCAAACGCCCCGAGACGACTTCTTCGACAGGCCCTTGCGTAGGAATGACATAATGGGGCGGCTTACTCGTCGTCTTCGTCGGCGGCGCTGGAGATGTAGCCTTGCTGGCCCTCGGTGGCGTAGACGGTCTGGTGGACCTCTTCCTCGTCGTCGTCGGCTAAGTCGGCGAAGCCCGCTTCGGCGTCGGCGTCCATCTGCTCGCGGATGCGCTCGTATTCGTCGGCCGTCATGAGCACTTCGCGGGCCTGGCTGCCCTTGTACTCGCCGAGGATGCCGGCGCCGGCCATCATCTCGATGATACGCGAGGCGCGGGCGTAGCCGATGCTGAGGCGCCGCTGCAGGAGCGAGACGCTACCGCGCTTGGTTTCCAGCACGACCCGCACGGCGTCGTCGAAGAGCTCATCGCGCGGCATGTCGGAGGCGCTGACCTTGTTCAACTGCGTCAGCTCCGGATGGAACTGCGGCTCGGCCACCTCCTTGAGGTGCTTGACGATCCGCCGGATCTCCATCTCGTCGAGGAACGTCCCCTGGGCGCGGATCAGGTCGCTGGTCCCGGGCTTGAGGAACAGCATGTCACCCTCGCCCAACAGCGTCTCGGCGCCGTTCTGGTCGAGGATGATCCGGCTGTCCATGCGGGCCGCGACGCGGAAACCGATGCGGCAGGGCATGTTCGATTTGATCAGACCCGTCACCACCGTCGCCTGCGGACGCTGCGTCGCCAGAACGATGTGGATGCCCACGGCGCGGCTCTTCTGCGCCAGACGGACGATGTAGGCCTCAATCTCCTTGGAAGCGGTCATCATCAGGTCGGCCAGCTCGTCGATGATGATCACGATATACGGCAGCTTCTTGGGGATCTTGGCCTCTTCGTCCGGCGTGCTCGGATTGAAGCGGGCGATGATCTCCTCGGCGCCCAGCTTGTTGTACTCGGCTACGTTCTTGACGCGCGCCTCGGCCAGCAGGGCGTACCGCTCGTCCATCTTGACCGTCGCCCACTCGAGGATCTGCACCGCCATCTGCGTTTCGGTGACGATCGGGCACATCAGGTGCGGCACCGTGCTAAACGCGGTCATCTCCACCATCTTCGGGTCGATCAAGATCAGCTTCACCTCGTCCGGACGCTTGGTCAGCAGCGTTCCGACGATGATCGTATTGATGCAGACGCTCTTGCCCGAGCCGGTCGTGCCGGCGATGAGAAGATGCGGCATCTTCGTCAGGTCCGAGACCAGCGCCTCGCCCGAAGAATCTTTGCCTAAGAACAGCGGGATCTGCATCTTCGCCGGCTTGGAGCCCGCCGTTTCCATCATGCTCTTCATCCGCACCTTTTCTTTTTCGCTGTTGGGCACCTCGATCCCGATGGTGTGCTTGCCGGGCAAGGGAGCTACCACGCGCACCGCCCCGGCGCCCAGCGCCCGGGCCATATCGTTGGCGAGGTTCGAGATCTGGCTGACCTTGACCCCGGCGGCCAGCTCCAGCTCGAACATGGTCACGACCGGTCCCGTCTCGGCGGCCACGACGCGGGCGTTGATGTTGAACTCACCGAGCAGCTTCTCCAGCGCTGCGGCCTTGGACTTGACCACTTTTTCCTGAACCGCGGCGTAGCCGTACTCCGGCTCCTCCAGCAAATCGAGCGGGGGCATGGTGTAATCGTCGTACGAGGGCTGCACGAAGGCGGGCTTGGCCTGGGGTCGCTCGCGCCGCTGGCGGACCTCGACGATGCCCGGCCGTGCGGCCGGAGCCGGCTCGCGCCTCTCGACGGCCTCCTCGACCTCTGCCTCAATCTCCTCGGCTTCAAGCTCTTCGGGCTCGGGCTCCCGGGCCATCACATGCTCGGCCGCCTCCCGCGCCCGCGCGGCCAGCGATTTCTGCCGGGCGCTGAGCCTCTGCCAAATATCGCTCAGGGCCTCGGAATTTTGCCGGGCCACCGCGCAGGCCGGAACCACAACCCCCAGCACGCGGCGGACCGCCACGCCCACGCCTGCCAGCAGACCCACGATCAAACTGTCGGCTAACAGCGCCAGACCCACAACCCACGTCGCCGAGACCAGGATGAAGGTCCCCAGCGTCGCGAAATTCTGCTTGAGAAACGCACCCACCGAGACGCCCAACACGCCGCCCGAGCCCATCGGGAAGAGATATACCTTGTGAGGCCAGAAGAACGAGAAGGTGCACGAGCCGGCCACGGTCAGCAGCATCAGCCCGATCATGCGAAACACCGGCTGTCCGACCGGGCGCCGAGCCAGCTTTGCAACGCAGTAACACGTTACCGCTGCAAGAATTACGAATACGCCCGGGCCGATGTAGTACAGCAGGTAGTAGGCGGCAAACGCGCCCATCGAGCCGCACAGATTCGCCGCCGGCTCATTCTGAGGCGACTTATACCGGCTCGGCCAATCGCCGATATCGAAGCTCAGACAGCTAAACAGCAACATGAGGCACAGCCCGACGCCGAGGCATTGCAACGCCGCTTTGGTGCCGGCCCCAAAGCCCGGGTGCCCGGCAGCCTTCTTTCGCGATCGTTTCTTTTTCTTCACAACCGTCGCTCCTGTGGGATGTCCTATAATAACCGTGTTTCAAGTGCCGGTACCTTCCCCGCTCAGTAACCGACAACAGTTTATATCGGCAAGCGGCCCCGCTTTTCTGCACTATTGCTCGAACGACCTGCCCGCACGCCCGCCGGCCCGGCCAGGAAAAGCTCAGCGCAGCAGCTCGGACTCCGCAACGCGGTATGTGGGGCTCCACCTTCGGTTGGTTTCATACAAAAAGCTGGTATTTCGCATCGATCTTTGTGTTATTGGACGTGGCCTAAAACAGAGAAGTGACGTCAAGTCCGCTCCGGGCGTGGGCGTGGGTTTTTCTGCGGTTGAGGACCTGACGGAGGATCGGTATGGATACGTGAAGATTCCGCCGGGAGAAGCCGACAAGGCACTTCAACTGCGCGCCCCGGGCGACGGACGCGGCGCCGTGATCTGGTGGAACGATACGGGGCTCAAGCCGACCGGCGTCCAGGAACTGTGGTTCAGCTTCAAGCCGCCGGAAACCTACAGCTTCAGCGTCGAGGTTGTCGGCGAGGACGCGGCGGGCGAGGAACAGACGATCGCATACCTGGCGCACAATCGGGCCGGGTCCGCAAGGTCGTTCTACGCTCGGACCACACAACCATGTACTTCGACGACTTCGCCTGGGTTCCGGAACCGGCTACCGTACTGCTTCTCGCCGCCGGCGGTCTGTGCCTGCGACGAAAGCGACGCGTGGGGGCTTGCCGAGCGTAGCGGCGTTGTGAAGCCGCCCACTTGGCAGACCAGCAAGGGACACCTCCGCGCCGCTTTTGCCTTCTCCCCATCACACGGGGCGCGTTTTTTTGCTTTGGCCGGACGGCACTGGGTTGCTATGATAGACGGTGTGGAGATGCGAAGGAGTTATATCCGCGTGCGGCGAAACCTCGGGGGCTCGGGCGATTGAGTCTGAAGGCCGGGACGTTCCGTTGCGCTCGCGTGAAACGACAGGGAGCCGAAATGCCATAAAACAGCCCAAGGCTACACTGGTCCGCGAGCAGTTCGAATGCGGGCCATCAAGTCCGCAAGGGCGCAACAAAGTACCGCAAGAAACCGGACAGGCATGCGCCTGTCGTCAAGGATCCCCGAGATGAACGCTCGAAGCCAGCGATTGCTGCGCACGTCGATGTCGCTGGGCACCGTGTTTCTTCTTTGTCTTCTGTACGTCACGGTGCCCGTCGTAGTGAGGCTGACGTCGGGTACCCCTTCGTACGCCGTGGGGGTCGGGTTTCGCAAAATTCTCGCGAAAAAGGAGAACATCCGCCGACAAGAGACGGGTATCCGAGATCGTTACGGCGACGGCGCGGCTTTATGAGAAGCGCGCGTTTGAAGACATCAGCTTTGCCCTGATTGCGAAAGAGGCGAAGTTTACCCGGTCCAACCTGTACAAATACTTCAACACCAAAGAAGAGATTTTTCTGGAGCTGCTGGGTCAGGATCTCGTTCAATACAGCCGAGACCTGGTGAAGGCCCTTGGCGAAAGCGAGGTGCGCGGCGTAAGGGAATTTGCGCACGTCTGGGCGAATACCCTGATCCAGCACGAAAGAATGCTGAGACTGTTTGCCATTCTTTACACGGCCCGGGAGAAGAATTCCTCGCTGGAACGGCTCGCCCGCAGTCCGCAAAGCTTCGCAAGCTCGAACGCGACTGTCGATACAAGTGCCGCACCGCCGTGATTCCCCCTCGCAAAAACACCGACGTGTCAAGTGTCAAGAGTTGACCCCCTGGCCGAAAGCCGACAGGGCCGATCCGGTCGGATCGGCCCCGTTGTTACAGCTATGTCATCGCATTTGCGCGGAGCCCTATTTCGCCTCCAGCTCCGCCAGGCGCGACCCGCTGACATCTTCGATGCGCAGGTCGCCGAAGATCACGCGGTAGCGGCCGTCATCAAGCTTCCACCGCAGCAGGACCTTACCGGTATCGGCCGACGTGACCGTGTCGCCGTAGTACGCCGGCTTTTTGCCCTGGTCGCCCAACTCGCGGACGTAGGTGGCCGCATACTTAAGCTTGATGAGCATATCGTCATCCATCTCCGGCGTGGCGCCGGCGGCATCCAGCTTCTCATAGATCGCGCCCACTTCACCGACGATATCCACCGGCGTCAGCTTGGTCGGATAGGTCCCGCCGCTCAGTTCGGCAAAGTAAGCCAGGGCCTCGACCATCTGCACGCCGCGTTCCATCTGCCCGAGATCGACGCGTGCCAGAGGCTGGTAGTCAGCGGGAATCTCCAGCGAAAAGGCCTCCGGGGCGATCTGGGCGTCCCACTGGAAGTCGGTGACGACGACGTGGGTCTCGCTCCCGCCGTCGGTGCCGGCGATATCCAGGGTCATCTTCACCGGCCAGCCCGTCGCGACATCCACCCACAAACGTCCGACGACGTCGTCCGGCATCTCCGATCCCGCCGAGAGCCGGCCCATCGGCCCGCTGAGGAACGCCGGGACCAGCGCGACGTCCTGCGACTCCACCCCCTCGACCGCGATGCCGTCGATCTCGCTGCGCCCCAACTCCGTGTATGGGCCCGTGAGAAACTCATCGACGATGGCCTTCGGATCGCCGCTGTTGCGCTGCACCTCTTCGCAGAGCGCCTCGGTGAGCGCGACCTGGGTGTACAGCCTCTGTCCTGTCATCAAGGTGACAAAGAGCCCTTCGTCCACCAGGGTGAACGCCTGGTTGACCAGTTCGTCGTTAATATACGCGTCCATCCGGATCCCGCGCTCGCTCGACTGAATCGTCTCGATGCGTATGTCCAGTGATTGCCCTTGAGGCGTTTCCTCCGTTGCCTGGAGCGTATACGTCACCGCCCGGACCGCGGCCACCTGCTGCAGAACCTGGGCCCAGCTCACACCGCCGGTCCCCTTGAATGCCTGGAATCCAACGACCACACCGATCAGAATCACCGCCGCAGCGGCCAACTTGCTTACCCTGCTCATGACCAATCTCCTGACTTGGAATTCACGCTTCATTGTTCCCGTTTTGAAAGGTTGGTCACCGAGAGCTCTGTCGATTCGGGCCATGACGCGCGGCGCCATCGTTTCATCGGTACCGATCGTGCGGCCCAAATCCTGCAGTCTGTTTTCGATCTTATCGCTCATAGCTCAAGCCTCCTTGAGCAGCACACGCAAGCGCCTGTGCGCCCTGGACAACTGCTTCGTCACCGTCCCGACGCTGCGCCCGGCGATGTCGGCGATCTCCTTGACGCTGTAACCGCCGAAATACCGAAGCGTCACGACTTGCCTTTCCGACTCCCGAAGTTCGAGAACCGCCGCAAGCAGCAGCTCCTTGTCTTCGTCCAGCAGACCGGCCGGTCGTGCCGCCGCGATGTCATCGTCGGGCAATGCCGCCTCGCGCCGGTCGCCCGCCATGTCCAGCGCGCACCGGCGAGCGATCTTCAGGAGCCACGGGCCGAACGCTCCGGCCCGCCGCAAACTGCCCAGTTTCTCGTAGGCCTTGACGAAGGCATCCTGCGCGGCGTCCTGTGCCAGATGAGTATCTCGCAGCACGGACATCGCCGCGGCGCGGACCGACTGCTCGTAGCGCCGAACCAGAAGGGCAAATGCCTTCCGGTCGCCGCCCAGCACGGCATGAACCAGCTCACCGTCGGACTGGAGCACTGGGAGACTCCTGACAGAATGCGTTTTCAAGGCCGAAACCGGCATTTCTGCTCCTTTGTTCGGGACACAACCATTTAAAACGAACGATCCAAACAACAGAAGCGCTTCTGCCATATAGACATGCCCACCCCCAAAATGCGACCGGAATCAAAAAAAAATCGTCCGCATGGGCTTACGCCCATCCTATTCATGAAAGGCTGCCGGTTGTCAAGGACTATTCTCCATCGGTTC
>CAYPZL010000228.1:0-7837 GCA_964415045.1 uncultured Pirellulales bacterium | reverse complement strand
AGCCTTTTCAATTCTCACCGGCATAGCCGGTGGATTACAGATTTATGTTTAGTGAAGTATTTCGGCGGCCGGTGCGTGCTGGACGGGATCGATCTGACGGTTCCGCGCGGGTGCATCTACGGCCTGCTGGGGCGCAACGGCTCGGGAAAGACCACGATGATCCGCATCCTGTTGGGTCTGGAGCCGCCGACGCGGGGCCGGACCGCGCTGCTGGGCCAGGATTCGACAAGGCTCTCGGCCCAGACGCACGGCCGGATCGGCTATGTCGCGGAGGGACACAACCTGATCCAGAACTACAGGGTTCGGCGGCTCATCGACCTGTGCAAGGGCCTCTCGCTGCAGTGGGACGACGAGTTCTTCGGGCGCCTGATCGAGACGTTCCGTTTGCCGATGGACCGCAGGGTCAAAGAACTGTCGGCCGGCATGAGGGCCGAGCTCAATCTCGCGCTGGCGCTGGCGATCGAGCCGGAACTGCTGATCCTCGACGATCCCACGCTGGGCCTGGACACCGTGGCCCGCCGGCAATTCCTCGAATTGGCCATCGACCTGATCCAGAAGCAGAACCGCACCATCCTGTTCAGCTCCCACATCCTCAGCGACGTCGAGCGGATCGCCGACCGCGTGGGGATTCTGATGGCCGGCAAGATCGTGGTCGATTGCCAACTCGACGATCTCAAGGACCGCGTCCGCAAGCTCCGCGTGATTTTCCCCAAGGAGCTGCCGCCCGACCTGTACCTGACCGAGATCATCAACCGCCAGGACCGGGGCCGCGAGATGGTGCTCACGGTCGCCAACTGGAACGCCCGGAAGCAGAAGATTCTCGATACGTTCGGGCCGGAAAGCTGCACCGAGGTGCCGATGTCCCTGGAGGACATCTTCATCGAATGTACGAGACCGGCATCGGCCCCGGTCGTTCCGGAAAGCGAGGTCTGACATGCTGACTTTGATCAAACGCGAGCTGTACGACCAGATCACGTATCTGGTGCTGGCCTCTCTCCTGAGCCTCCTCGTCATCGGCATCATGATCTACGCGGCGCTGCTGGATATGCCCGACGCCGGCTTCGCGCTGGGGGCGTTCACGCTGCAGGGCCTGCTGGTGCTCTTCTGCTTTCTGGGTGCGGCCCAGATGTACTCGGACCGGGCCAACCGCATCTCGTCGCTGCTGGCTACGTTAGCGGTGACGCGAAGCCGCATATTGGCGGCCCGGATCGCCGCCGGCGCGATCGTCGTACTGCTGACCCTTATCCCCGTGGCCGTGGTGGGGGTCGCTTTGGTGCATCTGTTGGCACCGCCGCTGGCTTTTCACACGCGCATGATCGTGGAGATATCGGCGACGGTCACGCTGCTGGGCTTCGCCGGCTATTGCGTGGGGCTGTACATGGGCTGGGCGAGCAACAAGGTTCTGCTGGTGGTGGGCTGCCTTGTTCTGCTGGTGCTGACCCTGCCGCTGTTCGTGGCCAAAGGCTTCGGCGGCGAGGCCATCGTCATCCTGCTGCTGCTGATAGGAGCCATGCTGGTGCGGACCTGGACCAACTATACGAGCGCTGCTTTGTAAGGTGTTGGCGATGAATGTACGAAGATACAGGGTTGTGAACGTCGTGGGCACGGGCGTGCTCGTCCTGATCCTGGTGTGCCTGGGTTTGTTCTGGGCCCGCTGGTTTTGCGAGTTGGGGCGCCATGTCGTGCTGACCGAGGCCATCGACAGCCCGCGCATATATCCCTCGCATCTGTTTCCTGGCGAATTGGGGAACGAGCCCAATGTTGCTTCTCCGTCCTTCGTGGAGGGGCACCTGCGCGTTGGTGAAGCGTGCGCACTGGGCCTGGGCCTCGTGCAGTACGTGCAGAACCGCCTGCCGGAGGAGCCGGGTTCGCATGTCTACTCCTGGGATCCCGATCCTGGTGGCGTGCGTGTGCGCTTCGACAGGTCCCTCGGTTTGATAGTCTACCGCGGCACGCGTAAGATACGTCAATCCGACGGCACGCAGGTGAAGCGGAAGATCACCCTCTACGCCGGCCCCGAGGGTATGGCCGAGAAGCCGGGCGAGAAGCTGGGCCGCTTCGCCGATCCGCTGGCGGCGACGGAGTTCAATCGGTCCTGGATTCTGTACGACCACAGCCTGCGGCGTTTCTTCGCCATCGACTGGTTTCAGAGGACCGTGCGGCAAGGCCCGCCGTTCGGGGAAGACACTGCGAACCGGCCCGTGCAGATCGGCCGGCTGGGCAAGAACACGCCTTGCGTATGGGTGAATCTCAGAGAGCCGATGATCAGGGATTTGTCCCAATCACCGCCGCAAAGCGATGCGGACGCCAACACCCCGGATGAACGTTTGAATGAGCTCGCTGAAATATACGGCCAGGAGTATATGAAGCTCCATACCAGCTCTCCCCCGAGTGGTCCGCGTCTCGTTCCTTTGGTAGAGCCGTTTCCCTACGGTTTCGACACGAAAAGGACCTTCGTTCTGGACGCCTCGGGGCGGATCGATCTGCTCGACCGCGAAACGCTCGAGATCGTCGGTCGCGCCGGCGTGCTGCCGGTTCCGGAGACGTTGTTTCCTCAGAAGCGCCGAGACCTCGTGGCACCCGCCGATGCGTTTGCCTACGAGTTCCGGCCTGTGTTCCTGGGGGAGGAGAGAACGTACGCCGGCTGTGCGGTCGCGGCCGTTTCGCGCGACGCCACGGCGCTGACGCTGCACGTCTTCGATCCCAACGGCCGACGTGTGAGGGCCGGCTCGACGACCTGCGGATACGCAGAGAGACGACGCGGCTGGAGTTCGGTCCGGGCGGCGTATTTCCACTTGCCCGGCGCTCCAATCCTGACGGGGCTCAAGTACCTCCTGGAGAGCATGCACCCGCCGGTGTTGCTGTTTCTCTCGCATTTCACCGCATCGCGGATCGAGGCGGCGGCGGGTCATCGCGGCGTCTTCGTGCTGCCCAACTCCTTCGTAGCGATGGCCAGCCGGAACATGCGTTATGGGCCCGTGCGTCGCTTCCTGGAGGCGCTGCCCTTCATCCTGCTGTCGCTGGCGTTGGCGGGCATTTGTGCCGGAGAGGTGGCCTGCGACTGCATCCGCCTGGGGATCTCGCGCAAGGAAAGGCTGTGGTGGATCGTGGGGGCGCTGCTGCTCGGGCTGCCGGTGGTTCTCACCCACCGGCTCACGCGGCCCCGGACGACGCAGGTAACGTGCCGCAACTGCGGCCGCCCGCGCCGGCCCGACATGGAGAAATGCCATCGTTGCGCCAGCCCGTGGGAGGTGTCCGAGCTGACCCCGCCGACCTGGCGGGTCCTTGACGGTGGGCGCAGCGAGCAGGAGTTGGTCGCGGTGGAAGCGGAGCCCGAGAGCGAGCCCGCCCCGTAGGGCGAGTTTCCGCGCCGAATCTGCGTTACCGTGGGCCCGAGAGCCGCCTTTTACAAACGAGGGCCGTGTATGACGACGATGCCGGCCGAACCGGGACGAGGCCCTCCGTCAGTGGGACGGGTTCGGCGGCGGATGTGTGGCCGGCGATGCGGAGTCGCGAGCCGGTGGTATGGGAAAGGCGAATGAAAATGAGAGAGGATGACGAACACATCGATCTGTTGTCGCAGGCGCGCGGCGGGAGCGAGGGCGGCATGGGCCGTCTGGCCGTGCTGGTCTGGGAGCGACTGTACCCCTTCGTTTTTCGCACCACGCTCAACCGCGACGCCACGGAGGACATCCTCCAGGAGACGCTGCTGGCCATGATCTCCCGCCTGGCCTCGCTTCGCGAGGACGCGAAGTTCTGGCCCTGGATCTACCGCATCGCCTGGACCAAGGTCCAGAACCTGCTGCGCCGCCGGCACCAGCAGTCCAGCTTGTACCGCGACCGGCACGTGGCGAGCGAGCGGCAGGGGCCCGACGAGAGCGTCCTCGACGCCACGATTCGCGCCGAGATGCTGGAGCAGATCGCCGCCGCCGTCGAGCAGCTCCGCGGCCGCCAGCGCGACGTCCTGCACCTCCGCTGCTACGAGCAACTGCCCTACACCGAAATCGCCTCCCGAACCCAAACCACACCCGACCGAGCCCGAGTCAACTTCCACCGAGCCAAAAAATCCCTGAAAAAACGCGTCCTCGCCGGCTGCGTGTGACATCTAACGGTTGACAGCGGGACATCGAAGCGACTATATTGATCCCGGTCATTGGAGGATTCAGGACGGGAAAAGAACGATGCGAACACTGCTGAGTCTTATCAAGCGGCAATTCACTGACGACGGTCCCTGTTTCGTTGCCGTCGCAATCGGCGGAATCGGTTGCCTTCTTCTACTTGCGCTGCTTGCGTTCATCTACCCGCACGAATATTTGGTCTTCCAAATTTTCCTCTTCGTCGTTTTGCCCATCCTCATCGGTACATGTCTCTTTGCCTTCGGATGGGCGCAAGCGCGCCACGACCGCGATGCTGTGGCGTTGCTTTCGGTTCGTTCTCCGGGCGGGCTCATCGTCGCCGCTCGCTTTGTTGTTGGTGTGATGTTCGCGGGGATAATAACGGCTATGGTAGCCCTCGCGGTTGCCGGTGCTTTCATGAGCGGTTTGCTACGATGGTCGATGCCGCTCTTCTCAAGCGATCACGTTGATTTGTCGGCGGCTTTGTTCGAGATTGGTGTCGCTTCTTACTGCTTCGGCGTGATGGTTGCACCGAAGGCTCAGAAATTCCCAACCGCATTACGCGCGTGGCCGCTGGTCTTGGTTGTAACGTCGCTCGTCGTCGCCAAGGGCCCGGGGCGACCGCTCGCCGCTGTGCTGGTCCCTCTCGTTGCGGTCGCGCTGTTGCATCTGTTGGCCCAAGTCAGGTATCCGCATCTCGCGTCAATCCCCCTCGGGGTCACGGTCCTGATATTGACCCTTACGTCGCTGTATTGGCTGCGTTATTCTTTGGATGTGGACATGGCCCGGACGATGCTGGCTGTTTCGGACGACGCATCGGTCAGATGCGAATACGAATTCCCGGCCAAACGGCCGGCGGACGTATACCCCGGGCACGACTTCCTCGTGCACGCCGGGGTCCACTCCAAGGGCTTCCCCTTTTTTCACCGCGCGGGCCTCAGGCACTACTTCGAGGCGAACGAGTCCGGCAGCGGTTCCCTGCACCGTCATTTCTGGCAAGGTCGGTGGAGCCTGAGCTATGACGCCCCAAAGGGCGTCTTCGTACGGCGCAGCGATAGAAATGCGCTCTATGCCGGTTCGGAAGCGATGGCGAAGGACCGGACAGACGGCCTCGGCCACTTCGATTCTCCCGTGCTCTGCCGCGTGCGGTGGGATGAGGCAGTGGTTTTCGATCGCCAACACCTGCGCTTCTACTCGCTCGATTTTGGTGCGGAGCGTGTACGCTGCGGACCTCGCCTCGAAGAAGGCACGTGCGAGCGTGTGGTGGGGATCACGTCTATGCCCGAACTCGGAATCTGTGCTGTCCATGGCTACTACCCTTCGGCCCATGGTCAGGACGTGCTCTATGGAATCGACAGTAGCGGCGCCTACGTACCGATCATAGACGAATCCGGAGCCGTGGCGGTGCTTGACCTGAGAACGTGGAGGCTGACCCCACGTGCGGGGCATCTTCCTGCTCCCCTTACGTGGAGTGGGCTCGGCTCGCCGAAGCCCAGAGATCTGTCTCATTGTGACGTCGAAGTGATCGTCAAGCGGTCGGAGAACGAATATGCAGGCCTGATGACGGCCAGTTTGTCGCGACAGCACGGGTCTGTGGCAGTAGCCGTCTTTGACAGAGACGGTCGTACCATTGGAGAGCGGCGCAGTGGAGTTGTGTTCGCGCCCTGGCTCACATCGAAATACTTCGTGGAGAGCCTTCATCCGCCGGTGTTGGCGTTGGCGTCGTTTTTTACGGCGTACAGTTTTGAGGCGGGTGCGACGCATCGGGCGATATTTTTGATGCCGAATTCGTTCGTCGCATTGCAGCGCGACCGCCAGACGAATCTGTTCTTTCAGCTTCTCTGGGCGTTGCTGTTCATGGTTCCGGGGTTGCTGTTCGCGGGCTTTCTCGGCTGGCGTATTGTCAAGGACGCGGGACGGATCGGCCTGTCGCGTCGATCCCGGCGGCGGTGGTTCCTGGCGGCCCTGGCGTTCGGCCTGCCCGCCTACATCACCTACCGGCACTCGCGTCCCCGGGTGGCTTTGCTAAGCTGTCGCAACTGCGGGAATCTGCGCCGGCCGGATATGGATAAGTGCCATCACTGCCACAGCGAATGGGACGTTCCCGCCTTGAACGCGCCGGTCTGGCGCGTCAGCGATGGCTCGCAGTAGAACGCTGCGGCGGCACGTGCAGCGAGACGTAGGGTGTGCCGTGCACACCACTCATTCTTCGTACGGCGTTGCTCGCAGTCGTTGAAATACGGTCGGGCAGGTGGTATGTTGTGGCGGTTGGGTTGGTGCCGGTGTGTATGTGGGCCGGAAGGTGGGAATGTCGTGATTCAGACGAGGGGACGAGAAATGGCAGACGAGGCGGGCCGAGCGATTGGCGGGCGTGTGCTTTCGATCGATGCGCTGCGCGGCTTCGATATGTTCTGGATCACCGGCGGGGGGGCTGTATTTGCCAGTCTCCCAGAGGTCTGGGACCACCCGGTGACGCGGACGATTCAACAGCAAATGCACCACGTCAAATGGGGAGGGTTCCGCTTCGAGGATTTGATCTTTCCCCTGTTTATCTTTCTGGTCGGCGTGGTGCTTCCGTTTTCGATCTCGCGCCGGCGGGAGCGCGGGCAGAGCCTGGCGCGGATTCACCTGCACGTGGTCAAACGGACGGCCTCGCTGATCCTCATCGGCCTGATCATGAACGGCCTGCTGCGCTTCAACTGGTCCGAGATGCGCTGGCCCGGCGTGCTCCAGCGGATCGGAATGTGCTATTTCTTCGCGGCCCTGCTGGTGATCCACACGAAATGGCGGACGCAGGCGTTTGTCATCGCGGTCGTCCTGCTGCTGTACTGGGGCGTGACCATGCTCGTGCCCGTCCCGGGAGTTGGCAGGGGAGACCTGACGCCCGAGGGATGCCTGTCGTCCTATGTGGACCAGCAGCTCATTCCAGGCAAGCTCTATTACGGACACGGCGACAACGAAGGCGTGCTCTCGACCTTCCCGGCCATCTGCACCGCACTCTTAGGCGCGCTGGCGGGGCACTGGCTGCGCTCGAATCGCTCCGGCTCGCGCAAGGCCGCCGGCCTGGCGGGCGCGGGCGTGGTATGCCTGGCCGCCGGGGCCCTGTGAGGGCTGGCCTTTCCGATCATCAAGATCCTCTGGACCAGCTCCTACGTGCTGTTTGCCGGCGGCTGGAGCCTGCTGCTGCTGGCGCTCTTTTACTGGGTCATCGACGTCAAGGGATACACGAAGTGGTCGCTGTTCTTCGTGGTCATCGGGATGAACGGGATCACGATCTATTTCCTCCAGCGGTTCGTCGATTTCGGCGGCATCGCCCGCTTCTTTCTCGCCGGCCTCTCCGAACACGCGGGACTCGTCGCGCCGCTGGTCCTGCCCCTCGGCGCCCTGATGGCCCGCTGGCTCGTCCTCTGGTTCCTCTACCGCCACAAGGTGTTCTTCAAAGTCTGACGCCGTCGGAGAAAGACGTGCAAGGCAAGCCCTCGTTCCGCGCCGTGCTGCATGCGGGTCTTCACGCGTGGGTTAAGAACCCACTCTACCCGTGACGTTGGCAAAAATCTGGCAGCGGAAATGGTGTGCACGGCACACCCGACAAATGCTACAAATGGGGTTCGCTCACAGACATGGATTATACGATCTCCGGTACATTTTCGTCAAGACGGCATGTGTCGGTGTCTGTGCAGATTTTAGGGCACGTTGGCTTTGGGCCAGTAGGTGGTCCATTG
>CAYPZL010000227.1:0-7863 GCA_964415045.1 uncultured Pirellulales bacterium | reverse complement strand
AACGATTTCCTTGAAGAATATAAGCCTAATCTCCATTTTGCAAAACTCTACTAATTAACAAGGACTTGATTCATCAACTACAGGAGTACGACGAATGTATCACCGATTTTCCACACCAAGGGTACTGACTCAATGTGGCATGTTTCTTCTTGCTCTCTCGGTTGTCTGCGCGCCGCGAGCGTCAGCCGCAGAACCAGCACAAGCTGCGACGCCGGATCGATTCGACGTCCGAACGTTCGGAGCCGTCGGCGATGGCCAGACCGACGATACGGCGGCGTTCCAGAAGGCCCTGGACGCCGCTGCCGCCGCCAACGGCGGGTTCGTCTACGCTCCGCGCGGCAATTACTTCTTCGCCGGCCATCTCAACGTACCGAACGCCGTGACGCTGGCCGGTATGTGGCAATCGGTCCCGGCCCACAACGGCATCCGCAACCGGGGCCTGCCCAAGCCCACCGACGACGGCACTACTTTCCTGATCACCGAGGGATCGGGCGGTGAGGACGGACCGGCCTTCATCACCCTCAACACCAACAGCACGCTCAAAGGCGTCGTCCTCTATTACCCCCGACAGAACGTCGACGACGTGCCCGAGCCGTATCCGTGGGCCATCGCCATGCGGGGCAAGAACCCCGCGGTCCTGGCCGTCGAGATGCTCAATCCCTACAACGGAATCGACGCCACGCGCAACGAGCGTCACCTGATCCGCGACGTGCACGGCCAGCCGATCCGGCGCGGCGTCCTCGTCGATAGCATCTACGACATCGGCCGCATCGAGAACGTGCATTTCAACCCCTGGTGGAGCATGAAGCCCAAGCTCTTCCGCTGGCAGATGGAACACGGCGAAGCGTTCATTTTCGGCCGCTCCGACTGGCAGTACGTCTACAACACCTTCTGCTTCGGCTACAACATCGGCTACAAGTTCATCAAGAGCAAGGCCGGCCTCTGCAACGGCAACTTCCTCGGCATCGGCGCCGACGATTGCTACACGGCGCTCGTCGTCGAACAGTGCGCCCCCTTCGGCCTGCTGATCACCAACGGCGAGTTCGTCTCGTTCCATGGGCCCGATCCGACGATGATCGCGGTGGGCCCGGCCAACAGGGGCAGCGTCCGGTTCGCCAACTGCGCGTTCTGGGGCCCGTGCAACCAGATCGCCAAAATCGAGGGCAGAGGAACCGTCGGTTTCAGCGATTGCACGTTCACCCAATGGGGCGGCAAGGACGGCAGCCGCCCGGCGATCCAGGCCCAAAGCGGCACGGTTCTGATTCGAGGATGTGAATTCCGACAGAACCGGCCGCAGATCGACCTGGGAAAAGAAGTCGCGCGCGCCGTCATTGCCGAGAACGTCTTCACCGGCCCAAAACGGATCACCAACCAATCGAAAGGCAACGTCCAGATCGGCTTGAATGTCAGCAGCGAGTAATACGAATTCGGAGAAGTTCTTGAGCGTTTGTCATCCTGAGCCGCAGGCGAAGGATGACAACACACACGCAAATCAGACATAATTCGTGCCAATTCGCACTACTCCCGATGCTCGATGACGAGAACCGAGGCGATCGGGTCCGGGGCTTGCTCGGGGAGCTTCAGGACAAGTGTGTCTGAGCCGGCCAACTTCTGCAGCGTCAGCGTCTGGCATTTGGGGTCGGCAAGGAAATAGGCTTTCGTCACCTGCGACGTCTTGACGGGCACGCGGAGGATACGGTCCTCGGGCCAGTCGAACACGTGGACGTAGAGCTTCCCGGGCTTGGCGGTGTAGCGGCCCCATGCGGGCTTTTCGTAGGGGCTGGCGGTCGTCTCATGGATGGCTTCGCCGTTGACGGCCATCCACTTGCCGATGGCCCGCATCGATTCGACACTCTCTGCGGGAACGGAGCCGTCGCCCTTCGGGCCGATGTTGAGCAGGTAGTTGCCGCCTTTCGAGACGATGTCGATGAGGTTGCGGATCAGCGTCTCGTCGGATTTCCAGGCGCCGTCGTGGTCCGAATATCCCCAGGTGGTGTTCATGGTCATGCAGACCTCCCAGTCGACGCCGGGGATGCCGGTCGAGGGGATGGTCTGCTCCGGCGTGGTGAAGTCGCCCTGTTCGGGCTTCCACGTTTTCAGCCGGCCGACGGAATCCGTTTTCTCGATGTGGGGGATGTGATACAGGCGATTGTTCGAGATCACCCCCGGCTGCAACCGACGCGCCATCGCCATCAGCTCATCCGAACGCCAGAACGGGCCTTCGTTGCCCTTCTTGGAGTAGTCCCACCAAATGATGTCGAGCGTGCCGTAGTTCGAGAAAATCTCGCGGGCCTGATGGTGGAGGTAATCCACGTAGATGTCGTGGTTGCGCGGGCCGTTCGGGGAAGGCTTGCCTTTGAGCGGATGCGGCAACTGATCGGCCTTGACGTAGTCGTACTGCGGGTGGTGCCAGTCGATGACCGAGTGATAGAAACCGACCTTCAGGCCCTCGGCGCGAATGGCATCGACGATCTCCTTGCACAGATCCCGGCCCACAAGATCGTGCGCATCATAGGTGGTGTATTCGGACTGGAACAGGCAGAACCCGTCGTGGTGCTTGGTCGTGAAGACCACGTAGCGACAGCCGGCCTCCCGGGCGAGCCTGGCCCATTCGGTGGCGAAGCCTTCTTTCGGACGGAACTTCGGCACCGCTTCATGGGCGTATTCCCACGTGTCGGCGCGGACGCGCTGCTGAATCCACTCCATCCCGCCCCGCGTCCCGACGGGCTTGCCCTTCCACGTTCCGGCCAGACCCGAGTAGAGCCCCCAGTGAACGAACATCCCAAAGCGCGCTTCCCGCCACCACTTCATGCGTGCGTCCCGCTGCGCTTTCGTCTCGGCCGCGGACAGCGGCGCGGCAATCATCGCGAAGATCACAATCGCTATGATGACAGGTACAGAATCTGTTGGTCTTCTCATGAGTCACTCCTTCTTCATATCAATGGCACCCCGCCGGGGCGCTCTCTTACGTATGCCAGGGACTGCGCATCGGCCGGCTGAGCATTCGGCCGGCGGGCAGGTCATCCAGGATGACTTCCCTCTCGGGGTCCCAGCGAATCTTGCGGCCGAGAATCATGGCGATGTTCCCCAAGTGGGCCGGGATGACGGAGCGATGCCCGACCTCCACCGGCGCAATCGTTCGGGCGCGGCTCTTGACGCAGTCGAGAAAATCACGCCGGTGCCCCTGGCGATGGTCGCCGGAGGGCCGGGCCAGGTGGATTTCGTCAGGCCCGATCTTCTCCTTCAACAGGCTCTTCGGAGAGGCGTCGAGGCCGCTCCGCGTGATGTGGACCCAGCCGCGATCCCCCACGAATCGCACCCCCTGTCGACAGTGATTGTTGCTGGCGACGCGCATCGTCACGCCGCCGGCGTACGTACAGGTGAAGTCGTAATCGACCGCGGCGTTCCACAGGCCGTCGGCCGGAAAGAGGCCGGCGCCGGCCACTTCCTCCGGACCCGTTTCGTCGCAGCCCATCCCCCAGTGGGCGATGTCGATGTGATGAGCGCCCCAATCCGTAACCTGGCCACCGGAATAATCCAGAATCCAGCGGAAATTCCAGTGACACCGCTTCTCGGTATACGCCGCCCGGGGCGCCGGCCCCAGCCACATGTCGTAATCCAGCCCGTCCGGCACCGGCATTGCCGGTTGCGGCTCGATCCGATGGACGGTCGGCCGCCCGCCACCCGGGTTGAAACCGCCGCCGATGCCACCCTCCACCTTCTGCAACGTGCCGACCCGCCCGTTGCGAACCAGTTCGCAGCCGAAGCGAAAGTACGCCGTGGAACGTTGCCAGATCCCCGTCTGCCACACACAGTGGTAGTGATTCACCGCCTCGACCAGTTTCCGCCCTTCCGCGACGGTCAGCGCCAGCGGTTTCTCGCCGTAGATGTCCTTGCCCGCGCGAATGCCGGCCAGGGCGATAACAGCGTGCCAATGGTCCGGCACCGCGATGCACAGTACATCAATATCGTCGCGGCCGATCAGTTCGCGAAAGTCGTTGTACGCGGTGCAATCCCGATCGCCATAGCTCCTGCCGATTTCCTCTACGGCCGCGCGGCGGCGGGCGGCGTCAACATCACAGACGGCCACGATCCGGCAGTCTTCTTCCTGCAAAAACCCCTTCACATGACGCATCCCCATACTACCCAGGCCGATCAGGCCCATGGTCAGCTTCTCGCTCGGTGCGGGCCGGCCAAACACCGACGACGGAATACCATACGGAACGGCGAGAACGGTTGTCGCGCCCTTGAGAACCGTACGTCGCGACGTCTGTCGACCGGCTGCCCCTATTCGCTCGATGGTCATTCGCTCAACCTCTACGTGTTCGCTGCGTCGCGCGCCTTGATCAGCATCTTGATCCACACGCCGATGTAGTGCCCGTGGTCGTGATAGGTCCGGCCGCTCACTAAGTTGCCGTCAACGACGCAGGGCTCGTTAACGAAAGTGCCGCCGCACACCTCCAGGTCAAACTTGCACTTCGGCACGGTAGCCATACGGCGGCCCTTTACGCAACCGGCATAGGCCGGGATCTCGACCCCGTGACAAACGCAGGCAATCGGCTTACCGGCTTCGAAGAAATGCCGCGTGATTCGCACGAGGTCGGGATCGTACCGGATGTACTCCGGAGCCCGCCCGCCGGAGAAGAAAATCCCCAAATACTCCTCGCACTTGACGTCGCGGAACGCGATGTCAGCGTCGATCGTGTAGCCCTCGAACTCCCGCGTGACCTGCCCGTCCCAGTCAGGCGGGATCTCATGCAGGACCATGTGGTAGCGCCGCTTCTCCGGGCCCGCCACCACCGGCACGAAACCGTCTTCCTGTAACCGGTAGTACGGATACAGCGTGTCCACCGTCTCGGTTGCGTCACCCACGACAATCAGCACCTTGGCCATCATTCACCTCATGGCTTCCGTTGTCGGCGTGTCATTTGTCCTGACTCGTCAATGAAAATCAAAGATCAAAAAGAAAAAATCAAAATTGCGGGATGCCCGCGTCGCGGGCATGACTTCCTTATTTTTGCTCTTTGCGTTCTGCATTTTGATTTTGGCTCAGCATAGCCCGGTATTGTACCAGAGACAGCCAATCATAGAAAGGACCGAAAGCAACGCTTCGCACCGGAGGGAGCAAACGTCGGCGTTCTTCAGAATAGTCCGCATGGGCTAAAGCCCATCCTACTGGTGTTCCCAACCGCCGGGAGGAGGGATGTCCAGGGGCCAGGCCAGTGCCAGATTCCCGCCGGGACCGAAATTGCTGTCTTCCAGGCCGGGGACCCGCCGGGATTTGCGGAGCTGGTCCGCGACGGTGACCTTCTTGACGTGCCCGTCCAGCATGGACACGAAAGAGTGCCCGGCGTTCAAGTCCCCATCCAGAGGGCGATGGCACGTCGCGAAAGCATCGCCGATGTACCGGCCGTCTCTGATCAGTCGGCGGCCGCCGATCTGATACGTGGGAAGAACCTTGAGAACCGGCAGGCGCAGCGTCCCCCGCCATCCGGGTGGATCCGTATCTCTGTAGTATTTGCCGCTCAGATCGTACGCCGCCGGCCAGTAGGATTCGTGATATAGCGGCTGCCGGCCCTCGGTGTTGATAGCCCACGAGTTCTGCTCGCCGAAGGCAAACACCTCGGAAGGGCTCCGCGTCACCTGGGTCTCCCTTCGCACCTCTGTCATCCTGATGGTGCGCCGGTCTATTTCGGCATCGGGAAAGCCCGACTCTGACGTGCCCGTTCGGATGAAAGACGCCAGGTAGCCATTCAGCGAATAGGTGTACTGGGCCACCACCGGTATTTCCGGATTGTGCGGACAGCCTGGATCCACGTCAGGAACCGGAGGGCAGTAGTTGTAACAGCCTCTCAACTCGTTGGCGCGCTTCCCGATCTTGCAAAGAACGATGTCCTTCTTCCCCAGGTAAGGCCAGAGCGTGCCGCGCAGTTCCGGGTGGTCGCGCAGCAAGGGGCTGTCCAATCCCATGCGGGCGTCATGCCAGCGACAGCAGATCAGGTACGGACCCCAGTTCTTTCGACTAAAGGATGCCGGCGAATGGTAGATAAAGCTCGGAGAGGGAAACAAGGTGTCATTATCGCTGGTGTAGTTCTTTAGAATCATGGCCAACTGTCGCAATTTCGATTTGCAGACGGTCTCGTCGCCCTGCTGGCGCACGCGCCGTAACGCGGATAGACTGATCGCCATCAAAAGGCTGATGACCGCGATCACCACCAGCAGCTCGATCAAGGTGAACGCCTTTTTCACAGGACCTCTCCGCGCCAATTATCTCGGAACGTGGTAGATGGGCGTCTGCCCCTTTTCGTTCGGGCGAGCCGTCTCCGCCATGATGTCCTCACCGGCAGAGCTCGTGGCCAGGACCCAATCGTTGCTGTCGATTCGACGGATCGACGTGGCCCGAGCCCACTCGTCGAAATCGCTCCTGTCCGGAGCCTCTTTTCTCGAACCCTCGCCTGGATTCGGCTTCTCGAGAAAACCCACGAACAGCTCGGCCTCGTTCGGGTCCAGCACGTAGCTGTAGACGTTGGCCCGAAACCCGGCGGGTCCGCCTTCGGGCAAGGGGCCCGAGGGGGCCTCGATCGGCCCGGCCTTCTTGCTGCTCGCGGCAAACAGCTTGCCTGTGTTCATGTCGTAGAACCAGGCCTTGGGACCCTCTTCATACTGCGGGCCCGACGACGGGCGCCGAATCACCACGAGGACAACGATCAGCAAGATCACGGAAACGCACGCCACCGCCGTAACCATCCTGGGGCTGTCATTGATCGCTTCTCTGACGCGAAGTCGCTCGTACCTGTCTTGAAGCCATTCGATCTTGTGCCGAAGCTCGTAGCGCAGCCAATCGGGGATTCGCACGTTCACGCAAGTACACCTCCAGCAAACGGACCGAGTCACCGTGTGAGGATCTCGACCATGTGGTCCAGATCCACGTTGTCGAATGACGCCTCGTTCGGATCGCCGATCTTTCCCTTGATCAAATCGAGAGTACGGGGATCCCGCCAGCGGCGATACTGGCAGTGACCGTCCGCGAACGACATATTGCAGCCGTTGTTGTGTCGCGCCGTCATGGTCTGGACACCGCCAAAGAACGGCCACGATCCCGGGTGCCACTTCCACACGTCCTCGTCTTTGAACAGAGGCCAAAAGCCGTGTCGGTTTGCGGTCCACGGTTGCACATCTACAAAAACCATCATCCGGGCAGGCTGCTCGATCTTGTGGAGCTTCCCGTAGGGCGCCACACCATCTCGGCCCAAGAGGCTGCACATCGTGGTCGATATGCCATATGAAGATCGATGCGACGACGAACGACCATAGCCATCGTCTGCAACAGCCTTGCACTGAAATACATCGTCCATCTGCACGTAGGATCGCAGCCCCGCCAAGTAAGGCGACGCCTTGTAGAGTCTATCCTCATTATCGATGGCATATTCCATCCATGCCAGGGTCAACGTGCGTTCGTTCGCCAGGCAGTGAACGGCCTCCGCTTCCCTCTGCGCCTGCGTCAGGGCCGGCAGCGAGATGGACATCATTATGGCGATGATCGAAATCACCACCAACAGCTCAATGAGCGTAAAGCCCGCGCGCCAGGGATGGCCGGCTCGAACCTGCTCCCTCTTACTCAGTCTCATCTCACGACTCTCCCGAATACAACTTTTCCGCCTGCGACGGGTCGCCGAAGTGCCTATCGCGCACACTCGCAAAACGTCGGGGCAAGAAAAACCGCACATCGCCTCTTGCCGCCAAACCAAAGTCTACCGCGCCATCAGAATCGCGTCAAGTGCAAATCTCTCGTGGTCAAGCCCCAAGCCCGTGTCTGTGCAGATTTTAGGGCACGTTGGCTTTGGGCCAGTAGGTCGTCCATTG
>CAYPZL010000226.1:0-7868 GCA_964415045.1 uncultured Pirellulales bacterium | reverse complement strand
TCGAAATCCTCCGAGAACACCTGGCCCGCCGCCATCGAGCCGAGGCCCAAAACCATCAGAGCCACTGCCAGAAATCCCAAGCTGCGCATTGTTTCACCCTTTCCAAAGAAATGAAGAAAAAACAATTCATTGCATGAGAAGAGACATGATCCAATCACCACACCTTTTTCTGCCACAGACCATAACCCAGACCAACTCCTATTTTAGCGTTTCGCCCGATAACGTTCAAGGCAAATTGCCAATTATTCCGTCCAATTTTTCGACCGCCCGGCGAAACGCCAAAACCAGCATTCGGCTGAGTGAAACAAGAAAAACCCGGAAACAGGCAGCCATACCAAATCCACCTCACCCCGGGTAATGGTCGCCTCACGGCCGGGGCGGACCGGGGAAACGCTTCGCGCGCCCTTCCGGGCGGTTTGAATATCGAACCGTGTCGTTCAGTTGGAGAGCGTCAAAACGGACTTGATGAAGTCGACCCTCAGGCGGCTGTAGTGCATTGCCCCGATGCCGTGGCGAGATTGTGGATACACCATAACATCGAAATCCCGGTCGGCCCGCTGCAGGGCCCCCATGAGCTGGTAGGTGTTCTGGACGTGTACGTTGTCGTCGATGACCCCGTGGACGAGCAGGAGTCTACCGTGCAGTTTTTCGGCCGCCTCCACCACGGACGTCTTTTCGTAGCCCTCGGGGTTGTTTTGCGGTGTGTCCATGTAGCGCTCGGTGTAGATCGTATCGTAGAGGCGCCAGTCCGTTACGGGGGCTCCGGCGATGTGCGAATCGCGCGTCCCCGTGAAGTAAACCCATCCGTTCTCCTCGTCGACGCAATGCAGGCTTCTGGCTTCCCACTGGCCCTCCGTGACGGCGTGTTGCAGTTGGCCCGTCTTGTCGTAGAGATAGAGATGCTTCCATCCCGTTCTCTCGCTGGACAGCAGGAAGGATCCGTCTTTCAGGAAGGTCAGCTCTCCCGGCGACTGGATCCACGCTTCCGTCGCATCGCGAAGCAGGCGCTCGGGCTTGCCTCCCGAGCGGGAGACGGTACAAAGATCCAGCCACGTCTGGATGCGATTCTGCACGTAGAAATACATCTCCTCGCTCCACGGAGTCGAAGAGATCTCGCTCGTCCGGACACTTTTTCGCCTTGGGGCCCAATAGACGCATCAGGGTTTCGGCTTGCTCTTGTTTTGTCTTCACCAGAATCGTGCCGGCGGGAAAACGCTGCGTCTCCTGTTTTGTCCGCGTCTTGAATCGAAAGAATCCCTGCTGTGAATCCTTCCCCTCCCGTTCGACCACGCGTTTGATCGTGTAAACCCCCACGTCCAGATCGATGTCCTCGCGCAACTCATGCACGTCCACCTTCTGCCGCTGCAGATGCTGCGTCAGGGCCTCCATCGCGGCCGGGTACAGGTAGGCGTAGGGCTTCGCGGCCGAGACGTCCGCGGACGACTTGCCTTGCGCCCGCAGTCCCGGGGCACTGGACAGAATAGTCACAACGACCAACAAGACGCTCTTCGTGACAGCGCGAACTACGGATAGAGTTTGCTCTGGCAGCATCGCATCAACTCCTGTTGTAACCACGATCGATTTCAGCCCGGTCCCCACCGGCGCTCGACACAACCCGGCCCTCCTCCCGCAGTGCATTCTACGCCGGGCGAGGGACGCATCGGTAAACCTACTCGCTGAAGAGCAGCGTGAGCAGATCGTTCCACCGCGAGAAATCGCCGATGACGACCTGGGCGCCGGCCTTGATCAGGCGGGTGCGTTTCTCCTCGTTGAGCCCGTGCCGGCGGATCTCGTCGGAGGCCACGCCCACCGCGATCCCGTCGCGCTTGCGGCACTCGCGCAGCTCGACCGGCCCGTCCCCGAAGACAACCAGCTCCGGGCCGCGCAGATCGTTGTCGGCCATGATCTTCTCGAGGACCATTTTCTTGGAGTACTTGCTGATGTCCCCGAGAGCGCCGTAGATGCCGCCGTTGAACAACTCGGCATACCCCAGCGCCTCGGACTCGGCGACGACGTCCTCGCGGTCGGTCCCGCTGGTCAGGTACAACGTCACGCCCCGTTCGCGCAAGGCCCGGGCAAATTCGACGGAGCCTTTGACGGTGAAATCGGTGACGTCGAGGCCTCCGCGTTGGAGCCGCGCGAGGCGCTCGTTGACCATCTGCATGAGAGCCTCGTTGTAAAGCCGCTTGTAGCCTTGCTTGTCGAGGACCTTCTCGGACGGCACGAGGCCGAATTCACGGACCATCTCGACCAGGGCTTCCATCTGCACGATGGTCTGGATGCCGGTGGACTTGTCGATGTAGTCGAGGACGCGGAGGCGGACCTTCTGCACGAGGCCGGCGTCGGCCGTGTCGTACCGCTCGCCCAGGATGGCCCGGACCATCACCGGCGCCATGACCTGCTCCCAGCCCTGGCGCAGCGTGCTGAATGTCCCGTCGTTGTCGAAGACCGCGTGCCTGATGTGCCCGAACGGCAGTGCTTCGGCGCACAGCTCGATCCCGGTTTCCCCCACGTAACGTGCCCGGCGGCGGTCCTCGGCCAGCTCCGGCTCGTAAATGTAATCCGGATCGCACCCGACCGCGAGGACCTCTTCGGGGCTCGCGGTGCCCGTCTGGTAGAGCTTCTGGACCGTGACTCCGGCGGCGAAGTTGGCGAATTCGCCCGCCTCGGCCGGCGGGACGCCCGCCCCGAGGCACAGGGCCAGGGCGCTGGTGACGGTGTCCCCGGCCCCGACGGTGTCGAGCTTCTTGAGAAATTGCAGGCCGCCGATCTCGTGCACGCCGGCGCCGTCGACGATGAGGATGCCCCGCGCGCCGCGCGTCAGAAAGACGGGCTTGTGGAACTGCTCGTACAGGTTTTCCGCGTATTTTCGCACGTCGGCGGTCGGGACGGCCTCGTCGAGTCCGACCTCGACGCCGTTGAGCATGGCGGCCTCACGCTCGTTGGTCTTGCGGTAGATGTGCTTGAACTTCTCGCCGTAGTGCCGCGAGTCCAGCAGGATCACCTTGTCGGAAAATTCGGCGAACAACGCGTTGGCCCGCTCGATGAACGCCTCGTGGGTGATGCTGCCGGGCACCTGCTGGTTGACGATCAGGGCATCGGCGGTTTCCAGGGCGTGACGCAGACCCGCCAGCAGGGCCTCGTCCGTCGCGTCGCTGCGCCGGTTGGCGAAGCCGAAATCGACGCGCGGCTCTTCTTTGCCTTCGAGATACGGCTTGGCGAATGTCACGGTGTCGAAGTTCTCGCGCTGGATCACGAGATGCGTGGTATCGACGCCGAGCGCGTCGAGCTGGCGGCGCAGCTCCCGGCCGAAAATATCGTCACCGACGGCGCCGATGACCCGGATCGCCTTGGGCTTCAGCGCCGCGGCATTGGCTACGACGTTGGACGCGCCGCCGAGAGAGTAGTAATGCTCGCGCACGGCGCGGGCCTGCAAGCCCGTCTCGACCGAGACTTCCGAGCCCTGCGGGTCCAGAATCCAGTAGGCGTCCAGGCAGAAATCGCCGTAGACCGCCACGGTGACGTTTTCGATCCGGGCCAGGATCTCTCGGATGCGCGGTTCCTTCATGCCGTGTCCCTCCGATTACAAAGCTGCGACGATCTTCCTGTACAAAAACGGAAAGGTCTGCTTCTGGTTGCCGGCGATATACAGGCCCCGGCCGCCGAAGGCTTCGGGGATGCGCGTCACGACGCTCTTCTGGTCGCGGAAGTAATAGCCCGGGGCGGACTCGTCCGTCATCTGCGCCGGGTCGTGACGGCGCAGGTCGAAATCGGCGGTGAGGATGTCACGCGGGACGCTGCCCACGTTGGCGGCCATGGAGACCGCCTTGAGCAGGACCTCGGGCCCGGTGACGGCGCTGCCGATATTGAGGACGACGCCGCCTTCGGTCAGGGCCGCGACCTGGTCGGTGTAGATCAGAAAATCCCGGCCGGAGCAGCCGCCCTTGGCCTGCCCGTCGAAGGTCGGGTGCTGGTCGATCACGTCGGTGCCGATGCCTGCGTGGACCGTGAACGGAACCTCGCAGTCGTAGCAGGCCGCCAGCACGCTGACCTCGGGGTGCCCGAACCGGCGCACGAGACTCTCGCCGGCGACGAGGGAAAGGACGCGATCCCGGAACGCCGCGTCGCAGATGACCCGGCCCAGCGCCTCGCCGAAACCGAGCTTCTGCTGGTTGCCCACCGACAGGGCCATGTTGATGTAGGCAAACTCCTGGGCCATGCCGAACTGCCCCTGGTCCAGGCCGGCGGGAACGTTCTCACTGGTCTGGCCGATCAGCGCCAGCTCGAAATCGTGGATGGAAGTCGCGACGTTGCCGGCCACGAGCGTCACGCAACCGCGCCGGACTAAATCGAGAAGCAGCGGGCCCAGCCCGTTCTTGATCAGGTGGGCGCCGGTGAACAGGATGACGGGCTTGCCCTGCCGGCGGGCGGTCACCATCGCCTGCGCGACGGTCCCGATGTCACGCTGCACGTCCTCCGGCAGCTTCGGCGCTTCGGCCGCGAGGCGCTCGGGGAACACCAGATCGGCCAGCGTGACTTTGTTGCTGCGGGTCTTGACCGGGTAGGTCGTGATCCGGGCCGGATCGAACGCCGTGTATCTGCCTTCGTATTCCATGGGTCCTCGTCCGCGCCGGCGTTACGCCAGGAGCCTTTCGAGCCGCTTGATGCACTCGACCATGCAGCGAATCGTGTGGTAGTTGACCTTCCAGGAGTGGCTCATGTGCGTCCAGATAGGCTCGCCTTCGCGCGTGGTCAGCGGCCACCACTCGCCGACCTCATGATGGATCATTTTGTCGAAGACGAAGCGATGGACGTTGAGGTAGCTGTCCCAGTAGTCGTCCGGGCCGAACCGCAGGCAGCCTTCGAGCATGCCGATCATGACCTCGGCCTGCTGCCAGAACTCCTTTTCCATGTCGTAGACGCCGCCGGCGTGGGGGCCCTCGACGTAGACGCCGCCGTACTCGGGGTCGATGCCGTTGTCCCGGCCGTGGTCCATCGCTTTCTTGATGACGTCCTTATACTCGTCCCAGCCACTGCCGAGCACGTCGGTGGCGTGGGCGAGCAGCCAGGCGAACTCGACGTTGTGTCCGGCCGAGGTGTTGTCCTCGGCGTTGGCTTTCTGGCCGCCCTCGGTGAAGCGGTCCCAGCCCCAGACGATATCGAACTTGATCTGCGGTGCGATCTTCCAGTCCACCGTGAACTGCGGAATGCCCGTAGCGTACTGCGGATGCAAGATGCGTTTGAGCAGAAGGTCGATGTCCTCGATCAGGGTCCGGCGGTGGATGCTCTGGCCCGTACACTCGAACATGTTGGTGAATGCCTCCATCAGGTGCATGTGCACGTCGAGGGTCTTGCGGTCACCGCCCTGAGGCCCCGGGCCACACAGGTCCCAGTTGCGCTCGAACATCTCGAAGTAGCCGCCATACATGGTGTCCGTCGCGTGCTTCTTGATTAGGTCGAAGGTCTTCTCAGCGTATTCCTGCCCGCGCGCGTCGCCGGTGGCCATGGTGTATTCAGTCAGGGCGTACATGGCGAAGCTCAGGCCGTACAGGATCTTCTTGTCGATGGCGACCTCGCCCTTGCGGTTCGTGGTCCAGTAGAAACCGCCGTACTGCTTGTCCCAGACCTTCTCGCGCAGGAAGTCCACCCCGTGCCGGGCGTACTCGCCACAGCGACCGTCGCCGTAACCGGCCCGATGCGCCGCCGACATCGTATACACCGTCCGCATCTGCGCCAGCATCGACTTCTCGTCCAGCCCGCTGTCGTTGCCGTCCTTGTCGAACTGCGTGTTGAACCCACCGTTGACGTCGTCCTTGCACCGGTCCAGCCAGAACGGCAGCAGCTCTTTCGTCAGATGGTGCTTGCACTGCTCCAGACACGCCGAGACCTGATCGCGGTCGATAGCCATCACGATACCCTTTCGCCAGATCGTCCTGAACCTCAAAACCCGCACACAACGCGGAGCATTCTAATGCGGGCCGCACCAGCCGTCAAGGCGGAGCCAACGCCGCTGCCGGACCAGGCCGAACGAGCAGTTTTGCGGGATTAGGGATTGCGATTTTGGGCGAGATTTGGTAGGCATGGTCCCCGGCCCGCCGCACCGCCGGCAGGCGATTCGCGACTGAATGACGGATGAAACGGAGATCGAAAGGAGCCCGTTGTGAGCATCGAACTCAAGAAGGATTGTCGTTACGCTCTGCTCGTACCCACCAGCATGGGGGGCCGTCTGACCCCTGACAACGGCCAGCCGTTCCACTGCAGCCGGCGCTTCACCCTCCAGGCCACCAGCGCCGAGTCGAACGTCGCCAGCGTCTCGTCGTACCTCGGCCTGCCGGTCAAGGTCCTGACGACCTTCGTCAAGGGCAGCCCGGTCGCCCGCTTCATCAAGGACGACCTGGCGAGCCGGCACATCGACGTCGAGGGCCCAGAGGTCGATCAGGACGATCCGTGGGGCTACCGCCACCAGCTCAACTTGGCCGATTGCGGCACCGGCTCGCGCGGCCCGCGCGTCTGCAACGACCGGGCCGGCGAGGTCGGCCGGACGCTGAACGTCAAGGACTTCGACCTCGAACGAATCTTCGGCCGCGAAGGCGTGCAGATCGTGCACATCTCCGGCCTGATCGGCGCCCTGTCGCCCGAGACCGGGACGTTTTGTCTGGAGATCGCCCGCGCCGCCAAAAAGCACGGCACGCGCATCTCGTTCGACCTGAACTACCGCGCCTCGTTCTGGAAGGGCCGCGAGAAGGAGCTGCGCGCGATCTTCCACGAGATCGCCGGCGTCGCCGATATCCTCGTCGGCAACGAGGAGGACTTCCAGCTCGCTCTCGGCATCGAGGGCCCCGAGGCCGGCGGCGAGGGGCTGGCCGCCAAGATCGAGGGCTTCAAGGCGATGATCGAGCGGGCCGGCGCCGCCTACCCCAACGCCACCGTCTTCGCCACCACGCTGCGCGAGGTCGTCAACGCCAACACCCACCGCTGGGGCGCCCTGATGGCCGAGAGCGGCAACTGGCACGTGATCGAGCCGCGCCCCATCGGCGTGCTCGACCGCATCGGCGGTGGCGACGGATTCGTCGGAGGCATGCTCTACGCGGTCCTGCGCGGCTGGGAACCCGAAAAATGGGCCCAGTTCGGATGGGCCACCGGAGCGCTGGTTACCACCCTGCTGACCGACTACGCCCAGCCCGCCGACGAAGACCAGATCTGGAGCATCTGGCAAGGCAACGCCCGAGTGCAACGATAGGCCGCAGGCGGCAGCGAAGAGACTAAAAGCGAAATAGGTCCTATAGGACCAATAGGACCTATTCCAACGACTTTGCCGGCTCAAATCCCACCCGCCTCGTAGGAATAGCAAAATTCGTGCACCACTTGAGAACCGAAACCCGGTGACATCCAATAATTTTTTTATTCCTTGCAGGCCGGGCACTTACGCCAATCGCGCCGGCGTGATTTTCCATTTTTTTCGCAAAATTCGTGCAGCATTCCGCCAATAGTGGGGGGCGGATGAAAAAGGTTTTGGACAAATAGCGACGTGTTTCAGGGAGGCTTTGGGCCGCTGGTGGCCGTTACGATTCGCATCGAAATCCCGGCCTGGCTGGAACGGCTGGTCGTGCCGCTGGTGCTGCTGTATCGCCGGCTGCGGTTCGGCCACGCCTTCCGGCGCATCCCGCTGACGCAGGGTCTCTACGCGCTGGTCGATCCGGCCGATTATGCCGAGCTCAGCCGCTACCGCTGGCACGCCAATCGCGGGCGCGAGACCTTCTACGCGCAGCGCAAGGTCTGGGACCCGCTGACCAGGACCGAGCGCACCGTCAAGATGCACCGGCAGATCCTCAACTGCCCCGACCATCTCGTCGTCGACCACGTCAACC
>CAYPZL010000225.1:0-7930 GCA_964415045.1 uncultured Pirellulales bacterium | reverse complement strand
AATCCGAACGAACCATCGCCAAGGCCCACGGCCTTAACGCTGCCACACCGTGTCTAACCCATCATACAAGGTGTAGCAAAGCATTAGCTCGATTTCTTCTTCTTGATGGGCCAGGGTTGAACGTTGCAGCGCTCGGCCCACGCGTTGTAAAGACTTTTCAACTCGGCGACCGTCTCCGGGTGCTCGGCGGCCAGGTCGCTGAGCTCGGTGCGGTCGGCCTCGATGTCGTACAGTTCCCAGCGGCCGGGGTGCTTGGAGACGAGCTCCCACCGTCCGCGGCGCACGGCGCGGTTGCCCTCGTGCTCCCAGAAGATCGCCTCGTGGCCCCTGCGCCCTCCGCCTCGCAGCAGGGGCAGCAGACTCTTGCCCTCCAGCGGCGTGATCTCGTGGCCTCGATACGTTCGGGGATACGTCGCGCCGGCGACGTCGCAGCAGGTGGCCATGAGGTCGATGACGTGGGCGGGCTCGTGGACGAGCTTGCCCTTCTCTCGGATCGCCGCGGGCCAGTGCGCGACCAGGGGTGTGGCGATGCCGCCTTCATGGACCCAGTGCTTGTAGCGTCTAAACGGCGTGTTGCTGGCGTTGGCCCAGGAGAGCCCGTAGCTGGAATAGGAATCGGCGGTGCCGATCCGGCCCTTCTGGCGGTCGAAGCCCCAGATGCCGCCCTCGGCGCAGCCGCCGTTGTCGGCCAGGAAGAGGATCAGCGTATTGTCGAAGATGCCGAGCTGCTTGAGCCGGGCCACGAGTCGCCCGACGTTTTGATCGACGCGGTCGACCTGGGCGGCGTAGATCGCCATCTTCGTATCCATTTTCTCTTTCGTCGCCTCGTCGAGCTTGTCCCACGCCGGGGCCTTCTCGTCGCGTGGCGTCAGGGGCCAGCTCTTATCGACGATGCCCATCTCGATCTGGCGGGCGTGGCGCTCGGCGCGGATCGCGTCCCAGCCTTTACGGTACTTGCCCTTGTACTTAGCGATGTCGGCGTCGAGGGCCTGAAGCGGCCAGTGCGGCGCGTTGTGCGCCAGGTACCAGAAGAAAGGCTCCTTGCGCTGGACGGCCTCCTCGACGAACGCCAGGCCATGGTCGGTCCAGGCGTCCGTGCTGTACCACCCAGGGGGCATGGGCCCCGTTTCGGGCGTGTGCACCTCCTCATTGTCCAGCACCACCGAGCGGCCTGCCTTGGGTTTGAAGTAGAAGCCGCCGCCTTGCGGGACGCCGTAGAAGCGGTCGAAGCCGCGCTGGAGCGGCCACCAGTCGCGCTCCTTGGCGCCGACGTGCCACTTGCCCGTGACGAACGTGCGGTAGCCCGCCGGCCGCAGCGCTTCGCCGATGGTGACGCACTGCCGGTTGAGGCGGCCCCGATAACCTGTGACGCCGTAGTCCCCGGTCATGTGACCGATGCCCGCCTGGTGCGAGTAAAGCCCCGTCAGCAGCGACGCACGCGTGGGACAGCACCGCGCGGTGTTGTAGAACTGCGTGAAGCGCAGGCCGTTCTCCGCGAGCCGGTTGATGTTGGGGGTCTCGATTTCACCCCCGTAGCAGCCGATGTCGGAAAATCCCATGTCATCGCACATGATCACGATGATGTTGGGCTTTTCCTCCGGGGCGGGGCGGGCCGACGCAGCCCTGGTAACGGTCAAAGCGGCCGCGTGAACGCCCAGCGCCTGGAGAAACTCGCGACGACTGAGATTCATCATGTGGCAATCCTCCGGTCTACGTTTTCTTCTTCTTTCGTAAAGGCCAGGGCCGGACGCCGCAGCGCTTCGCCCAGGCTTCGTAAAGCGATTTGAGCTCGTTGAGTTTCTCCGGATGCGTCGAGGCCAGATCGTGCAGCTCGGTGCGGTCGGCCTCCATATCGTAAAGCTCCCAGCCGCCCGGATGTTTGGAGACGATCTTCCATTTGCCCCGGCGCACGGCCCGGTTGCCCTCGTGCTCCCAGTAGATCGCGCGGTCGCCCAAACCGCGCCCCCCGAACGCCGGCGCCAGGCTGACGCCTTCCATCGGCTGTATCTCGTGTCCCTTGTAGGTGGAAGGATACGTCGCGCCGGAAACGTCGACGCAGGTGGCCATGATGTCGATCAGATGTCCCGGCTCGTGGCAGAGCGAGCCGGGGGTCTTGATATGCCCGGGCCAGTGGCAGATCAGCGGGGTCGAGATGCCGCCCTCGTGGACCCAGTGCTTGTAGAGTCGAAACGGCGTATTGGAGACGTTGGCCCAGTTGCGCCCGTAGGCGATATAGGTATCGGCCGGTCCGGGCATGACCTCCGGTCCGACGCGCACGGGCCTGCCGTCGCGCGTCTGCATGGGCGGCCAGATGTGCGGCTGCAGCTCGTCCGGGCCCATCGGCTCGTACTTCGGATAGGGTTTTCGCGGCTTGCCCCGGCCCATGCCCTCGGCGCAGCCGCCGTTGTCCTGGAGGAAGAAGATCAGCGTGTTGTCGAAGACGCCTTGCTTTTTCAATTCGGCCACGATCCGCCCGATGCCCCGGTCCATGCTGTCGATCATGGCGGCGTAGACCTCCATGCAGCGGGCCTCCCACTCCTTGTTCTCGACCTTCTCCCAATCGCCGGCCCGCTCGCTCATGTCCCAATCCTCCCGGATCAGGCCCATCTCCTTCATGCGCTGGAAGCGCTGGCGGCGATAGTAGCGGTAGCCCTTGTCGAACTTGCCCTTGTATTTAGCGATGTCTTTTTCCAGGGCGTGCATGGGCCAGTGCGCGGCGGTGAAGGCCACGTACATGAAGAAGGGCTTCTCGGGCGACTCGTCGTAGTGCTCGCGGATGTATTGGGTCGCGTTGTCGCTGATGGCATCGGTGTAGTAGAACGTGTCCGGCTTGTACTGCGGGTCGTTGTCCGGTGTGATGTAGGTGTTGTCGCGGCACAGGGTCGTCGGGTCGTAAAAGCTACCGGCGCCGGTGATGGTTCCGTAGAACTTCTCATAGCCGCGCTGGAGAGGCCAGTTGTGCTTGGGCCCGTTCCTGTCGGTAAAGCGCGTGACGTGCCACTTGCCGGTCATGTAGGTGCGGTATCCGGCCGGCCGCAGGGCCTCGGCGATGGTGACGCACCGGCGATTGAGATCGCCCCGGTAGGAGTCGCTGCCGCTGTCGCCGGTCATGTGTCCTATGCCGGCCTGGTGTTGATAGAGGCCCGTCATCAGCGACGCGCGGGTCGGACAGCAGCGCGCGGTGTTGTAGAACTGCGTGAAGCGTAGCCCGCCGGCCGCCAGGTGGTCCAGGGTGGGCGTGTGGATCTCGCCGCCGTAGCAGCCGATGTCGGAAAAGCCCATGTCGTCCGACATGATCAGGACGATGTTGGGCTTCCTGCGATTCTGCGCCGAGGCGCTCGGGACGATCCGCCCCGCCGGTATGCCGGCGGCGACGGCTCCGAACCCCAGAGCTTTCAGGAAATCGCGGCGCGTCCAGTTTGATGTTACCATGAAATCGTTCTCCTTTCGTTCTCAGATCGGCCGGCTTCGGCCGCTCGTCCGGATTCGTTCCAGGCTTTCGGTGAGCCGTTGCGCGACCTGCGGGTATTCGTCGATCACATTCGTCGTTTCCGAAGGGTCCTTTTCCATATCGAAAAGGAAATACGGTTTCTGGAAGGGCTTGCCCCTGGGGCTTTCGCGTCCGCCGGAGCCGTTGCCGAAGACCATCTTCCATTTTCCCTGGCGCAGGGAGAACATGCCGGAACCGGAGTGGTGAATCACCGGTGCCCGTGGGACGGGCCATTCCCTGCCTTTGAGCAACGGGACGATGCTGAAGCTGTCCTCGGCGGCGTCGGTCGGCAGGGCGAATCCCGCCACCTCCGCGCACGTAGCGGTCAGATCGGTCAGGCAGATCGTCTCGGAGCACGTTGCCCCGGGCCGTACCACCCCGGGCCAGCGCACCAAGTACGGCACGTGGTGCCCCGCCTCCCAGATGTCGGCCTTGGTCCCGCGCCAGATGTAATTGGCCTGGTGTTTCTGCGGATGAAAGCCCTGCACGGAAGGCTTCTCGATGTGGTCGGGCTCGTTCTTCCCGATGCGGTACATGTAGGAGCCGTTGTCGCTGGTGTAGATCAGCAGGGTGTTCTCGGTCTGGCCGGCCGCCTTGAGGGCGCTGTCGATCTGCCCGACGACCCAGTCCACCTGCGTGACGAAGTCGCCGTAGTCGCCCAGGTCCGTCTTGCCTCTGAAGCGCTCGGCGGGCAGGCAGGGTTTGTGCGGCGCCGTCAGTGCGAAGTACAAAAAGAACGGCTCCTTCTCCCGGCTGCGCGTCTCGATGTAGCCGACCGCTTTCTGCGTGAGCTGGTCCAGGGCCCGTTCGTGGCTGAAGTCGGGGTCCATCAGGCCCGCCCGGCTGTAGTTGGGAAAGTCGGTCCTCTCGTAGTGCGCCGTCACCGGTCCGACGAAGTGGTCGTTCTCGACGAAGGCGTAGGGCGGCATGTCCAGCGAGGCGGTGACGCCGAAGTAATAGTCGAAACCCAGCGCGTTGGGGCCGTTCTCGATTTTCCTGGTGTGATCGATGGCCTGCTTGCCGTCCTTCTTCGTCACGGGCAGGTCCATCCCGAGATGCCACTTGCCGATGCAGGCCGTGTGGTAGCCCGACCGCTTGAGCACGTCGGCGACGGTCAGGCGCTGCGGGTCGATCAGGTGCTCGGAATAGCCGTTGAGCACGCCCCTCTTGAGCCGGCTGCGCCAACTGTACCGTCCCGTGACCACGCCGTAGCGCGTCGGCGTGCAAACGGCCGCACCCGAATGGGCGTCCGTGAAGATCATTCCCTCTTTCGCCAGCTTGTTGAAATGCGGCGTGGGGATGCGCGACGCGGGATTCAGAGCCTGGATGTCACCGTAGCCCATATCGTCGGCCATGATGAAAACGATGTTTGGTTTCTTTTCGCTGCGCGCGGGGCCGGCCGAAAGACTCCGGCAACCGGGCAGGGCCCAGGCGCCCGCCAGGCAGCCCAGGGCTTTGAGAAAATCGCGACGCGTGTGAGTCCGGTTTGTCATGGTCGTACGTTCCTTGTCATGCAATCATACTGATCCCAATGAAAGCGTAACGCAGTGAAAAGCGGGTGGCGCCGGCGGGCGCGGCAACGCCGATGATTCTGCACGCGTGCATGCCGGATGCCGCCACCCCCGCATAAGTTGCTGCCGAGCGGAATATTCAATCGTAATCCGGATCACCATCGATCTATTGCGATTCGTTGCCAGGCTATTATGAGGCAACTATCGCAATGAATCAAGGACGACTTGCAGCCGGGCGCGGGCGGCCTCGGCTTGTGCGTCGCCGCCGGTCGGTGGGATGGGACGGTTTTCGAGCGGGTCCGCGCGGAGGTCGAACAATGCGCCGCTCTGGTAGAGCTTCCAGCGCTTATCGCGGGCGAAACGCTTCGGTGGATTTCCTGCATTGCGGAAATAGTGACAGAAAATCCACTCTCTGGGGTTGCCCTTTTGCCCGCGAAGCTGGGGCAGGAAGCTGCGTCCGTCCACGGTGAGTCCGGACGGCAGGCTCGTCTGCGCCGCTTCGGCCAGCGTGGGCAGGAAATCGGTGAAGTCGATCAGGTCGTCACAGACCCTGCCGGCGGGCATGGTCGCCTTCCAATTTGCCACGAGAGGCACGTGGGTCCCGGCGTCGTTGGTCTGCCCCTTGCCGCCGGCGACGATGCGGTCGCCAAGTTTGGACTGGATACCCCGGCCCGTGCCGTTGTCGCCGGTGAACAGGATGAGCGTGTTTTCGCGCAGGTTGCACTCGTCGAGCCTGGCGACGATTTTGCCCACGATCTTATCCATGTACGCGACCATGTCGGCGAAGTGTTTTTTGTTCGCCTTCTCTTTTCCCTCGGTCCATTCCGGGCTGTCGGGCGTCGGCACAAACGGGCTGTGCACCAGCGCCATGGGGAAATACAGGAGGAACGGGACATCCTTCTTTCGCTCGATGAAGTCCAGGGCGTACTCGCAGAAGATGTCGGGTCCGTACTTGCCCTTGAGGTCGTCGCGATAGGTGCCGTTTTCCACGATGACCGGGTCGCGGTAGCGGGACTCGCGCCGGTCCACCTGCCAGAGGCAGTGCTCGTCGAAGCCGGCCTGCTTCGGAGCTGTTCCCCGGCCCGCGATCCCCGGTTTGTTGTTGCCCCGGCCGAAGAGCTGCCACTTGCCCACGACGCACGTGGCGTATCCGGCGCGCTTGAGCACGTGTCCGAACGTCGTCTCTTTGCGATCGAGAATGCCGAAGTCGAGGTAGTTGCGGAAGTTGTACTGGCCCGTCATGATCTGGACGCGTGACGGCGTGCACAAGGGCTGCGAATAGCAATGGTCGAATCGCATCCCCGTGCGGGCCAGCTCGTCCAGGACGGGCGTGCGGTACGAGGTGCTGCCGTAACAGCCCAGACACTCGTAGCCGAGATCGTCGGCCATGAACAGGATGAGGTTGGGCCGACGCCCTCCGGCGCGGCGCGCTTGCGCCAGGCCGGCCGCATGTGACAGCGCCGTCGTCGCGACACCAAACCCCGCGACCTTGAGAAAACCTCGTCTGGTATAGTCCATCGCTTGTGCCTCCTTCCGAGCGGGATAAGGTCTCGCTGCGAATCGTCACGGCCCGCCCGGGAACCGTCGTCCTGCGAGAGCCGGGCCCGAAGCCGCGGCTATTTGACCAGTCGTATCGTCAGCGGGTAGTGATAGTCGTAGCCGTCGTTGGCCTTGATGGCGGCCACGATCAGCAGGATGATGTCGGTAAGGACCACGATCGGCAGCAGAAGGAAACCGATGCCCACGAAGCAGAGCAGCCCGGCGACGAAGCCGTAGATGAACATGCTGATCTGAAAATTCAGAGCCTCCTTGCCGTGCTTGTCGACGAAGGGGAACTCTTCCTTCTTCAGCAGCCAGATCACCAGGGGGCCGATGATGCAGCCGAAGGCCGGCACGATCGGCACGAATGCCGCCAGCCCCGCCAGGTGGCAGAACATGGCCCACATGCGGGCGTCCCGGTTCGATTCTCTGCCCGCTTCGCCCATCTCGTCGGGTCCGGCTTGCGGGGTCTCGGGAATCGGATTCTCGTCTGTCATGTCTTGACTCCAGTTCATCTCTGCCTGCGATTTCGTGCATCTTCGACGGTTGCCGACGATCCTGCCCTACCGGAGGAACGGAATCGCTATGGGGTAGCGCCACGGCCTTCCCTGGCTGGCCCGCACGGCCCCGATGACGGTCAGGACCACGTGGGTGATGCCGAACGCAACCAGCAGGAAGATTCCCACGGCCACGGGGATCAGCAGCGCTGATACCGACACGTAGATCAGCAGCGACACCTGGTAGTTCATCGCTTCCCGGCCGTGCTCGTCCACGAAGCGGTGCTTCTCTCGCTCGATCAGCCAGATCATTAGCGGCGCGAAGAATCCGACGATTCCCAGGAGGTGGCAGAGCATGGCCATGTTCCGCGCGTCGCGCGACATCTCGGGCTGGCGAGCGGCTTCCTGCTCGGTTGGTTCGGGAGCCACCTGCACGCCCGCCTGATTTTCCTCGCCCGGGGGCGGACCGGACGATTCCCTGTTCGTTTCTTCCATGGGGAAAACTCCCTATTTCCAGTGCCATACAGGCTGTTCTACTGTCTAACAAAGCCGTTCGGGTCGGTCAAGGCAAAAACACGCCGCTGCGGGCCCTCGAACGGGAATCACTATTGCCCACGGCCGGCGGGCGGTGTATCCTATCGGCGATCTTGACGTCTTCGCAAGTGACTGTCATGGCGGGCCTGACATGAACGGAAACGTGGGTATCGCTCTGTTGTTGACGGTGATCGCGGGGCTTTCGACCGGGATCGGCAGCGGCATCGCCTATTTCATCAAGCGACCGAAAATCGTCTACCTTGCGTTCGCGCTGGGCCTGTCGGCCGGCGTGATGATCTATATCCTCAAGTTGACTGACTTTTTTGTGTTGGTTTTCATGCGGCCACCAGGAGTCGCTG
>CAYPZL010000224.1:0-7998 GCA_964415045.1 uncultured Pirellulales bacterium | reverse complement strand
TGACAATACCACCAAAAAAATCCTACTTCATGCACGCTTGCCGAAATGACACGGAAAAGTCCAGGTTCATCGTGACTCCTTCTCTCGAGTGGATGATTGTCAGTTCATGTGATCCTTCTTGTCATCCTGAACGTAATGAAGGATCGGGGCTGCGGTCGGAAGAAACCGCCTGTACGGTGAGTAGATCCTTCGGCTCCGCGTCAGGATGACAAACTCGCCCTGCAAAAGATTTCCCGATTCGTGTGGCACAGCACACCGTAATCGTCGTTGTCAGGGAGCTATCATACTGTATCCCGGCTACAAGGCAAGACGTTACGAACGCGTTCGGGCGAGGATGATGCTATTGGAGTCTCGGCGGCGGCACGGCGTGTCCGGCTTTCTAGGCGATCTGCGCCTCCTTCTCGTAGGTTCCGTAGAAGGGGGCGTTGGCGTCGAGCCAGAGGCAGAGCCGCAGCTTGTCGTGCGGCGGCAGCGTGACGTGTTCGGCGTGGTGCTCGTCGTCCAGGATGCGCAAGAGCCGGCTTTCGTCGGCGCCGATCTGCCCGGGGCGCGTGCCGATCTCGTGGATACTGGCGCCGCCCCATTCGTACCAGCGTACGTACGGCTTGAGACTCTCGTACGACCGGCTGAACGCGCCGGCCGGCTCGCTGGTCAGGACGAGCGGGCTGTTCCGTTCTCCGGCGCTACCGTCGTGGCACTCGACGCAGTGCCGGTCCAGGACGGGCTGGACGAGGAGGGGGAAGCTCAGTGGGCGCGTCCCCTCCGGTCCCGGCTCGATGCGGGACGGGCGCCGACGCAGCGCCTTGAGGTCGCTGTCACGGGGCGAGACGGTCCCCGGAGGTTCGTGGCAGCCGACGCAACTGCGCCGCTCGCCGGGCTGAAGGTACGTGACGCTTCGCATGCTCTGCACGGCTCGGCCCTCGTCATCGACGGCCTGGAAGTACAGCGGTTTGCGGGCCGGCGCGCGGAAATAGGCCGAGCCGTCCACTTCCACCGGCACCGTGCCCAACATCATGCGCGCGCTCTCGGCGTTGGCGTACCCGAGACGCGGCTGATTCGCCACATGCGTCGTCGTTTTCGGGAGCACCTGGTAGATACGCAGCCGGCGAATCGGACGCGAGGCGGGCAGGGGCAGCAGGCTCCGCCGGACGTCCGCGACGACGAATTCGCCTTCGTCGCCGAACTCAGTGTTGAGCGCCGAGGCCACGAGAGGCGGCACCGGGCGGGACGTCAACAGGATCGGATACATGCAGGAGAAATTCGGATCCTGGTACAGAAGCTCCAGGTTTCCGAAGCGGTCGAAATAGTACAGGCCCGTATAATTGTCGTCCTTGACGTTCGATCCCATGCCCGGCAGGGCGGCGGGGCTGAAGGCCACGAGGAAGCAGTCCTCCGACAGCGGCCAGGGACTGTGGAAATACGTGTCGGGCCAGCCGGCGGCCTCGGGAAAGCACACCTCCGGCGTCAGCGTTTCGATCGATTCGAAGCGGTCTTGCCCCGTGGCGCCGTCGAGGCGGTGCCGGTCCGGATCGACCAGCACCAGCGCGCCGCCCACGTCGGCATGGTGGGCGCCGGCGATGAAGGCGATCTTGTCGGAGCCGGGGATGGCCTTG
Organism: uncultured Pirellulales bacterium; assembly: GCA_964415045.1. Classification (GTDB taxonomy): domain Bacteria; phylum Planctomycetota; class Phycisphaerae; order Sedimentisphaerales; family Anaerobacaceae; genus CAYPZL01. The sequence goes on along the minus strand of CAYPZL010000224.1, from coordinate 6,385 downwards.
GGCTGAAAACAGGCGTTGATGCGCTGGGTGTAATTGCCGAACAGGACGGCGGGATTCGTTCCGTCCGGGTTGCTGACCCACAGCCCATGGTAGTTGGCGGCCGAGCGGTCGACGTAGTCCCAGCGGGAGTAGACGATCCGTCCGTCGTTGAGCACGGCAGGGTGCCACTCGTTGGTCTCGTGGAACGAAAGCGTGCATACGTTTTGGCCCGAGGCGTCCATGCGATGGAGGGTGTAGACCGGCAGCGGCTCCCAGGGGTTGTGACAGCGTCCGAACCCGCCGCGGCGCGTGGACAGGAAGGCGATGCCCCCGTCGGGCAGGGGACAGGGATCGAAGTCATCGTCCGGACCGAAGGTGAGCTGCCTCAGATTCGTCCCGTCCACATTTACCGCGTAGATATGGAAGCAGCGCCGCTGGGGTGAATAGAAGTCCGGCTTGGTTTCGGCGCGCTGGGCGAAGCCGAAATACGCGGTCCGCGCGTCGTACGACAAGGCCAGCGTCGTGTAGTTGCCTTTGGGCAGACGGCCGGCGATGAGATCGCGGATCGCCAGGGAGCGCCCCGGCTCCTGCAGCGCGTAGACGCCGCCCCCGGAGATGTCACCGTAGTCGTAGAAGTAGCCCAGGTATTCGTGGAGCATCTGGCAGATGAAACGCCGGCGCTTCATGAAGACGACCGGCTTTCCTGCCAGCAGCGGATTGTTCAGGACGACCCGGCGTGTCGCCGAGCGGATGCGGTGGTAGAGGGCGAGCCGGCCTTCCTTGCTGAGCTCATGCACCCGCGCTAGTTCCGCGCTCATCCGTCCAAGCGCCGCCGCGAACGTGTCCCTCTCAGAGAGGCACGCGGTGTTGCGGAGGAGCGCCTGGGCCCTGCGATATGCAGCCGTGACGGCCTCGGGATCGTCGGGGGACCTGTCTCGCCTGCGTTCCTGGTCCGCCCAATCGGCGCGGACAAGCTCGTCGAGAGTCGCGTCGGGGGCGAGCACGGCCCGGGCCGGCGCGAGGCCTGCCAGTAGCGATAAGGTCGCGATGGCTGCCGAAAAGGCAAAACCCGTGTTGCGTGCGTGTCGGGCCATCTCTTGCTCCCTTGCAGGGGGACAACTGCATGAAACCGGGATCGTTTTGTCCTCCAGACTATTGCATACACGCGACAAAAGCAATATTCTCGTCCCCGCGTATGCAACCGATTGTCCGCGACGTCCAATTGGGAGAACGTGCGATGAGAAGGTTCCGCTTCAGCGTCAGTGTCCCGTCGATCCTCTGTCTCTTGTTTGTTGTCCCGCTGTCACACGCCGGTGAGCCGGCCGTGTTGAAGGCGGGTGTGGCGAAGGTTGAGATCACGCCCGCCAAGCCCGTGCAGATGTCCGGATATGCCAGCCGCAAGGGGTTGTCCACGGACGTCCACGATCCGTTGTCGGCGCGGGTGCTGGCCTTCGAGTCCGGCGGCAAGCGTCTCGTGCTGGTCTCGACGGACCTGATCGGTTTCTACGGGGGCACCGCCGAATACATGCGCGAAGCGATTCTTGAAAAATGCGACCTGCAACCGTCGGAGCTTTTCCTCAGCGCCATCCACACGCACGCCGGCCCGACCCTGACGACGGACAAGGAAAAGGGGCACCCGAACAACTTGGCCTACACACTCGCCTTGAAGGACAAGCTGATTGCGGTGATTTGCGAGGCGTGCCGGAATCTCGAACCCGTTGCGATCGGCACCGGCGTCGGCTACTGTCCCGTCGGGTCGAATCGGCGCGAGCTGCGGATCAGCCGCAACGGCGAAAGCTCGATTGTGCTGGGCCGCAACCCGTACGGGCCGACCGATAAGGAGGTTCTGGTGATGAAGGTCGCCCGGGCCGATGGCACGCCCGTGGCCGCCGCGTTTGATTACGCCACGCACGCCACGTGCCTGGGCGGAAAGAACTACACCATCAGCGGCGACGTGATCGGATTGGCCGAGCAGTTCGTCGAGAAGATCCTGGGGACCGAGACGATCGCGCCGGCGTTTGCCGGGGCGTCCGGCAACATCGACCCGTGGTTTCGCGTGCTGCCAGCCTTCAACACGGAGCCGGGCTGGGTTCCCGAGCCGGTCCTGTTGGGCACGTTCCTGGGCGAGGAGGTCGTGCACGTCTACCGTGACATCAGTGAAATGCAGCCGGCCGGCGCGATGGGCACCGCGTTTACCACGCTGCAATTGCCGGCCAAACCGTCCGAAGACGCGGACGGGAAGAATGCGGATCCAGTGCCGTTCAATGTCACGGCAGGGCGGATCGGCGACGTTGCTTTCGTCGGCCTCGGCGGCGAAGTGCTGACCGAGATCGGTATGGCGATCAAGGCGGGTTCTCCCTGCGCCTGCACGTTCGTCATCACGCACTGCAACGGTGCGGCCGGTTATCTGGCGCCGAAGCATCTTCACGTCGAAGGGGGCTACGAGATTCGCAGCACCGCCTATGCCCCCCAGGCGGCCGAGGTGGTCGTGCGCGAGTCCATCCGCATGCTGCACGACCTCTGACCGTTCCTGCGACTCCATCAAGGCCTCACGGCGCGGTTGTAGATGCGCACGTCGTCGATCCGGCCGGAGAAGAAGGTCGAGGAGGACGGCTTCCGGGGCGCGCCGATGCGGACGCCGCCGTCGCTGTAGTAGGATGCCCGCGGGTACACGTCGGTTTCCCTGGCTACCTCGATCGCGTCGACGTACAGGCTTCGCGTGCCCTGGTCATCCCACATGAGCCCGACGTGGTGCCAGTCTCCGTCCGTGATGGAGGTCTCCGAGACGAGGCCGAATCCCGTACGTTGCGTTTGAATCTCGGTGGTCAGACGGCCCCAGAACCGGTTGGCGGTGAGCCAGTTGTCCCCGCGCGACTGGGAGAGGATGACCTGGCCGGGGCCGCCGCCCCGGACCCAGGCGAAGACGCTGAACGGCGTGTTCTCCGGATTCAGGACGAAACCGGCTTCGGCGCCGTCGTCGATGCCGTCGAGTTCCAGGGCGCCACCGATCCGGCCGCCGTTGGGCCGCCAGAGGGGATCGCCGAGAAGCAGGGCGTCGTGCGCGGCGATGCTGTCGCAGGCCGTGACGCCCGCGGATTCGTCGAGCTTCCAGTGCGCGATCTTCGGATCGTGTTCCTCCATCGTGCCCAGTAGGGTGCAGTCGATGATGTGGGGCCGTTGTGGCTCGTAGCCGTACCACACTTCGATGGCCACCGGGCCCGCGCCGCCAATCGTGCAATGGACGATAGTGGGACAGGCGGCTTCGCAATAGACGCCCGCCGTCCCGCCCGTCAGCGTCAGGCCGCTGAGCACGGACGTTTCGTCCTCGCCGGAGGAAAAGGTTGCCAGCGGCGCGGCGCGATGTCCCATGATGATGGTAGCGGCCACCACGTTCGGGTCGTTGGGGTCGGCCGAGCGAAGCGTCAGAGACTTGCCTCGGAAGTCGACGTGCTCGGGATAGACGCCTTCATGCACGACGATCTCGTCGCCGTCGGCCGCGTCGCAGATGGCGCTCTGGATGTGGTCGAAGTGCCGGCCCGTGGTGACGTTCTCGACGGTTCCGTATCCGAGGGACCAGGCCATCAGGTAGAAGGCGGCCGGAAGGTTCTCCCGGCAGGTCGGCACGATTCGCTCGGCCGGCAGGAGAAAACCCCCTTGCTCGGACGTCGCCGGAGGCAGCTCGATCGTTAGCGAGGTGATGCCGCACTGGCCGTAGGTCCAGTCGATCTCGTCGCCGCTGACCAAGTACCACCGGCCCAACTGCCGGGGGACGTATTCCCGGTCGTTCACGACGGCGAGGAGGCCGGCCATGTCCTGCGCCATGCCGCTGAGCAAGCAATCGTCGGGACTTTCGAGGGTCGTGTAGCCCCAGGGATAGACCACCAGTTGAGCGTAACTGTGATAGGTCAGAAACGTCCGGAACTCCGACCGCAGAACGAGGTCGCGAATCGCCTGCGTTTCCGGCTCGGAGAACGGATGCGTTCCTCGATAGTTCGGGCTGGACGTGTCGGGGTCTGAGCCTTCCTGCTCCCAGAGGTGGCCATAATTGCGGCTCAGGTCCACCCCGAACGTTCCATCTCCGTTATCCCGGCGGTTTTTCCGCCAGAGGCGATCCGTGGTGCGGCTGTACTCGAAGCCGTCCGGGTTCACCACCGGCACGATCCATATCTCGCAACCGTCCACCCATCGTGTGATCTCGTCGTTCGCTCCGTAGTTGCCGGCCAGGTGGCGGGCCAGAAAGAACGGTACCTCGGCGGCAATCCACTCTCGCGCGTGGTGGCAGCCTACGAACAGAAGCTCGGGTTCGGCCTCATCGATCTCGGGATGATCGCTGATCTTCACCGCGACGATGTCCCGCCCCTCGATCGTGTTTCCGATGGACTCGACGTGGGCCACGCCGGACGGGAGAAGTTCGTAAAGGCCCTGGACGATCTCTTCGTACGAATGGTAGCGGCCTTCCGGTTCGTTCGGGTCGGCCGCCAGGGTGATCTCTCTCGCGCGGGCCGGCTCGAGAAGCTCGTATACGTTGGGCTCGACGATCTCGCGGGCAAGTCCGCGCCGGTCGATCTCTATGACCTGATCCTGCGTGACCAGGACCACCACTTCACCTTCGCGGACCTCCCAGATGTCGAGCCCCATCTCCGCCAGGGTTCGCACGTCACCGGGCTCGGCCCTTTGCACGTTCACCAGGATAGACGCTCGCCGGGAACCGCCGACCGCGGTCGCCAGCGCCAGAACCAGGGCGATGAATACCTCCGCATGTCTTCTGCATTCTGTCCAACGTATCATCCAACACCTTCCACCGTTAGTATACCCGTTTTGCACCGGGGTGTTCAAGTCGGCAGGCGCTTGTTTTCGCCTCGCCGGCCCGATAGCAGGCCGGTGTCGCGACCTCTGCGTGGCCGTGCGCAAGACCGCGTCACTCGTTGGCCTCTGGCGGTTATTTGGGCTGGCCGCTTTCGTCTGCCAAATAGGAGGCCGTCCAGGCCGGCCTCGTTGCCTGCGACAGATATGTGGTCTCCCATTCCTCATCAGTTAACCGGTGCAGGCCGGTGGTCGTGTATTCGTAGTAGCTCATAACCGGCCCGACGAAGGCAGCCGTCTCGGCTCCCGGCGCCTGCGCGGTGATGACGGCCAGGTCGACCGGGCCGGTCCCGGCGTGCAGGACCGCGCCGATGGGGCTGCCGAAACAATCGGTCGGTACAGTGTGATAATCGACGACGAGGTAATCGACGGAGTCCTCTACATCCAGCGTATCGCAGGCGGCGTAGAGCAACTGCATGTACCAGCCGCACATGACGCCATACGGGCCGCGATACAGCATCTCCTGCATGAACTGGATCTCCTCGTCGGTCAGCGGCGTGCCGTCCAGCTCCTTCTGGGCGATCGCCCCGAGCGTCTCGCTCACGTCGGCGAGGACCTCATACCAGCGCAGGACCCACTCCTTTTCCCAGCCCCGGCCGCCCGAGAAGGTGAAACTGGAGAATTTGGCGTGTCCCGTCGTCGCTAATTGGTTGAGATTCTGAAAGAACTCCGGAAACGGCTCGACGTAAGCCGACGGATACGAACAGACGTATCCCGCCGTGTAGGACTGCTTGGCGTACAGCAGGTTGTCGTGCCTGAGCTCGGTCCACGAGGCTAATTGCGTGTTCATCTTTTGATGCCACCAGGCGGCGGTCTGCATGAACGGCGGCAGATGCTCTCGGTTCAGCGGCGGATTCAAGCTCCGTATCGAGTTGAGCCACAGGTTGTAGAAGGAACTTTCCCAGAAGGTCGCGTCGTACGCGTCGACCAGGTATCGCAGCGCCGCCAGATTCGAGGCGTAGTGGTACTGATTCAGTTCATCGGTGAGCAACTCCATCGCTGCGTTGTTTCCGAGTCCGCCCAGTATGTCGAGCGTCGAGGGGAACAGCCGGCAGGGGGCGCTGCCCTGGTACTTGATCCTGTCGAAGACCACGCTGCCCGTGATGTAGGAGTCGATCACGAAGCGCTGACCGAACAGCAGGAAGGCCGAAGCCGGCTGCACGCTGTCCGGCGACGCGGGATCGTGCATCAACACCTGCGAGAGAATCTTCTGGAAAGCAAACGGCTGGGTCGCAAGCGTTTGCTGGAAGGTTTCCAGCGCCTCGGCGTCCAGCAGCTCGTTGGCGTTCTGGATGCCGGCCGAGCCGAGGACCTCGCGCAGATGGGTCACGGTCACGTTGTCCTGCTCGCCGACGAGGAACGAGAGGATGTCCTCTATCTCGGCGTAGATCTCGTTCACCTCGGCCCGGTCCATCAGCTCGATGAGCAGGACCGCATCGATGGTCTGGCGCTGCACATCCTGAGCCGTCGGCGGCGGGCACCCCCCCGGCCCTGTACTACTAACCTCAAACATCGTTAAGTTTTTGACAAAGATTCGACGTAA
>CAYPZL010000223.1:0-8146 GCA_964415045.1 uncultured Pirellulales bacterium | reverse complement strand
TCCCCGGTCTTTGCCTGGTGTCGATTCAAAAAGTACCCGAAAACCGGATGAGCCCGAATTGGCGGTGGTTGCGGGCGTGCATTGGGGCGTTGACCGGGACGTTGCGCCAGCGTAGAATGAACGCCGCAATCAGGGATTTGCATGCACGGGCGGACGACGGAGGCCGTAAGAGTAGCAACAGAAGTTGAAGTAACGGGTGACGATGTATGTGTTTGGCAGTACCGGCACGGATAATTGAACTGGACGCCGATCGGGCGGTTGTCGACGCGATGGGCAATCGCTGGAAGGCCAAGACCACGCTCTTGCCCGAGGCCAAGCTCGGGGATCTGGTCCTGGTGCATGCAGGTTTCGCCATCTCGCTGGTAGACGAGGAAGAGGCGAAGAAGACCTGGGAGCTGTTTGCCGAGATCAGCAAGTTTGACGAAACGCCGAATCGAGTGTCCGGGTAGTGCCTATGCTGGATCGAATCGCCAAGGCGCAGCATGTCATCGGTGAGGCTTGCACGAAGCTGAACCGGCAGATCACCATCATGGAGGTGTGCGGGACGCACACGGTATCCATCTTTCGCCACGGGATTCGCTCGACCTTGCCGGCCGGACTGAAGCTGCTGTCCGGGCCCGGTTGTCCGGTTTGCGTCACGGATCAGGGGTACATCGACGTCGTCCTGGAGCTGGCGGGGCGCGACGACTGTATGATCGCCACGTATGGCGACATGATTCGCGTGCCCGGAAGCGCCGGGTCGCTGGAGACGCGCTCGTCGAAGGGCAACGTACGAGTGGTCCTGAGCAGCGACGACGCGCTGACGCTGGCGCGAGAGAACCCGGACAGAACGGTTGTTTTCATTGCGGTGGGCTTCGAGACGACGGCGCCGGCAACCGCTGTCGCGGTCAAGGAAGCGGCGGATCAGGGCGTCGAGAACTTCTGCGTTCTCAGTGGACACAAGCTGGTCATCCCGGCGATGCGGGCGCTGCTGGGGGGAAAGAATGATCGCGTCGATGCGTTCCTGTGCCCGGGCCACGTCAGTGTGATCATCGGTTCTCATGCCTTTGCGGAAATCGTAGACGATTTCCAGCGGCCGTGCGTGGTCGCCGGCTTCGAGCCGTTGCAGATCATTGAGGCTCTGGCCGAGATTTGCCGGCAGCTCTCAGCCGGTTCGCCCGAACTGAAGTCCATCTACGGCGCGGTGGTAAGCGAAAGCGGCAACACGGCCGCCCAAAAAATCATCGCGGAGTGTTTTGATGCGGCCGACGGTTGCTGGCGGGGGCTGGGCAGCATTCCCAAGAGCACGCTCGTGCTCAAGGAGAAATATGCTCGCTTCGACGCCTTTCGGCGCTTCGGTTTGGAGGATAAGCCGGGCCAGGAGAGCAGCGGATGTCGTTGCGGCGAGGTCCTCTGCGGATTGATAGAGCCGCCGGAGTGCGCGTTGTTTGGGACGCGGTGCAGCCCTGAGGGGCCCATCGGTCCCTGCATGGTCAGCTCCGAAGGTACATGTGCGGCATGGTACAAATACGGGCAAAGGAAATAGAACAGACGATGACGACCGATCCGAAGAAAGTCTTACTGGCACACGGAGGCGGAGGCCTGCTTACGGGCCGGCTGATCCAGGAGCATATCCTTCCCACGCTCGCGAACGATACGCTCGCGGCGCTCGGCGATTCGGCGCACCTGGAATTGGGCTCCAGCCGGATTTGTTTCACCACCGACGGCTACGTCGTCAAGCCGCTGTTCTTCCCGGGAGGAGACATCGGCAAGCTGGCCGTCTGCGGGACGGTGAACGATCTGGCGGTGGCCGGCGCAAGGCCCGTGGCGCTGGCCCTGTCTCTGATCATCGAGGAGGGACTGGAATTCGAGACGTTGGACAAGATACTGCAAAGCATCGGCCAGACCGCGCGAGAGAACAACGTGTCCGTCGTGACGGGAGACACCAAGACCGTCGAGTGCGGCTCGGCCGATGCGATCTTCATTACAACGACCGGTGTGGGCGTCAAGCTGACGGAAGCAAACCTCGGATTCGACCGAATCGAAGTCGGCGACAAGATTCTCATCAACGGAACGATCGGCGACCACGGCATGACGATCATCTCTCAGCGGGAAGGGATCTCTTTCGATTCTCCGCTGGAGAGCGATTGCGCGGGTCTTGCGGGGCTGACCGGCGCTTTGTTCGAGAAGGTTCCGGGCATCAAGTTCATGCGCGACGCCACGCGCGGCGGCTTGGCCGCGGTGTTGAGCGAAACCGCCGAAGGCAGCGGCAAAAGCGTCAGTATCTCCGAGACCGGGATTCCGGTGAGCCCGGCGGTTCAAGCGGCCGCCGATATGCTGGGCTTCGACGTGCTGAACATCGCCAACGAGGGCAAGTTTGTGGCGGTTGTCTCGGCCGATAGCGCCGCGGAATGTTTGACTATTTGTCGAGACCATCCGTTGGGCAGGGATGCCGCGATCATTGGCGAAATCGTGCAGACGCAGGATGCGCCCTTAGTGAAACTGACGACGAGGATAGGGGGCACGCGAATCGTACAGACGCCGTACGGACGCGAGCTGCCCAGGATCTGCTGATGCACGAGACGACCATAGCGCAGAGCCTGGTGGAGGCGATCGTGCAGGAAGCTGAGAAGCGGCGCGCCAAACCCGCTCGGGCGAAGATGAGCTGCGGCGAGCTCAACGCGGTCAACGACGAAGTGCTCTCGTTCGCGTTCGACGCCGTTGCCGCCGGGACGCCGTGCGAAGGAATGAAACTGGAGATCGAGCACAAAACGCTGCAGGCAAAGTGTCGCAGTTGTGAACGCACTTTTGCCGTGGAGATGTCCGATGTGCGGTGTCCGCACTGCAAAGGCGAAGACTTCGAGCTGCTTCCCGACGCGCCTTTGATTCTGGAAGAGATCGAATTTGAAGAAGGAACAGATGATGAGCAAGATTGATGTTGGTCGGCGGGTCCTTAGCGCTAATGACGCGCATGCCTTGAAGAACAGTCAGCTTCTGCGCTATCGTAAGAAGCTGTGCTTGAACCTGATCTCCTCTCCCGGCTCGGGCAAAACGACGCTGCTGGTGCGAACGATCAGCGATTTGAACGAAAGCGTCAGGATGGGCGTGATTGAAGGGGACATTCAGACGGATATCGACGCCGAGCGCATCCGCGCGACGAAAGCGCCCGCGATTCAGATCAACACCGAAGGGGCATGCCACCTGTCGGCCGCACAGGTCGGCAAGGCTCTGGAAGAACTGCCTCTCGATACTCTGGATGTGGTTTTTATCGAGAATGTTGGTAATTTGGTTTGTCCTTCCGCCTTCGAACTGGGTGAAAATGGGAAGGTTGTCTTGCTCTCCGTGGCGGAGGGGGATGACAAACCCATCAAGTATCCTGCCATCTTTGCGAAATCGAAGGTCCTGCTCATCAACAAGATCGACCTGCTCGCGGGCGGTTCGCACGTCGATTTCGATCTCGACCGGGCGCAGGCCGATGCGCGGAAGCTCAATAAGGACATCGTGGTGTTTCCCGTCTCGGCCAGGACCGGAGAAGGGATGCAGAACTGGTACGACTGGCTTACGACGCAGGTGCGCTCGTTGCGATAGGGCGGCGTCTCGTCTGTGTCATCCCGTTTCTGCGGGGGGGTCGCGGTAGAGGCCGCGTTCTTTGATGTATTTGATTACGTCGGGATGGAGCATCCCCGCCACGTCTGCCCCGGCCTGCAACCGCTTTCGTATCTCCGTGCTGCTGATATCGAGAAGGGGGGTCTGCACGACGTTGCGTTTGAGCTTGTCGACGCGCTCGGCTCCCCATACGGACTCGAATCGATCGAAATCGGGCGTTCGATAGCCGGCTCGCTGCATGGTCGTAACGGTACATTCGTCGATGAGCGCCTCGATCCCGTACCAGTGGACCAGATCGTTGATGCTGTCGGCGCCGAGCAGCCAGTGAACGGTCGTTTCCGGTCCATACTTCTTCTTGAATTGGCGCACCGTTTCGAGCGTGTAACTGGGAGCGGGGCGATGCAGCTCGCAGTCGCTCACGAGAAACGTTTCGTGGTCCGCGATGGTCAACTCGATCATGCGCAGTCGATCGGCGTCGCCGGCGTGCGGCGCGAATCCCTTCAAAGGCGAACACTTGGCCGGGACGAAGATGACTTTCTCTACTTCGATTTGCTGCGCCGCGGCTTCAGCCACCGTGGCATGCCCCAGGTGAATGGGATCGAACGTGCCGCCGAACAATGCGATTGTGCTTGGAGTCATCAACAACTAACAAGTAAATTGTGCGTTCTTTTCTTTCGTTCCACGCGGCGATCGCAAAAAATCTGCAATTCCAACCAGAGATCAAGAAACATTGTTTGGCCCGGGAAGTCAAGTGGCTTCAGTGTTCTTGTGATACTTTCGTGCCGTTGGAGAGACATTGTCACCGGGGTTCGTTGGTGCCAGTGTTTGCGACGGCAAATCCAACGAAAGACGTACACGGTGCGTATTGGCACGGAACGAAGTGGTCGGTGCCTGCGCGTTATCACGTGACGTCACGCGACGTCACGCGACGAAACGTACATCGCATCGCCGCGTTGTACGGCCTGTCACAACGGGCGCGCTACTGTGACGAACAAGGGCCGAGAAAAATTTTATGAAGTATTTGTAAATATCTGGACGATAAAGAACATAACCATTGTAATGACCAGTTATTATGGTGTTGACAATGGATGGATCGTCAATTTTAGCGTTATCCAGTAAAGTAAATACAGAAAGCATCGTTTAGTGGTCAGCTTGAAGGAGAAGAGTAATGGCCAAAAAGAAAGCAAAGAAGAAAGTCACGAAGAAGAAAGCGACAAAGAAGAAAGCCACGAAGAAGAAAGCGACAAAGAAGAAAGCCAAGAAGAAGACCACGAAGAAGAAAGCCGCGAAGAAGAAAACGGTAAAGAAGAAAAAATAGCGCCGGCGCTTCGTCGGTAGCCTGCTCGAACGCATCGGCCCGGACGTGGTCGTTGAGTTGAGCCGATCACCGAGCTTCGCCGGCGTGGATATCCAAGCCCGGCAAGTTCGCTTACGATTGCATTCATTGCAGCAGGCTTTGAGGAAATGGAAGGTTCTCCGAGAGAGGGAAACCTTCCATTTTTTCATTTAGGGCCATGGCGGCCCCGAAAAGGGTGGGCGAGACCCTTCCGAGCGGACTTTCATCCAGGTTTCTTGAAATTCCTGCGTATGGGCCTATACTGTTTCGCTGCCTCGCTGCCCGTCGCAGCGCGGCACACGGTTGAGCAACGCCACGGTAGGAGAAATGATTCGATGGATTTCTTCCGTTATCGCGAAGGCCGGTTGTGGGTTGAAGAGGTGGACGTCGAGCGCATCGCCTCGGAGGTCGGCACGCCCGCCTATATTTACAGCAAGGCCACTCTGGCGGACCATCTGCACAAGATACAGGAGGCCTATAAAGAGCTGGAGACGGTGATCTGCTTTTCCGTGAAGGCGTGCGGGAACGTGAATATCCTCCGGTTTTTGGCCGGCGAAGGCAGCGGGTTCGACATCGTCAGCGGCGGGGAGCTGTACCGGGCGCTGCGGGCCGGCGCCGATCCTTCCCGGATCGTCTACGCCGGCGTGGGAAAGACCGACGCCGAGATTCTCGACGCGCTGAACGCCGGCATCGGATACTTCAACGTGGAATCGGAACAGGAGCTGGAAAACCTGATTTGCCTGGCGCAGCAGATCGCCCCGGCCACGAAGGCAGCGCCCCGGGCGGCGCTGCGCGTGAATCCCGACATCGAGTACGGCGCCCACGCCTTTCTCACCACGGGAAAGAAGGAAACGAAGTTCGGCGTGGATATCGAAAGGGCGATCCAGGTCTTCGATCGATATGGCGACAACAGCGCGGTGGACCTTTGCGCCGTTCACGTTCATTTAGGCACGGGCGGCAAGACCATCACTCCCTACGTCGAGGCGGTCGAGAAGATTCTGACGTTGATCGAACGGCTGCGCGAGCGTGGCCACGCGATTTCCGCGCTGGATTTGGGTGGCGGCTACGGCGCCGATTACGAAACGGACACGGTTCCCGGTGCGGCCGAGTACGCTGCCGGTATCGTGCCGTTGCTGAAGGACAAAGGTCTGAAGCTCATCCTGGAGCCCGGCAAGAGCATTTGTGCCAACGCGGGCATTCTTCTGACGCGCACGCTCTACACGAAGCAGGGAGGCAGCAAGAAGTTCGCCATCGTGGACGCCGGGATGAACGATCTGATTCGTCCGTCGCTGTACGACGCGTTCCATTTCATCTGGCCGACGGACGTGGCATCGCAGTGGGTGCCGCCGACGCGCAGCAGCGACCTGAACCTGAACGGCTGTGAAGTGGTTGATGTCGTCGGCCCCATCTGCGAGGGCGCGGACTTTTTCGCCAAAGACCGGGCGATACCTCCGGTCCGGCGCGGCGATCTGATGGCGGTCTTCACCGCCGGCGCGTACGGGGCCACGATGAGCAGCAATTACAACGGGCGATGTCGCGCGCCGGAGGTTCTCGTGGAGGGCGATCAGTTCCGGGTGATTCGCAGACGCGAAACCTATGAAGATTTGATTGCTCCGGAGCAGTAAGTTGTTCTGCTGAACGAAGTGAAGCGTCCGGGCCGAGAAAGACAAGCCTGCATCGCACGGGAAGGGACGTACGCCGGCGAGATCCTTCGCTTTGGCTCAGGATGACAATCATCATATGACAAGCGACGAAGCGATAGTGCGCGTCTGCCCGGTCGCAGGGCGGGGCTGCGGTCAGAAGTTTCGTTCCACGAACCCGGTATCGACCTTGCCCTTGACGAACAGGTTGTGCGAGAGGATGTCCAGGCAGGCGGGGATGGTGGTCTTGACGGGCTCGATCACGAACTCCTGGAGAGCCCGTCTCATGGTGGCGATGGCTTCGGTGCGCGTTCTTTGGTGGACGATCACCTTGGCGATCATCGAGTCGTAGTGGGGCGTGATCTTCCAGCCCTGGTGCACGTAGGTGTCGACTCGCACGCCGGGCCCGCCGGGGGCGATGAAGCGGGTGATGGTGCCCGGACAGGGCGCGAAATTGTTGGCTGGGTCCTCCGCGTTGATTCGGCATTCGATGGCCACGCCCTGATGCTTGATGTTCTTCTGTCGCAGACGCAGCGTGTGCCCGCTGGCGATCTTGAGCTGCCATTTGATGAGGTCGTGCCCCGTTACCATCTCCGTTACGGGATGTTCGACCTGGATTCGCGTGTTGGCCTCGATGAAGTAGAACTTCTTGTCCTTGTCCAGGAGAAACTCGACCGTGGCCGCACTGACGTAGTTGGCGTCCTTGATCAGCCGCAGCGCCGCCTCGGCCAGCCGCTGGCGGTCCCGTTCCTCCAGCGCCGGACAGGGCGATTCCTCGATCATCTTCTGATGACGCCTCTGGATGGAGCAGTCTCTCTCATAGAAGTGCAGCGCGTTGCCGTCCCGGTCGGCCAGGACCTGGACTTCCACGTGCCGGGGCTCGGTGATGAACTTCTCGATGTAGACGCTGCTCTCTCCGAAAGCGGCCTCCGCTTCGGTCCGAGCGGCGCTGTAGGCGCTGCGCAGACTGATGTCGTTGTGCACGACGCGCATCCCGCGCCCGCCACCTCCGGCCACGGCCTTGATGATCACGGGGTAACCGATCTCGTTGGCAAGCTTGAGCGCCTCGGTCTCATCGGGGATGGTCCCTTCCGAACCCGGAACCGTGGGGACTTTCGCCTTTCGCGCCAGCTTGCGGGCCTCCACCTTGTCGCCCAGCAGACGCATGGCCTCGACGGGGGGACCGATGAAGACGATGCCGCAGTCGCGGCAGATCTCCGCGAAGTTGATGTTCTCGGCCAGGAATCCGTAGCCCGGATGGATCGCGTCGACGTTGGTGATTTCGGCGGCACTGATGATACGGGGGATATTGAGGTAACTCTGATTGCAGTCGGGCGGTCCGATGCAGACCGATTCGTCGGCAAACTGTACGTACGACGCGCCCCTGTCGGCTTCGGAATAGACCGCCACCGTCTCGATGTCGAGCTCCCGGCAGGCCCGAATGATGCGGAGGGCGATTTCACCTCGGTTGGCGATCAGAACTCTCGAAAGCATTTGCTCTTACTCGTCTCCGTGCACAGGCTGCCATTACTCAACTGAACTTTTGCAAAATGGAGATTAGGCTTACTTTAGGGAGGAAAAATCT
>CAYPZL010000222.1:0-8308 GCA_964415045.1 uncultured Pirellulales bacterium | reverse complement strand
AGCGACTCCTGGTGGCCGCATGAAAACCAATACAAAAATCAGTCAACTTGAGTACGTGGCCATCGCTGCCGGCGAGCATTTCAGCCTGGCCATCGTAGGCAACGATCCTAACCTGGTGGCGTGGTGGAAGTTTGACGAGGGAGCCGGAAACATCGCCCACGACGCAAGCGGCAATGGCTACGATGGCGTCCTCTACGGCGACCCGCAGTGGCGAGACGGAGGGTTGGTGCTCGATGGAGTCGATGACTATGTGGAACTGCCCATAGGATCGCTGATCAGCTCGCTGAGCGAATGCACCATTACAGCACGGATTTACTGGTCGGCGCAGGGCGAGATCGGGCAGCGCATCTTCGACTTCGGCACGGATATCACGAACTCCATATACCTGACTCCCAACAGCCCCGATATCGGGGTGATGTTAGAGCTACCGGTACGGCCGAACCCGGAGGTGACGGTCCCCATTAGTTTCGACGGGCCGATGCAGGTGTCCATCACAGCGGGCACAGAACGACGGACCGATTTGGATACCAGCACCGGCGTACTTGGTGGTTGGCAAGACGTGGCTGTGGTCTTAACGCCGGATGACTTGCAGCTCTACCGCTACGGCCGACTTGAGGGCACCGTTTTCCCATCGTGTGTTCTGAGCGATCTCGGCGAGACCACCAACAACTGGCTCGGCAGGTCCCAATACCCTGAACATCCCCACTTCAACGGCGCCTTCGACGATGTCCGCATCTACGACCGAGCCTTGTCAGAAGAGGAAATCCGTAACCTTGCCGGCGACCGGTAGCAAGCTGCATGCCTGCGCTCAGCCGCAGGGCCCCTCGCCGCACGTTGCAGGCGGACGGTCTCAGGTCATTGAGTCCTACTCGACGATGGCAAAGCGGGTGAAGTAGGCCCGCCAGCCAACCGAGCCGCCGGCCCTTGCTGCATCTGGCGATCAGGAGACTTTCGGGGGCACCCGTGCGCAGTTAGGAAACACCGCAGTCGGGCGTCGCAGGGGGGTGATTTCCGGGTCTTGCCTGGGCGGGGGGTTTTGCGTATAATGCCCGGCTCTTTGTAAACTCGAATGAAAGACGGGCTATGGACGCACAGACAATCGAGCAGGTAAAGCAACTCCAACGGGGCACGGTGGAGATTTTCTCGGATACCGAGCTGGCGCAGCGTCTGGCCGAGGCGGCCCAGGCCGGGCGGCAGATGCGCATCAAGCTGGGCCTCGACCCGACCAGTCCCGACATCCACTTAGGCCACACGGTCGTGCTGCGCAAGATGCGGCAGTTCCAGGACATGGGCCACAAGGCGGTCCTGATCATCGGCGACTACACCGCCCGCATCGGCGACCCGACCGGCCAGAACACCACACGGCCCATGCTCTCGCCCGAGCAGATCGAGACGAACGCCCAGACCTACCTCGACCAGGCGGGCAAGATCCTCGACAACTCGCCCGAGAAACTGGAGGTTCGCCCCAACAGCGAGTGGCTGGCCGACCTGCGCCTGGCCGACATCATCAAGCTCACCGGCAGCATGACCGTCGCCCGCATGCTCGAACGCGACACCTTCGAGCTGCGCTACAAGGCGGGCGACCCCATCGGCATCCACGAGTTCCTCTACCCGCTCATGCAGGGCTACGACTCGGTCATGATCGAGAGCGACGTCGAGCTCGGCGGGACGGACCAGACGTTCAACAACCTCGTCGGGCGCGACCTGCAACGCATGTACGACCAGCCGCCCCAGATCGTCATCACCATGCCCATCCTCGTCGGACTCGACGGCACCGAGAAGATGAGCAAGTCCAAGGGCAACTACGTCGGCGTCACCGATGCGCCCAACGACATGTTCGGCAAGATCATGAGCATCTCCGACGAGATGATGGAGAACTACTACACGTTGCTGACCGACCTGCCGACCGAGCGCATCGCCGAACTGACGAATCCCGACAAGACGCATCCGAAAGAGGCCAAGGTGCTGCTGGGCAAAACGATCGTGGCGCAATTTTACGACGAGCAGGCCGCCGAGACGGCCGCGGCCGAGTTCGAGAAGGTCTTCGCCCAGGGCCAGATGCCCGACGACATCGCCGAGGTCGCCATCGCCGACGGTGCGATTTCGATCAAACAACTCCTGATGACGTGCAACCTCGTCCAGTCCGGCGGCGAAGCCAAGCGCATGGTCGCCCAGGGCGCCGTCTCGATCGACGGGCAAAAGATCACCGACCCCAACGCCCCGGCCAACGTCACGCCGGGACAGGTCGTCCGCGTCGGAAAGCTCAAGTTCGCTCGGATCGCCTCCTCGTCCTGAAAGCGGCGCAACACCAGTACTCCGGCCCAGTTGCACATCTCCCCGGCCCGGCGTTCCGTACGCGCTTGCGAGAGTCGACGCTCGGTCGTGTCTGTGAGAATATCCTGTCATGCGGGTGGCAGCGTCAAGCGGCAGCTTGGCGATGGGGGACTTGTCTGCTGCGTGTGGCGCTTTACGGACCCCGGACGTTGCGCCATCGCCAAGTCCTTCGGACTTGACGCTGCCACCCGTAGCTGTCCAGAGCCCAAGACAATGGTGCCCGAAAGACTGCCCAGCCCGGCCTTCGGCCGGAACCAAATATGCACGCGCGCTGAGACGCTGAGACGCAGAGAACACCAAATCTTCACCACCTCTTCAAGCTCAGCGCCTCTGCGCCTCCGCGCGAAATCCAATCTCTTTTGTTACCGCAGCTTGCATCACCGTCCCGAGACTATCTGGAAGGAATTTCCAGTTGTTGCGAGTTAGTAGTACAGACACGTTCGCTTTCGTCGCGGCGAACTCGTTTGACAGGGACCCCTGGCGCAGGATAGAATGGGGTTGTTGCGTGGGTTGTAACTGCCGTCGAACGTTGCGCTGCACTTGACGGAGGGGTGGGCCGCATGGTGACAGAAGGAGTTTGCCGGATGCGACGAAGAGCGTTCACGCTGATCGAATTGCTGGTGGTCATCGCCATCATTGCCCTGCTGATGGCCATCCTGATGCCTGCCCTGCGAAAGGTGAGGAACCAGGCGCGGGGCGTCGTCTGCCAATCCAATCTCAGCCAGTGGGGCAAGATGTTCTACCTCTACACGCACGACAACGACACGAAGTTCATGGTGTGGAAGCAGTCGTCCACACCCGGCGGCGGCACCTGGATCGTTCCGATGATGCCCTACTATGAAGACGGCGGGGAGAAGGTCCGCCTGTGCCCGACGACGACGAAGACGATCGACGAAGGAGAAACCATCCCGGCCCGCATGGCCTGGAGCTGCGAGATCGACGGCAAGACGCACCTCAACAGCTACGGCATCAACAACTGGTGCTACGACCTGCGGCGCGGCGTGACGAACATATGGGGCCTGCCGTTGGCGGACCAACGGGCCTGGCGCCGCATCGACCAGCAGGGAGCGGCCTACATCCCCATGTTCCTGGAATGCTGGCGCTGGGGCGGCGGACCGGTGGACCGGACCGAACCGGCCCCCCCGGATGAAAAAACGCGCGCGAACACCGGCTTCGGCCGCTATTGCCTGAACCGTCACAGCTACACGATCAACGTCTGCTTCATGGACGGCTCCGTGCGAAGGGTCCGACTCAAGGGCCTCTGGGACCTCAAGTGGCATCGCCAGTACAGCCTGACCGACCCGCTGCCGGACTGGCCCGACTGGATGATCGGCCTGCCCGACTAAGTCACGGATAGGCCCAAGAGACTCCATTTCAAGAGGCGCCTGCGTCGTGCCCCGCCCGTCCCATTGCCGACGAAAAATCGAAAAATATTGTGGCATGCGCGGGGGGATTTCGCTATTCTGAACGGTGACACCGAATTCCAAACAAACTGAGCTTTGGTTAGGAGGACGATTATGTGCCGCCGGACTGGGTTCACCCTCATCGAGCTTCTCGTTGTCATCGCCATCATCGCCATTCTGCTGGCCATTCTCATGCCCGGGCTGCAAAAGGTCAAGGAACAGGCGCGTTTTACCCGGTGCATGTCGAACCTGCGCAACTACGGTTACGCCGGACGCATGTATTCCGACGACAACGACGGAGAATTCCCTTATTCGTTCAAGTGGCTCTATAACCGCGGCGGCGTGAACTGCAACTGGCACGACGCCAGCAACAATCTGGACCGGCATCCCGAATTGGCCGGCGTCATGTGGGACTACCTCAAAGGTCTCGACATCCACCTTTGTCCCGCCTTCGACGTCGTGGCCAGGCGGATGGGCTGCCAGCGCTGCGGGGGGAGCCCCATCCCGGTCGAGCCCCAGTACGGCTACACGATGAACTCCTATCTCAACGGCGACGCCTGGAATGCGGTGCCGCAGCAGTATCGGACCAGCATCGAGAACCTTCGACTGGAATCGCAGGTGAAGAACCCCGCCAGGGTGTTCTACTTCGCCGAGGAGAACTCCTGGGCGATTCCGGGCCTGAGTCGCGCCGGGATCAACGACAACAACCTGCGGTCTACGCCGGACTGCCAGACCGACTGCTTCGCCACGTTCCACCGGGCCCCCAGCGGGGATCTCGACAAGGGCCAATGCAATGCCGTGTTCGTCGACGGGCACGTCGAGACGGTTTCCGCCTACCCGCCCGGCAATACTTTCGTGCTGAGCTGGCCCAGCGGCGGCGTGCCCCCGAAATGGTAATCGCACGCAGCGCCGCGCGACACATCTCTCGCCTCGCCTTCCAGGGTGACGTATACGTACGCCCCTGGTATAATCTCTGCGTTCGGAACTGACGTTGAAAGGACGGCAACGATGCGGTGTACGATCCTCCCGGGCGGCTGGCGGCTCCTCGCATGTATCCTTCTGATCGTATCCGGTGCGGCCGCGCTTGACGCAGGCCAGGCGTATCAGGCGCTCGAAATCTTCCCCCCGGTCAGCGAGCACGTCCATGGGTCCACCATCGTCGAGCTGCCCAACGGGGACCTCCTGACTGCGTGGTTTCAGGGCTCGGGCGAGCGCTGGGCCGATGACGTGCGGATTATGGGCGCCCGGCGCAAGGCCGGCGCGGCCACGTGGAGCGTGCCCTTCCTGATGGCCGACACGCCCGCCTTTCCCGACATCAATCCGATCCTGTTTCTGGACGCCCGCGATCGGCTCTGGCTGATGTGGTATACCGTGATCGCCAACCAGTGGGAGACGTCCCTGCTGAAGTACCGCATCAGCGAGGACTGCCGGCGGCAGGCGGGTGCGCCGGTCTGGACGTGGCAGGACGTGCTGCACGTCAAGCCGGGCGATCTGGCCGAACGCGGCATCCAGCCCGGCGACCGCTTCGTCAAATCCGTCGAGAGACAGGTTGACGCCTACCGACAGTATATGAAGGAGACGCTTTACGCAGCGGAGCCGATCAAGGCGACCGCGTACGCAGCGCTGTGGAAGACCTGGAAAGAGAGGTTGCTGAGCAAGACGCGAGGCGAGGACATGATGCGCAAGGGCAGGCTCCGCACGGCCGACGGCGAATCCACGGAGAAGGAGCTTGGGTACCCGTACTTCCGTCGGATGGGCTGGCAGACGAAGAACAAGGCCGTCCTGATCGACGGCAAGCGGATCATCGTCCCGCTCTACTCCGACGGGTTCAGCTTCTCGCTGATGGCGATCACCGACGATAACGGCGCGACCTGGCAGTTCAGCGACCCGCTGGTCGGCCCGGGCAATATCCAGCCGAGCATCGCCGTCAAGCCCGATGGCACGCTCGTGGCGTACATGCGCGACAACGGCCCGCCGCCCCAGCGACTGCACGTCAGCGAATCGAAAGACAAGGGCGTCACCTGGAGTCTCGTCCGGGACTCGGAGCTGCCCAACCCGGGCTCGGGGGCCGACATCGTGACATTGCGCAGCGGGCATTGGATCCTCGCGTATAACGACACCGAAAACGGCCGGCACAGCCTGGCCGTGTCGCTCTCGACCGACGAGGGCAAAACATGGTCTCACACGCGGCACCTGGAGCGCGACGAGCCGGACGGCCCGCTCTCGGCCGCTTACCCCTCGATCGTCCAGGCCCGCGACGGCAGCCTCCACGTCGTCTACAGCTTCCGTCAGGATCAGCAGGGCAAGACCATCAAGCACGTCCGCTTCACCGAGGACTGGCTCCAGGGCAAGTGACATCAGGACGCCGCCCGCGCCT
The DNA here is from genome assembly GCA_964415045.1 of uncultured Pirellulales bacterium. Lineage (GTDB taxonomy): Bacteria > Planctomycetota > Phycisphaerae > Sedimentisphaerales > Anaerobacaceae > CAYPZL01. The sequence goes on along the minus strand of CAYPZL010000222.1, from coordinate 2,194 downwards.
CGGCCGCGGGCGCGAAACGCAGGTGGCTGCCCGGCAGAGGCTCGTCGTGCGAGGCGACCGTCAGATACGCCACCGGGTAGAGAAACACGGGTAACAGGCACATACCAATCCAGTACCTCCGCCCGAGCCGCCACGACGTATCCGAGGGCTCTCGCATTTCGGTCGTGCTCTCTCCGGCTCGTCCGCCCAGCGACAGGACGATCAGCGAGCACAGGCCCGCGCAGAGCCAGAAGCTCATGTGAACGAGCAGCGCGGCCCGGCTCGACATCCGGGGCAGCGCCTGCGTGAACGCCCCGAGCACGGGAATCCACATCACGACGAGAAACAACAATTGCGCCCGGCCGAAATCCGTCGACGGCGACAGTGGCAGTCGTCCCCGGCGGTGTCGCACGACGGCGACAACGATAACCACCGAGAGCACCGCCCCAACCAACAGGAACCACCACCGCGCATTGAGACCGAGGAGGGACTGCGGGATGTGGCCGTCCCGGGCCCAGGTCCGCACGTTCTTCAGCAGGTTCAGCCACATCATCACAATCAGCAGAAACAGCAGCGCCGCGACGTCGAGCGAGCGGGCCCGCGCGTCCTCGGCCGGAGGGGCCAGTTTGCCGCGCAGGCGGCGCAGGAACAGCGTCCCGACGCCGAGGCCCATCACCAGGCCGAACAGTTGCTCCATCCATTTCCAATAATCCAGGCCCTGCAGCGCTTCATATCGCCCGATGGGCCCCCACTGCGCCCGTCCGAGCATGTTGGCGAAATCGCCGATCACAAAGCCCAAGCCGCCGAAGAGGAAGCCCCAGCCGGCCAGCGTCACCGCCGCCCTTTCTCTGCGTCGGAGCAGATAGAGAACCAGCGCGACGAAGAGCCCCGTGCAGCCGGCCCAGTTGTCGCTGCGCGGCGGCGTCATGTGCAGGCCCAGCAGGCCCGTCAGAACCAGGTAGCCCCCCCACCAGCCCAGCGCCAGCACCGCGATCAGGACGCACGCGCCGCGGTCGCGCGGAAGCAGGACCGCGCATACCGCCGCCACAACCAGAGCCGACGAGGCCCCCACCCAGTCGGTGTCGTGCAGGTACTGCCACTCCACGAGGCGCTCCGTCAGGCCGGACAGGCCCAGCAGCAGCCAGACCCCACCCAGGACCACCAGCGGCCGGACGAACTGCTCCAGGTACGAGCGTCGCGACGTGACGCTCAGGGTCAAAATGGCGGCACCGACGCCCGCCCACAGGCCGCCGATCAGCAGCAGCGAGGCATAGCCATAGTAGACGTCGAGCAGCGACGAGCTCGCCGTGTACCCGATGACGCGTCCGTAGCTCATCTGTCCGCCAAAAGCCCAGCCGAGCGCCCCGCACAGGCCCATGATCCCCGCCCGCCGCCACCAGTCCGCCCGCCCCGACACCAAACACACCGCCAGACCCACCAGCGCCCCCGGAACCATCGCGCCAGCCTCGTGCCCGTAATCGCCCCGAATGCCCCATCCCAGCGACATCACCACCCCCGCCAGAACGACGCCGACCAGCATATGACGACCGCCCCGTTTCCCAGCATCAACCATCCGCATGTCCTCCCTGCCCTACCGGCGAGTTTCCACCCCTCTCCTGTTCCTTCCAACAAGGAAAGCTAAAGTATACCGCCCCCATCGGCTTCTTCAACCACACATCCGGCACTCCTGGCCCGCCGGCGTCTTTTCGCAACACGCTGGTCACGGCTCTAAAACCACAGATGAACGGCCGTGGACCGGGACAGGTAGCCGCTAGACACAGATTTGCACGAGCTTGCCGTGGATTTGACTTTGTCAGTGCGAGGAGTACAGTAAAGAGGCGATCTCCCATGTTAGAGAGCACGCGCCACGTGCGGCCGACTATAGACCTGCAGAGCCCAGAGCAGATTCATTCGAAATGTATGACACACCCCCCCGAATTCACGGAGTACGCGGACCATCAGAGCGAAAGCAATGGCAATCGAAAATCAGGAATAGTCAAATCCACAGGCTGAGGCCATAGAGAAACCGCAGTTCCCCAGCCATTTTTCCTTGCCAAGCGACTACCGGGGAGTGATAATGCTCCCCAGCGGTGCTCCTTGTCGATGCTGCGCCGAATGAATGCCCGGTTCTGTGTGCGCAAAGCCAATGTCGCAGGGCAGTCAATCAAGACCACCGGCATAGCCGGTGGTATGAGGAAGGCCCCTAAAAGGGGCC
>CAYPZL010000221.1:0-8400 GCA_964415045.1 uncultured Pirellulales bacterium | reverse complement strand
GAGCCTTTTCAATTCTCACCGGCATAGCCGGTGGATTACAGATTTATGTTCAGATTTCTCGTAAATCACTCCATGACAACGGGAATCCGGAGGTGGCGTTCGACGTGCAGGAGAACCATGTTCTTGCCACCGTAAGGAAACGCCAATGAGCACAAAAACCATTGCCTTCTTCAACAACAAGGGGGGGGGTCGGCAAGACCTCGCTCGTCTACCATGTGGCCTGGATGATGGCGGATATGGGAATGCAGGTTGTGGCTGCCGATCTCGATCCGCAAGGGAATCTTTCCGCCGCTTTCCTTGATGAGGACCGTCTGGAGTCGCTGTGGCCGGAAGACAAGCACCCTGCCACGGTCTACGGAGCCGTTCGCCCGCTGAAACGTGGTGTGGGCGATGTTGAGGACCCGCTGGTCGAGTCAATCGATGAAAGCCTTGGATTGATTCCAGGGGACATGGCCTTATCTGAGTTCGAGGATGATCTGTCCCAGGTATGGCCCAAGTGCTTGGATGGAGACGAAAGAGCTTTCCGTGTCATCTCTGCTTTCTGGCGAGTTCTACAGAGGGGGGCCGGTCTCCATCAAGCGGACGTCGTCTTGATAGATCTCGGGCCGAATTTGGGAGCGATCAATCGTGCGGCGCTCATTGCCTCCGATTATGTGGTCATCCCGTTGGGCCCGGACCTCTTCTCGCTCCAGGGTCTGCGCAATTTGGGGCCCACGTTGCGCGAATGGCGACGCGGATGGTCAGAGCGGCGGCCCAAAAACCCCGATTCGAGTCTGTCTCTTCCGGAAGGACAGATGCAGCCCATGGGCTACATTGTCATGCAGCATTCCGTTCGGCGCGATCGACCGGTCAAATCGTATGATAAATGGATCGCCCGAATTCCATCGACCTACCAGCAATATGTTCTCGATCAGAACAGTCCTGAAGTTCCGGCAGTCAACGAGGATCGTCATTGCTTCGCGACGCTGAAGCACTATCGCAGTCTGATGCCCATGGCACAAGAAGCCCACAAACCCATTTTTCACCTGAAGCCGGCTGATGGGGCATTGGGAGCTCATACCTACGCGGTGCAGGACGCCTACCGCGACTTCCTGGACCTGACACGGTCCATTGCAGAGAAGGCCGGCTTGGCATTGCCATAGGCCGCGTATCTCGTTTAGTCCTTTGATGTCCAGCGCAAAACCACTTGCAGCACAGTAACCGGCCCGGGCTGTGATTTGCCCGGGCCGACTAATGAGTTAATGGCTTGATGGTGTCATGGTCAGGCCGAGGTGGCTTTGCCGCGTTCGCCCTGGGTATGGCATTGAGTCTGCCGATTTCGCGGACTCTGTTGCCAGGATCAGGCGAGGTCGAACCGGTCGAGGTTCATCACCTTGTTCCACGCGGCCACGAAGTCGTGCACAAACTTCTCCTGCGAATCCGCGCTTCCATAGACTTCCGCCAGCGCCCGGAGTTGGGAGTTCGAACCGAAGATGAGATCGACGCGGGTGCCGGTCCACTTCAGTTCGCCCGTCGAGCGATCACACCCCTCAAACACGTCTTCGTCTTTGGAAGTCGGCTTCCACACCGTGCACATGTCGAGCAGATTCACGAAAAAGTCATTGGTGAGCGTCTCCGGGCGCCTGGTGAAGACGCCGTGCGGGGACTGCCCGACGTTGGCGCCCAGGACCCGCAGGCCGCCGATGAGGACCGTCATCTCTGGAGCGGTCAGCGTTAGCAACTGCGCGCGATCGACCAGGAGGTGCTCCGCCCCTACGCTGAACTTTGCCTTCTGGTAGTTGCGGAATCCGTCCGCCGCCGGCTCGAGTACCGCGAACGACGCCGCGTCGGTTTGCTTCTGCGACGCGTCCGTGCGTCCCGGCGTGAAGGGAACGGTCACTTTGTGACCGGCGTTCTTCGCGGCCTGCTCGACCCCTGCGCATCCACCGAGGACAATCAAGTCGGCCAGCGACACCTTCTTGCCACCGGACTGCGCGATGTTGAACTCCTTCCGGATCTTCTCCAGCGTCCGCAGCACCTTCTTCAGTTGGGCCGGCTGATTGACTTCCCAATCCTTCTGCGGTGCCAGACGGATGCGGGCCCCGTTCGCCCCACCGCGCTTGTCGGAGCCGCGGAACGTGGACGCCGAGGCCCAGGCGGTCGAGACCAGTTGGGAGACCGACAGTCCCGAGGCCAGGATTTGGCGCTTGAGTTCGGCGATGTCCTTCTTGTTGACCAGCTTGTGATCGACCGCGGGCACCGGGTCCTGCCAGATCAGATCCTCGGCCGGGACCTCCGGGCCGAGATAGCGCGACTTCGGGCCCATGTCGCGGTGCGTCAGCTTGAACCACGCGCGGGCGAAGGCGTCCGCGAATTTCTTGGGGTTCTCCAGGTAGCGCCGCGCGATCGGCTCGTAAATCGGATCAAACCTCAGCGAGAGATCGGCCGTGGTCATCATGGGTGGGTGCTTCTTGGAAGGATCGTGCGCGTCAACGATCATGTCCTCGTCGGCCACGTCCTTGGCCAGCCACTGATTCGCGCCGGCCGGGCTTTTGACCAGCTCCCACTCGTACTTGAACAGCATCTTGAGATAGCCCATGTCCCATTGGGTCGGGTTCGGCTTCCAGGCGCCCTCGATGCCGCTGCCGATCGTATCGCCGGCTTTGCCGCTGCCGAAGCTGCTCTTCCAGCCGAGGCCCTGCTCCTCAATGGGGGCGGCTTCGGGCTCGGGCCCCACGTGGGTGGCCGGGCCGGCGCCATGACACTTGCCGAAGGTGTGCCCGCCGGCAACGAGCGCGACGGTCTCTTCGTCGTTCATAGCCATGCGTGCGAAGGTCTCGCGGACGTCGCGACCGGAGGCGACCGGGTCCGGGTTCCCGTCCGGGCCTTCGGGATTGACGTAGATCAGACCCATCTGCACGGCCGCCAGGGGGTTTTCCAGATCCCGCTCACCGCTGTAACGGCTCTTGGGCTTGTCGCTGGTAGCCAACCATTCCTCTTCGGCACCCCAGTAGATGTCCTCTTCCGGCTCCCAGACGTCCTCGCGGCCGCCGCCGAAACCGAAGGTCTTGAATCCCATCGACTCTAGCGCGCAGTTGCCAGCCAGGATCATCAGGTCGGCCCAGGAGAGCTTGCGCCCGTATTTCTGCTTGATCGGCCAGAGCAGTCGGCGTGCCTTGTCGAGGTTCACGTTGTCGGGCCAACTGTTGAGAGGCGCCAGGCGTTGGCTGCCGGACCCTGCGCCCCCGCGGCCATCGCCCATGCGGTAGGTGCCGGCGCTGTGCCACGCCATCCGGATGAAAAGGCCCCCATAGTGACCCCAATCGGCCGGCCACCAGTCCTGCGAGTCGGTCATCAGGGCATAGAGGTCCTTTTTCACAGCCTTCAGGTCGAGTTTCTTGAATTCTTCGGCATAGTTGAAATCCTCGCCCATCGGATTGGACTTGGAGGAATGCTGGTGCAAAATGCTGAGATTCACCTGATTCGGCCACCAATCCCGGTTCGAGGTACCACCGCCGGCGACTTGTTGGCTGGTTTTGCCCGTTACCGGGCACCTGCTGTCGTTACTCATGAGATTGCCTCCTTTCGCTATCAGATTTTTTCTTTCATACAAAGCTATCCTACTTCGTAAATAATCCGATGCACGCACGGCCTTAAACCGCCTTCGCTACTGGTTGTCTAACGCTCACCGCCGGCACAAGCCGCACAGAGCCCTCGAAATTGCACGTGCGAGAAATGCACCCGACCCAGCGACGCGACGGCCCGCGGGATGGCCAAATGGTCCATCGCTTCGCAGGTGAAATCGCGCACCAGCCCACACTCCGTGCAGACGAAGTGGTGGTGCCGATCCACGTTGGCGTCGTACCTCCCCCTGCCGGCGAGGATCTCGGCCTTGCGGACCAGGCCCTGCTCTTCCAACGTCGCCAGCGTGCGGTACACGGCATCGCGTGAAATGGCGGGCACCCGCTTGCGATCGGCCTGGTAGATCGTTTACGCGTCGGGGTGCGTATCGGTGCCGGCCAATTCGCGAAAAACCTCCCTCCGCTGGTGCGTCAGCTTCAGCCCATTCTACTGACATGTCCCGGTAAAGCGCGCCATGCGCCGCCGCAGCTCTGCCTTCGATACCGCCATGCACACCTCAACCAAATAAGAATCATTACGAGTACGCGATCCCACCCACCCGGTTCGCCCCCGTCCGGCACAATTCTTCGTCGCCGGATGTTCTTGGAAAGCTAAGACCCGAGCCCTTCCAATCGGATTTTGGGCCAAGAGGCGGCGGTTGCTCCCTGACGCCGGGCCGGGCTCGCATTTGACTCTCTCCTGCCGGTCGGTAGTCGTTGCGATAACACCGAGCCGGCTATCGGGTCGGCAACGGCAAACAACCGTCGCCAATCCATTTCTGGCACGATGGATTGAGGGGGTGTATACTCTGCGCCGTATCGTGGGCAAGTGGTGCTCAGGTAAGGTGTACGACGTGATTCTGTCGAATATTGAGATTCAGCGGGCGTTGGATGAGGGGCGGTTGGTGATTTCGCCGGAACCGCTGCCTCGGCGGCCGGAGGCGGGGAAGTATTGCCCCTACGATACGCATGCGGTGGACGTGCGGCTGCACGAGGAGATCACGGTGCCGCAGAGTGGGCCCTATCATTACGACGTGACTGAGCCCGAGACGCTCTCGCAGGTGATCGCGCAGCACTCGCAGAAACACACGCTGACCGACGAGGCCCCGTACGCGCTCCAGCCTCACCAGCTCATCCTGGGCCGGACACTGGAACGAATCGAATTGCCGACGGACAAGGGCACGCCGCACTTAGCCGCCCGCATCGAGGGCAAGAGCAGTTGGGCCCGCTGCGGCCTGATGGTCCATTTCACCGCGCCGACCGTCCATCCCGGCTGGGCCGGGCCGCTGACGCTCGAGATCATCAACCTCGGACCCATGACCTTCGTCCTGCGCCCCCGCATGCGAATCGCCCAGCTCATCGTCGAGGAGGTCCGAGGCGAGGTCTTCCCCAACCCCAGCGCCTTCCAGGACCAGTCCACCCCCGAAGGCGCCACATAATTTGCGATCCGGCGGCGATTTCGCTTGACTTGGCAGACGGGGCATCATACTTTCATCGGTTTCGTCGAGCGGCAATTTCAGGAGTTCTGTGCGTGCAAGAAGCTATTGCCAAAGCCCGGTCGCTGATTGAGGCGATGGAGTATATCCGGGGTTTTCGCGGTCGCATCGTGGTGGTCAAGTTAGGCGGCAGCGTCCTGGACGACCCCCAAGCCCAGCGCAATCTACTGACCGACGTGGCCTTTATGGCCACCGTCGGCATGCGCCCGATCATCGTACACGGCGGGGGCAAAGCCATCACCCGCGCGATGAACGAAGCGGGTCTGGAGCCGGTCTGGGTTCAGGGCCGGCGCTACACGGACCGGCGCACGCTCAACATCGTCGAGCACACGCTGGTCAAGCAGGTCAACGAGCCGATCTGCCAGGTGCTCGAAGAGCTCGGCTGCAACGTGATGGGCCTGCATTCGCTCAGCAGTTGTGTGCTGCTGGCCGAAACGCTGCGACTTCCCGGTCCGGAGGGACGCAAGCTGGACTTAGGCTTCGTCGGCAAGGTCATCGACGTCAACGGCAAGCTGCTTACCACGTTGTGCGGCGACGGGACGATCCCGGTAATCGCTTCCGTAGCGATGGATAAGGGGGGCGGCAAGCTCAACGTCAACGCCGACAGCGCCGCCGGCAAGGTCGCCGCTGCCGTCGGGGCCGAGAAGTTCGTCGTCGTCAGCGACACGCACGGAATCCGCCGCGACATCAACGACCCGGAGAGCTGGGTCTCCAGTCTGAACGAGGCACAGATCAAGGAGATGATCGACGCCGGCATCATTACCGACGCGATGTTCCCCAAGGTCGAGGCCTGTCTGATCGCGCTGGAGGCGGGGGTCAGGAAGGCCCACATCATCGACGGCCGCATCGCCCATTCCCTCCTGCTCGAAATCTACACCGACCGAGGAATCGGCACGGAGATCATTCGGGGCAGATGACGGGCGCCGCGGCTTGCCCCGACGGTGCCCCCCTTTCACGGCCAACGATGTGACTGTCAGTGAATTGAGCGAAATCAAACCAAGAGGATTATCATGACAACGCAAGAAACCATTGAACTTTTCGACAACTACGTGATCGCCAACTACGGGCGGCTGCCGCGGGTCATGGTCAAGGGCGAGGGCTGCTGGCTCTGGGACGCCGACGGCAACCGGATCCTGGACATGTTCCCCGGCTGGGCCGTCAGCGGAATCGGCCACTGTCATCCCAAGGTGGTCGAGGCCGTCCGCCGGCAGGTGGGCGAGCTGATCCACATCGACAACACGTTCTACTCCGAGCCGCAGGGCGTGCTGGCCAAGCTGCTCAGCGAGCGGGCCTTCGGCGGCAAGTGCTTCTTTTGCAACAGCGGCGCCGAAGCCAACGAAGGGGCGTTGAAGCTCGCCCGGCTGCACACGGCGCCGGGGAAATACAAGTTCATCACGGCCGAAGGCAGCTTCCACGGCCGGACCTTCGCCACCGTCACCGCCACCGCCCAGCCCAAGTATCACGAGGGCTTCCTGCCCCTGCTGCCCGGCTTCGTCTACGTCCCCTTCAACGACGTCGCGGCGCTGGAGGCGGCGTTTACCGACGAAGTGGCGGCGGTGATGGTCGAGCCCATCCAGGGCGAGGGCGGCATCAATGTCGCGACGTCGGAATACCTGCAAACGATCCGGCGGCTCTGCGACGAGAACGGCGCAGTGATGATTCTCGACGAGGTGCAGACGGGCGTCGGCCGGACCGGCAAGTGGTTCGGCTACCAGCACTTCGACGTCCAGCCCGACATCATCACCATGGCCAAGGCCCTGGGCGGTGGCGTCGCCATCGGCGCCATGATGGCCACCGAAGAGATCGCCGCCTCGCTCGTGCCGGGCAAGCATGCCTCCACCTTCGGCGGCAACTGCCTCGCCTGCGCCGCCGGCGTGGCCACCATTGAAGCCATCGAAGAGGACAACCTGCTGCAAAACGCCGCCGAGATCGGCCGGTACACCCAGGACAAGCTCGCCGCGCTCAAGGAGAAACACTCGGTCATCGACCACGTGCGCGGCATCGGCTTGATGATCGGCATTCAACTGACCCGGCCCGGCGCCGAGATCGTCGGCAAGTGCCTCGAAAAAGGCCTAAGGATCAACTGCACTCATGATTCTGTGATTCGTTTCATGCCGCCCATGATCGCCACGCAAGAGCAGATCGATCAGGCAATCGACATCTTCGACAGCGTATTATCCGAGAGTTGAGAAATGAGAGACTTCCTTGCTATCAGTGATTGTTCGACGCAGCAACTCCTCGAGCTGCTCGACGAAAGCAGCTCGCTCAAAGCGCAGTACAAATCGGGCCGGCGCGACCTGTGCCTTGCCGGCAAGGTCCTGGCCATGCTTTTCGAGAAACCGAGCCTCCGGACGCGTATCAGCTTCCAGGTTGCCATGACCGACCTGGGCGGCAATCCGATCTACGTCAAGCCCGAGGACATCGGCGGCATCGGCAAGCGCGAGCCCATCAAGGACATGGCCCGCGTGTTGAGCCGGTATGTCGATGGGATCATGGCGCGGACGTTCGAGCATCAATCGGCTACCGAGCTGGCGCGCTATGCGGACGTACCAGTAATCAACGCACTGACGGACTGGTCGCACCCCTGCCAGGCGATGGCGGACGTCCTGACCATCAAGGAACACCTCGGTCGGATCGAGGGCATCAAGATCGCGTTCGTTGGGGACGGCAACAACGTCGCGCGTTCGCTGGCCTTCGCGGCGGGCAAGCTGGGAATGAAGATGGTGGTCGCCTCACCGGCAGGCTACGAACTGGACGCCGAGTCGATCGACACGGCCAACGGCTTTGCGGCCGAATGTCTCGTGCAGACCAACGATCCGCGTGGGGCCGTCGCCGACGCCGATGTGATCTATACCGACACCTGGGTCAGCATGGGCCAGGAAGAGGAGAAGGAGAAACGCCGCCAGAACTTCGCCGGCTTCGAGGTCAACGCCGAACTGGTCGCCGCCGCACCCGACCACGCGAAGATCATGCACTGCCTGCCCGCTTATCGCGGCTTCGAAATCTCCGACGACGTCGCCGAGTCGCCCAACTCGATCATCTTCGACCAGGCCGAGAACCGCCTCCACTTCCAGCGCGCCCTGCTCAAAAAGCTGATGGCGTAGGCCATCGGTGTGAAAACGTAATCGTAGCCGCGCGCCACGCACGGGCGCGCGGCTACGTTCGAGTTCCTAAGTAGAGTTTTGCAAAATGGAGATTAGGCTTATATTCTTCAAGGAAATCGTTGGTTTGATTTCCTTGAAGACGGAGCTTAATACCACAGCGCGAGATAGGCTCAAGGGGGCCGGGGTTGGATGTCGATAACT
>CAYPZL010000220.1:0-8422 GCA_964415045.1 uncultured Pirellulales bacterium | reverse complement strand
ACGGCCGGCCCGTTTCGGTCGCGCCGGCGTCGAAGACTTTGGCGATATTCGGATGATCCATCATCGCCAGGGCCTGGCGCTCGGCCTCGAAGCGGGCGATGACCTGTTTCGTGTCCATGCCCAACTTGATGATCTTGAGCGCCACCTTGCGGCGGATGGGCTTCTCCTGCTCGGCTATATAGACCACGGCCATCCCCCCCCTCGCCGATCCGCTCCAGGAGCTTGTACCGCCCGATGACCGTCCCCGGCCCCTCGGTCAGCGGGAGATCGGCCGGTCTGACGGCCGGACCCACGAGGGGTGCGTCGGGGATGTCGTCGGCCTCTTCGTGGGCCGCGAGCAATGCCTCTACCTTTCTGCGCAGCTCGGCATTACCGCGACATGCCGCGTTCAGGTAGGCCCGTCGTTCGTCCGCTGTACCTTTTTCGAGGGCATTTGCGAAAATCGACTTCATATCCAATGGGGCGTCTGTCATGGCCCTTCTCCATCTCAGCCGCTGCTCGTATTACAATGCGAAATTCTGCGTCAAAACCTGACAGAGAAAATCGCGACAATCGGCAAAAAAGCGGGGACTCATCGCCACAGCGGCCCGTCAGTGGCCTTCGGACAATTCCTGGTGCAGCCGGGCCCGGGCATAGGCCCAGTGGCGATAGGCGGTGCGCGGGGAGATCCCCAGCACTTCGGCGGCCTGCTCGAGCGTGAGCCCGACGAAATACCGCAGCTTGACGAGATGAGCCACCTGAGGTTCTTCGCGATCGAGGACGTCCAGGGCTTCGCTTAGCGCGACGAGTCGCTCCGGCGGGACGGTCACCTCGATGCGTTCGGCATCCAGATCGACCCTGCCGTGGCCGCCGCCATGCCGCTGACTCTTCTTGCGACGTGCGTTGTCGACGAGAATCCGCCGCATCGCTTCGGCTGCCGCCGAAAAGAAATGACCGCGGCTATCCCAATCCTGAGCTTCGTCTCCTGCCACTCGAATGTACGCTTCGTGCACCAGCGCCGTGGCCTGAAGGGTCTGTCCGGGAGCCTCATGGGAGAGCTTCTGCGCCGCCAGGAGCCGCAACTCCTCATAGACCAGCGGCAAGAGTTCGTCTGTCGCCTTGGCGTCCCCCCGTTTCATGGCGTCCAAAATGCGCGTGACGTCAGTCATGTCAACTCCCCACCGTTGTGCAGTCCTGGTGACCGTATTCTGCAAAGAACGCCGCCGATGTGCAAGCATCGAGGCCACTTCCGCCCCTGGGCGGCCACGGAAATAAGCCTTTACAACGGTAGGAATAGCAAAATTCACGCACCACTTCAGAACCCAATCCCGGTGACATCGAAAAAATTTTTTATTCTCTTGCGCACAGAGACTTACGCGCCTTGCGCAATTGGCATTTCTCATTTTTTTCGCAAAATTCGTGCAGTTTTCTCCCAATAGTGGGGCGCGCGTTTTTTCGGGCGGCTCTTTGACAGGACCGTTGGAGATTCGGCATTTGGCATTTCGTATTTTGCATCTGGCATGGGGGCATCTACGCGGTTGCGTACGTATTGGGAGGAAATTTGCGATGGCCGGACAAGGCAGACGGATTGAACCGTATTTGAAGATTCCCGAGCATATTCTCAAGTTGGGCGGGCTGGGTCTGAGCGAAAAGGTGTTGCTGGCGCACATTTACAGCTTCGGGACGAAGGGGTGCTGGCAGAGCAACGCGACGTTGGGCCGTATCCTGCAGACCAGCGAGCGGACGATCAGCCGGTGGCTGGCGGCGCTGATCGGCGCGGGGCTGCTGCACGTCAAGAATCGCAACGGCTACTACCGTACAATGTGGGCCCGGTCGCATCCGCAGGTCAGGGCGATTGCGACGTGGTATCGGGAGCACGCCGGACCAGCGGCAGATGCCGGCCCTGCTCGCCAGGATGGGCGGAGACGGATCGCCGCAGGTAGCCAGGGGACTTCGCCGGATATGGCGAACTACTATAACAGAAACAACGCGCCGGCCGACGGGCGTTGTCAAAATCGAAGCGAGGATTCGCACGATGAAACCTGACGCCGGGCCGCGTGTCCCGGCCGCAGTTCCCGGCGCCCAGGCTCATCGCCAGTCCGTTGCCCTGGTTATTGCTTGGACGGGCTATGCGATCTATAATGACAGCAGTGCTTTGGAGGGCCGATGTGGCGCCGCGGCGGTTTCGCGGGGCGCGGAGCGGTGGCTCTTGCGGACGGTGGGGCTGAGAAAGGAGCACGCGCATGCTGGACATATTCGTCGATGTGCTGCTCGACGCACTGGGGGAGATTATGCGGCGTCCTTCCAGGCGGAAGAAGGAATCGGGCAAGCGTCAGGGCAAGGTTGCGCAGGCAAACTCGTCGAGTCAAGCCGCACCGGCCCCGCGGAAGAACGCCGGCACGCCTCGCTCTGCATCCCGGCCCGCGCGCGCCAAGAGACACAGAAGGGATCGCGGCCGGGACGCTATCGAAGTGCTTCGCGTCGGCCGGTGAACCGCCCACGGCTCCGCCGAGCCGCCGAAGTCCGCGCGAGCGGGCGCGGCCGAGCAAGGACAACGGTCTCGCGGGCGCACACAGCGGGCCCGTCGGGCGTAGAGCCTGGGAGGAGGTGAGTGGAACAAGGGAGGTGCATTATGAATGCACGGATGTTGCTGAGACGCTTTGGGTTGGCGCTGGTTGTTCTCGGCGTCATCGCGGCGAACCGGGTCGCGGCACAGGTGTACTACGTCGGCCCGGGGCGGATCGCGATGTACAAGGTCTGGTCGCCCTGGTACGGAGACCAACTGTATACGTACGTCATTCGGCCGCCGATGCCCTACCGGCCGGCGTACCCCTACGCGATTCCGCCCTATCGCTATCGACCGAGTCCGATCCGGCCGGGGCCGCAGTCCAACTTCTACCTTCCGCCGCAGCGCCCCCGGCGCTACTACAGCCACCCCGACACGCAGGACCAGGCGGACAAGAAGCCGCAGGTCACCGCACCGCCCGTTGTGGAGACAAGCACCGACACGCAGTTGATCGTCGGCGACGTGAACCAGCCGCCGGTCGCAGCGGAAGCAGTCCCGGACCCAAACTCAACACCGGCCGGGAGCGTCGAAGCGAAGGCCGAACAGGTCACGGCCTCCGAGGGGAAAACCGAGAAGCCCCCGGATGCCGCCAAGCGCACCTCCCGGAGAAAACCGCGGCGCAAGCCCACACGCTACCGCTGACGGTTCTGCGTTGGGCGCACCGCGTAACAATGGAAGTGCCGACGGGGCGGCTACCGCGGGGCGTGCTTCTTGCGATAGGCCCGCAGACTCATGCCGGTTTCCTTGCGGAAGTAGCGGGCGATATGCTCGACGCCCTCGAACCCCGAGCGCCCGGCAATCTCGGTGACGCTCATGTCCGTGCCGAGCAGAAGCTGGATGATGTAGTTGACGCGGACGCGTCGAATCTCCTGATAGACGGAGCGACGGAGAACGGCCTTGAAGCGTTTCTCGAGGACGCGGCGGGAGATGCTCGTGGCCCGCACGACGTCGTTGACCTGTATGAGGCGGTTGGGGTTGCGGCGGATGAAGCGTATGGCCGCGGCCACCTCGGGATCGGTCACGGCCAGCATGTCCGTGGACATGCGCGTGACGATGTGCGTCGGGCGGACCCAGATCGTCTGGCCCGCCAGCTTGCCGCCCTTCATGAGCGCATCGAGCAACTGGGCGGCCTCGTGCCCGGCGGCCTCGGTGTTCAGGGCGATGCTCGAAATGGGCGGGTCGGCCAGATCGCAGACCAGGACATCGTTGTCCACCCCCAGCACGGCCACGTGGTCGGGGACGTAGAGATCGGCCAGCTTGCACGCTTCGATCACCTGCAGGGCGCGGTCGTCGTTGCAGCAGAGCACGGCCACGGGTGTGGGCAGCGCGCGGAGCCACCGGGCGATGAGGTCCTGCTCGCGGCGCCAGGCGCGCCTGGACCGCGCGGCGGGCTGCTGATACACGTCGACCGAGAAGCCGGCCCGCTCGATGCGCTCGGCAAAATAACGGGCCCGCCGGCGCGACCAGATGAAATCATCCAGCCCACAATAGGCGAAATGCTGGAACCCCCGGTCGAGAAAATGCTCGGCGGCCACGCGGCCGATGGCGGCGCTGTCGGTGATGATCGCGGGATGCGGGGCGTAGCTTTCACGGTTATGCTGGGCGAAAATAACCGGAAATCCGGACCGGGCGAGATCCTCGGCCATCTTCACGTCGCGGACGATGGCGCCGTCGATCTTGAGGTCCTTCCACTCGGGCAGGGAGGAATCCAGTCCGGCGGGCCGGCGGTAGACGCGCCAGGGGCCGTGCAGGCGCGAGTAGCGGGCGATGCCGTAGAGCAGGCCCCGGCCGAACTCCCGCGAGGTCTCCACGAACAGCAGGACCGCCGGCGCCCCGGTGACACCGGGGCGGTGCGATTGTTTTTTCGTCCCTTTTTCGATCATAGCCGCCCGCGCCGCGCCGGCCGCATCGGCGCGCAAGCGCCTGCCGTCGAGCGACGGCAGACCAGCCAAACCGGATCACGAATGTTGGTAGACGTCCCAGGCGAGATAGTTGCTCAGGGCCTCGGCGATGGCGTCGGCGGTCTCGGACATGTTGACGGCGACGTGATGCTCGAAGCCCATCTGACAGATGTAGTTGAGCAGCACCTGGAGGTTGTCGATTTTCATGACGCCGTAGCCGCCGAACGTATCGAGCTTGTCGTTGGTGAACCGGCCCTCGCCCACGTAGACGCGCAGCACGCCTTCCACGTCGTCGGTGGAGGTCCGGCAAAACGTCACCGGGCTGGCCTTGATGCGACCGACGATCGTCCCATACGTGTTCTCCTTGCCAACGGAGCCCGCGATGATCTCCTGGTAGTCCATCTTGTCGGCCTTGAAGAAGGACTTGGGCAGGTTGCTGCAATGGAAGAGGACGCACTTGTCCGGGTCGTCTCCGAAGTTGTTGTTCCAGTCCAGCAGGGCGCTGGGGGTGCCGCCGGCCAATTGCAGGATGTACATGGCCAGCAGTCCGGTGATATCCACTTCGCAGGCGCTGGGCCGGAGCGACTCGCTCATCATGCTCATCAAGGTGCAGGGGACGATGCCGAAGAACTCCTCCAGGGCGGTCCAGCACTGGATGGCGGTCCCGGCCAGCTCGTTCTCTTTGACCCAGCGGTCGACGACGACGCCGAACTTGGCCATCTTGAGCAGGCCTTCGGCCGGAATCGACTCGACGTTAGTATACTTCTTGATCGCGTTGAGCTTGGTCGTGACGGCGCGGTCCCTGTCCCCGAGGCGGTCGACGCGGCCGAGAATCTCATACAGATCGACGGGCTCGACGGCGATGTTGGCGAATTCGAGAATCTTCTCGCTGTAGCGCACCGTGTTGAACGCCGCCGGCCGGCTGCCGATGGCGCCGAAGCGCACGTGGCGTAGCCCGCGGACGATGCGACAGACGGCCGCGAATTCGTCCAACTCAATCTTGAACTCCTCGGAGGTCGCCTTGACGGTATGTGAGCAGGTCAAGGTGAAGGGAATGCCCGCCTGGCGCAGGTTGTTGCACACGCTGATCTTGCCGCAGAAGGAATCGCGCCGCCTGTCGATGGCCATGCTGTCGGCGGCATCCTGCTCGGCCTGGATCAAGACGGGCACGTCCAACCCGCTGCGTTTGATCGCCTCGGCGATCCCGCGCTCGTCGCCGAAGTTGGGCAGCGTCACGATGATGCCCTCGATCTTGTCGGCCTTCGAGGCGAACAGCTCCGCGCACTTGCGGGCGTCGGCCAGGGTCTCCACGGCGCCGTACTTGGTCTCGGTGGTCGGGAGGGCCACCGCGCCGTAGCCGTTGGCCTTGAGCACGCTGAGGATGTCCTTGCGTCCTTCCTTGGCCAGGACATCGGGGAAGAAGCCCCGGTTGCCCACGATTACTCCAAATGTCTGCTTTGCCATTGTACGTCTCCTCTACGTCTGGCCGTAATAGGCGTTTCTTCCGTGCTTACGCAAGTAGTGCTTATCCAGCAGGGCATCGGAGATGGGCTCCTGCTCGGGATTGATTTGGCGCGTGCCCCAGGCGATGCGGGCCACCTCTTCCAGAACGACGGCGTTGGCGACGGATTCGGCCGGCCCGGCGCCCCAGGTGAAAGGCCCGTGGTTGGCGACCAGCACGGCGGGCATCTGCATCGGGTCGAGATTCGCGAACCGCCGGACGATGACCCGGCCCGTGTTGGCTTCGTACTCCTGCTCGATCTCCTCCAGCGTCATCGTGTCGGTCACGGGAATGAGCCCGTAGAAATGGTCGGCGTGGGTGGTGCCGAAACAGGGAATCTCGCGCTGGGCCTGGGCCCACATGGTCGCATAGGTCGAGTGCGTGTGCGTGATGCCGCCGAGCCCGGCGAAGCTGCGGTACAGCTCCAGATGCGTCGGCGTATCCGACGACGGGCGCAGCTGCCCTTCGATCACGTTGCCCTGCAGATCGAGCAGGACGATGCTCCCGGGCGTCAGCTTGTCGTAGCTGACCCCGCTGGGCTTGATGGCGACGATCCCGGCGTCGCGGTCGATGCCGCTGACGTTGCCCCAGGTGAAGACGACGAGCCCGTGCCGCTGGAGGTCCAGGTTGGCCCGGCAGACGCGTTGTTTGAGCTCTTCGTGCATGGTTCAGGCGTTGGCCTTCTCCTTGATGTCGAGCAGCTCTTTCATGATGTTGCCCATCGCCAGGGCCCGGCCTTTCAACCCGAAGCCGTCATGAAGCTCGCGATAGAGCGTGTAGAGCTGCTGATAGACCTGGTAGTTCTCGGGAATCGGTTTGAAGGTCGTTTCCTTGATGCCGCACATGGCCTCCTGGGCCCAGGCGAAGTCCGGATAGGCCCCGCCGACGACGGCGGCGGCGACCGCCGACCCCAGCGCGCAGGTCTGGGCCGAGCGGGAGATCTTCATCTCGCGTCCGGTGACGTCGGCGTAGATTTGCATCAGCATGGGATTCTTCTCGGCGATGCCGCCGCAGTTGACGATCTCGCTGATCTTGACGCCGTATTCTTCGAAGCGGTTGATGATGGTCAGGGCGCCGAAGGCGGTGGCCTCCACCAAGGCACGGTAGATTTCTTCGGGTCTGGTGTGGAGCGTCTGTCCCAGAAGCAGGCCGGTGAGGCGCTGATCGACGAGGATGGTGCGGTTGCCGTTGTTCCAGTCGAGGGCGAGCAGGCCGGACTGGCCCGGTTTGAGCTTCGCGGCTTTCTCCGTGAGCGCCTCGTGGGAACCGGCTTCTGGGCCTCCGGGCTGGATGTAGTTGACGAACCAGTTGAAGATATCGCCCACGGCGGACTGCCCCGCCTCCAGGCCGTAGTAGCCGGGCAGGATCGAGCCGTCCACGATGCCGCAGATGCCGGGGATGTCCGGCAGCTCCGCAGCCGTCGGCGCCACGACCATGTCGCACGTGCTGGTGCCGATGATCTTGACCAGGACTCCCTTCCTGATTCCCGAGCCGACGGCTCCGAGATGGGCGTCGAAGGCGCCCATGGCCACGGGGATGCCGGCGGGCAAGCCGAGCTTGCCGGCCCATTCATCGGTCAGGTTGCCGGCGGCCTCGTCCACGGCGTACGTCTGATCGCTCAGCGTCTCCCGCAGTTGTCGGAGCTTCGGGTCGAGTTTCGCCAGGAAGTCCGCGGCCGGATAGCCGCCCCACTGGTTGCTGAACATGGCCTTGTGTCCGGCGGCACAGCGGCAGCGCCGCAGTGTCTCGGGCGCTTGGGTCCCGGTCAGGACGCCCGGGAGCCAGTCGGCGTGCTCGACCCAGGTGTAGGCCGCGTCGAAGACCTCCGGGGCCACCCGCAGACAGTGGAGAATCTTGCTGAAGAACCACTCGGAGGAATAGGTCCCGCCGCACTTGGCCAAATATTCCGGATGCTCTTTCTCGGCCAGCGCGGTGATCTCGGCCGCCTCGGCGTGCCCGGTGTGGTCCTTCCACAGCCAGGCGTGAGCGTTGGGATTGTCCTTGAACGCATCGAGCAGCGCCAGCGGCGTTCCGTTGCGATCGACGGGCAGCGGGGTCGAGCCGGTCGTATCGACGCCGATGCCGACGATCTGCTGCGCGTCGAAGTTCGGGTCGGCCTTGCCGGCCTCGGCCATCGCGCCGGCGACGGTGACTTCCACTCCCTTGAGGTAGTCGGCGGGATTCTGCCGGGCGAGATTGTGGTCGGCGGGATCGAGAATGATCCCCGCCTCGCCCGTCTCGTATTCGTAGACGCAGGCGCCAATCTCCCGGCCGTCGGCCGTATCCACCACCACGCACCGCACGGAGTTCGTGCCGTAATCCAGACCTATCACATAGCTCATCTCACAATCCTCTCGATTCGGTTGATACGCTCAGGAACGGACGAGCCGTCCCGCTTGCCTAATGGAGTTTTGCAAAATGGAGATTAGGCTTACTTTAGGAAGGAAAAATCTTCTTGATGATTTTTCCTTCCGA
>CAYPZL010000219.1:0-8422 GCA_964415045.1 uncultured Pirellulales bacterium | reverse complement strand
GTCCTCAACCATACCAGAGAACGCGACCGGAGGCAGCCTTTCATGGGATTACGAAGTCGCCCCCGACAACGAACTGTTCCTCATCACCGGCTCCTGCAACACCCTGGAAATCAGCCTCAAAAATAACAACGCCAGCGAACGACTGCGCACGGCACCGGGCGAGACGATCACCATTTTTTGACGCCGATTTGAGCGAATGCGAGGTGCGGGTCAACGGCAAAGAGCCCGCACCGGCCAAGTGCAGCGAATACGCCCAATTCCACGGCCCAGCGACATCAGTTTCATCACAAGAATTCATGGATCATCCGGATCGCCAAGATCGCCACGCGATCGTCGCTCATCTGCGTTCTGCCCTGAAACAGGGCGACAAATCCCTCGTGGGCAATAAGGGCTATCGCAAGTACCTCAAGACTCCGGCTTCGAGGCGGCGGGAGTGGCTCTCGGTCCGGCGGTCCGAGCCGTCTCAGAGGACAAACCATGAACCCCTGTGAACCACCGGACCAGAAGACCAGATGGAGTGCCAAGAGCTGCGGGCCAATGCGCAAGTCCCGTGCGCAAAAGGAAATACAATTTCGTGGTGTCAAAGATCCGCCAGACTTTACGACGGCCCGAATGCGAGTGGCTCGCTGATGCACGAGGCCGCCCTGGACTTCGATGACCCCTGGTATCTACGCTTCTGGATTTCCGATTGTACGAGTGCCGGTTTCCCAGCAGGTGATGCAGAGCTCAGGCTTTATGACTTCGCGGCCGATCCAGCGGTTGTCCCTCTTCCGGGAGCGGTTGTTCTTGGGAGCATCGGCATGGGCTTTGCTGCCGGCCTGCGTCGCCGAATACACTCATAGACACAAACGCACGTTGCCCGTGACGGTAGGTGCTGGAAGACTCGACGCATGTCGATGACTTGCGGTGCGCCGACGGTGCGCGCCGATTGTCTGGGGAAACCGTCATTCGTATCGGCCCGCCGGCCGGGCAACTGTTCGCTGCGTCGGCATTACGTGAGTGCGGCGTTGTTGGGGAGGCGGTGGATCAGGTCGAGGCTTTCGTTGAACTGGTCTTTGGCTTTTTCGAGGTACTCGTTGACTTCGTCGATGTATCCGTCGGCGGAGGCGGACCAGACTCGGTTGAGGTATCGTTCTCCGGCGGCGAAGCTGCTCATGACGTCGCCGTAGGCAGCCAGGCCGTAGCGGTGGGCGATGCTCTCCCGGGCGTCGACGAACTGCTCCAGGTCTTCGGCGAACAGCTCGTCGATACGGTGACGCACCTCGTAGGTGTCGATCGTTGCCTTCTCGACGTTGAGCTTCGTGATGTTAGCAGCGATGCGCGCCAGGCAGCCCTCGACGGTCTCGATATTGGCCGCGACGTGATGCTCGGTCTTGCTGTGACGGGCTTCGGCGGTTCGGATCATCACCACGCCGACGGCGCCCACCGCCAGCGCCGGGACATACCACAGCCACTTGACACCGCTCCCCTCGGTCGCATCGACGGCGCTGTTGTCGGCCGCCTCGACCACGTTGGGCTCGACGGCATTGGGTTCCGCTGCGTGGATGGCGCCGCGATCGACCACCGCCGCCAGGGCCGCCATGATGAAACCGGCCGCAACTAAGAGAAAGCCAAACAGCTTCATATCGTGTCCCTATCCCCCCTTCATGCCCATGATGACAGAGTAGACGGCAAAGCCGACGCCGACGACGCCCTCGCCGATGATCAGGCCGGCCGCGACGGGAATGCCCACCTGCTCGCTGAAGTGCCGGCCCATCGCCTTGTCACTGACGATCCGCAGAATCGTGCCGATCGTGTAGGTCAGGACGATATGGAACGGCAGATAGAACCCCAGGCCCACCTGGATGCCAAGACCTCCGATGCCGGTGGTGCTCAGCAGCGCGCCGAGGCCCGCCCCGGCCAGGTACTTGTGCACCGGGACGTCGCCCTTGAGGATTCCCTCGATCATGCTGGCCAGCACGGTGCCCTGCGGCGCCGGGAGCTTGTCGCTGCCCAGGCCATAAGCCTTATGCAGGACGAACAGCAGGGCGATCATGAGGATCGGCCCGATCCAGGTGCCCAGGAACTGGCCCGTCTGCTGCCGCCTCGGAATGGCGCCGACGAGGTAGCCGGTCTTGAGGTCGAGCATCAGGTCCGTCGCCTGTGACATGGCCATGCAGGTGGCGGCGCCGACCATGACGGAGGAAATAACGGCCGCTCTGTCGCCCAGGCCGCTGGTGATGACGATCAGGATGGTCACGGCGATCAGGGTCATGCCGCTCATGGGCGACCAGTTGGTCCGGCCGATGCATTCCGAGAGGATCACGCCGGCCATCCAGATCCAGATCGTCCCCAGCACGGCCATGAGGATGCCGCGGCCAAGACCCATTTCTTCCACGGACGAAACCGCAACAGCGCCCAGCATGATGACCGCGCCGATGATGCCGACGTAGAGCAACCGGATGGGCATTTCGTCCCGGGACATCGCCGCACCGGTCTTGGCCGCCGATTGCATGCTGCGCACGGCGCTGATAATCAGCGGCAGCGCCAGGGCGATCCCGGTCAGCGCCCCGCCGACCAGCATGCCGATTCCCACGGGCCTGAAAAGGAACTGGTTAAGGTACTTGGGCGTCGTGATGCTCTCTTTGCCCAGCGCCGCGGCGATCGTTTGCAGTTGGTCCGGCGTCGGGAGCAGGCCCATTCGCGCCAGGATCGGCGCCAGGACCCAGTAGCAGGCGTAGCCGCCGATGACGAAGCAGAGCCCGCCCTTGCCGGCGATGAAGGCGATTCCCACCGTCAGCAGCGAGACGAACCAGACGCCGTTCATGTAATCGGGCATGCCGATGTACTGGCCCAGGTGCCAGTGCTCGAAGCCGGTCGCGTGGCTGATGATGCTCAGGGTGGCGCTTAAGGCGACGCCGATGAGCAGCAGCATGGCCTTGTGGACGCCGGCACCGGGCGATTTGAGGACCGTCGCGACCGCGACGCCGCCGGGGTACGTGAGCCGCTCGAAGTCGATCATCTGCTTTCGCAGCGGGATGATGAAGGCGATGCCCAGGACGCCGCCGGCGATGCAGCCGAAGGTCAGCAGGTACGGATTGAAATCGGTCCGGCCCAGGATGAACAGCGCCGGGACCGAGAACATGATGCCCGCCGAGGCGCCGTTGACGCTGCTGGCGACGGTCTGGCTGATGTTGTTCTCGATGATGCTGTTGCGCCGCAGGATGCCGCGGAGCACACCGAAGCCGAGGATGGCGGCCAGCTCCGAGCCCTCGTGCGAGAAGCCCAGGATCAGGCAGGCGTAGCCCATGCTGATGGTGATGAGGATGCCCAGGGCGTAGCCGACGACCACGGCGGTCCACGTCAGCTCGGGATACGGGCCCCGCCGGAGTACCTTGCCCCGGCTACCTTGAGATTCCGTCACGTCCACCTCTCCTTGGTATGGGCGTAAAATAGACAAAAACGAACGATCGTGCCCACCTTTCCTGGCATACCATCGGGAAAGCGGCAAGAGAACCGGGCCGACCGGGATGCAGACCCGGCCGGCGCGTTGCATGCTAAGGAATGAGCATTTGTCCCGCAAGTCTTTTCTTCACCGCAAGCGTAATCGCCCGGCGTGCGAGCCTCGTGTCTCGTCGTTGCGCTCCCGGAGTCCTGAGACCGAAGGGGGCCTCCGCGTTCATCTGAGTGCAATCGAACGCTCCGCCGGCCCTGGGCGGGAGGCTGTGGATGAGTGGGAGGGCGCGAAGGGTTGGAGGGGTGGTGCCCGGCTGCGCGTCGCCGGACGAACGTCATTGCGAGCGCGGCGAAGCGATCTCCCCCGTCTCGCGCGGCGCGAAGAAGCCATTGCCGCCGGCGCGCGAATCGCGTAAAGTCTCACTCAGAAGCCATTGTCAAGGCTTCAACGGAAATTGAAACAAACTCCAGTGCAGTGCATGGGGAGGTCGACTCCGTGAAACATCGTGATCGTGTTGCGATGGCCCTGGCCCACGAAGAAACGGACCGGTGTCCGATGCAAATCAGTTTTACTCCCGAATTTGCCGAGCGCCTCCGGCGGGAGATCGACGGCAAGAGCGGTACAACGCACAACCCTCATGGCGGAGGCAATACCTATCGGTTGGAGCGTCATCTTGGCGAGGATCTGCTGTTAACCTCCGTGGGGTGGGCCAACAACTATTACCAGACATTTGAGCCGGGGGCCGAGTATACGGACGACTGGGGGGTAGGCTGGAGGGCGGTTCCGTATGAGACGCGCTTCGGCGGCGGTATCTACACGGAGTTTGCCTCACATCCCCTGGCCGACGCCAGGGCGGTCGATCGTTACACACCGCCCGATCCGACGGACCCCGTCCTCTACCGGGACGCGGAATCTCTCATTCGGGACCACAAAGACGAGTACTGGATTGTCGGTGTCACCGTGACGACGATCTGGGAAACGGCCTGGGCCTTGCGTGGTCTGGAACGGCTGATGATGGACCTTATCGAGAATCCGGAACTCGCCGATCGGATTTTGGATATTCCTTATCATTTCCACCTGACGGCCGCGAAGAAGCTCGTGGAAATGGGGGTGGACATGATCTGGATCGGGGATGACATGGGCACGCAGAGGGGGATGGTGATTTCGCCGGCCATGTGGCGCGACGTCTTCAAGCCGCGCCTGGCCACGTTTATTCGTACGTTGAAGGAGATCAATCGCGACCTCAAGGTTGCCTACCACAGTTGTGGTGACATTGCCGCGATTGTGGGGGATCTGGTGGAGATCGGCCTGGACGTTCTCAATCCCATTCAGCCGGCCTGTCTGGATCTGGGACATCTCAAGGAGGCCTATGGTGACAAGCTGTGCTTCTGGGGATCGATTGATGAACAGCGAACGCTGCCCTTTGGCACGCCGGAGGAGGTTCGACAGGAGGTCGCCGCACGCAAGAAGGTTCTGGGCACAAACGGCGGCTTGATTCTGGGGCCCACACATCACGTGCAACTGGACACACCCATGGAGAATTTCTGGGCCATGGTCGACGCGATCACCCAGTGAGCGCCGGTCGATCGTCCTGCGCCCCTGACGATCAGCAAAGGAGAAAAGTAACGTGAAAAGACACTGTCTGCTGCTGCTGGCGGTTTTCATCAACCCGGTGGTTGACGCCCGTGTCAGGATGGTAGAATCCGACCATCGTCTGACGCTTGAAAATGAGCAGGTTCGCTTTGTATACGACCTGTCGGAAGGCACGTATGTTGCCATCGACAAACGGGACGGCGCCCGTTGCATTCAGGACGCCTGTCTGCAGATCGACGATGTCACTACGAGCACGCCGGGGCTCAAACATACCTGGGAGAGCCGGGACATAGCGGATGAGCTGGGCAGGGGGAAATCCGTTCTCATCAAGAGCGGCAAGCCCGGTGGGGCGGTGCTCCTGTTTGAAGTGACCCTGTACGAAGGCAGGCCTTGCATCGTGATGGGTGGGGGCATTGAGAACGTCACGAGCCAACCCATACAATTGAAGCGGATCAAGCCTGTCGCCGCAGGCACGCTGTTCAAAGGCTTTGACACGACCCGGAACTTTCGGCTGTTGGATGGCAATGGCGGCGGCGAGCCCCTGGAATGGGGCGTCAAGAAATACACCGCGGTGTACGAGGGCAATTACGTGCATTCGCGCAACAATCTGTTGCTGACCTTCGGCGCAAATGAGACCCGTCGCTCTCTGGTGATGGGGGGATTGACCTATCACGATTTTGAGAAGTTCGCCACGGTTCGCCAGCCCCGCAAACTGGAGTTGTCGAGAGGCCCCCGGGGCGAGGCGTCGCTGGTGTGTTATCTGAATTTGCCGGATGACACCAATGACAGGGGAGCGGCAGGCGAGTCCCTGCGCCTGGCTCAAGGTACAGACAGGCGCAATTTCAGCTACCGTGCCCTGTGGGGCGACGAGATCGCTTCGGCTGCGGCCGGCAAAGAAGGCGTTACTCTAGACGCCACCGACCTGCAAGCCGATGCCGTGTACTATCTGGGGTTTTCCTGGTGGCATACGGACCGGGAAGACCGGGTGCAATCGGTTGCAGTGGACAGCGGCGCGGGCACGGCCCGGCACGTGCTTCTGGATAAGCAGGAGGTGCCCCTGTGGCATAACAAGAAAAAGCAAGATCCTCGCCAGGTTGAACTGCGCGTGCCTGAGGAGGTCTATGGCTCGGGTCGCATGCGGATCCTGTTTGAAAGCCATAGGGATGGACGGGGGGCCCTGGTCAATGAGGTATGGTTGCGCAAGGGATCGGTACCGCTGCTGCCGGGGCGACTGACGCCTGTCAACGAAACCGCCAGACCGCGTCACCGGCTCATCGGGACTCTGTACGCGGAAGATCCCGTGGGCAAACGGGTCGATCCGGGCGTGCGCTACCTGCCCGACGATCGTTTTTACGTGGATTTCATCACGGACAATCCCTTCGAGAATCTGGAGCAATACGGCCGCAGTGTCCGCCTGGCCCAGAAGATCGAATTGAATATGTACGACTTCCCCACCGTTTGTCTCTGGTACGCCCATCACGGCGGCTACGGCGGGGGCAAGGCCACCAACGACACCGTTGGCGCCGTGGCGGAAATGGAAGCGATTCGCGACTCCGGCTTCCTCAAATACTCCCGGGCGGCGGTGCGCCTCGTGCCCGACTGCTACAGCAAGAACAACCAGCAGGGATGGTGGGATGACGAGCATTTCCAAAAACACGGCAGCACGAATCTCGGGAAATTCGACGGCGGCACGTACAAAGCTCCCTACGAAACCTCCGAGAAATGGGGCAAGGCGATTACCGAACGCGGCGGCATCCCGCTGACCTACTGCCAAACCGGTTTTCGGTCCGAGGACTATTGCCACGCCTTCCCCGAACACATGCTGTTCAACAATGCCACTGCCTGGATGCATGAATCGTACAAGCGTCCCCTGGATGACGATGAGTTCTGGGGCAATGCCTGGCGCAAGAGCTTTCGGGTATGGAGCTATGACTATACGGATCCCGGTTTCGTCGCGCACATGCGTGAAGTGTATGCCGCCTATCGGTCGGGAGGGATCAAGGGCTTGATGTTTGACTATCCGGCCCGGGGCTGGGCGTCCGGTGGCGGCATGGAGGATGAATATGCGACCACGGCCAGGGCCTATCGGGATATCTTCCGACTGGCCCGGGAAGGCCTGGGCTCGGAATGCTACCTTCACGAGCGGAATATGGAACGCGGCTCGGACATTACCCTGGGTTTGGTGGCATCCCAGCGGACGGAAAACGATACCGACCGCATCACGCCCCAGGTCGTTACCCGTTGCGGTTTGCGCTGGTATAAGAATCGGGTAGTGGTCAATTATGACACCGATTCCAAGAACATCTATCGACTGCGCGAGAACCGCGATATGGTGCGCAGCCTCTTGACCATGGTCTATGTCACGACCGGACGGCTGCTCCTGGCCAACAGCTTCACGCAGTTCTCCGCCGACACGCTGCACGACCTGACTCGCATCTGTCCCTTCCATACGACCCCACAAACCGCTCGCCCGGTAGATGCCTTCACCGCAACCTACCCCCGGGTCTACGACTTCGCCGTATCGCCACGCTGGCATCAACTGACGTTCTACAACAGCGACAACCAGGCCCGCGCCGAGGTCGCCGTCGCCCTCGCCGGCGACACCGCCGAGGGCGCCCTGGGACTCGATCCGGACAAGAGCTACCACGTCTACGACTTCTGGAACGATGCCTACGTCGGAAAAGTGGCCGGTGCCGGCGTGTTGTCGCAACGATTGCGCCCGGCGGAGGCGCGCATGATGTCCGTCCATGAGGCCAGCGCCCATCCACAGTTTATTGCCACGAATCGGCACGTCATGCAGGGCTATCTCGATCTCGTTCACGTCGAGTGGTTGCCCGGTCGAAACATGCTCCGGGGCATCAGCCGAATCGTTGGCGGCGATCCCTACGTGGTGACGATTGCCGCAAACGGCTATGTCCCTCAGGATGCACAGGTCAACGATTCCCATACCGGTGCAAGGATTGCCAACGCCGATGATGGTCTGGCGAAACTCACGCTCACACGCGCCGAAAACGCCATTGTCGAATGGAGCGTGACCTTCCAAGCGCCCTGAGTGGTCTCCAGGCGCTGGATGCTCAAATCCAAAGCCCGCGCCCGTTTCGCAGCCGAACGGCTCCGACCCGGCACCAAAAACGCCTCTTTGGAGCCGTCTCCACACCCGTTCCGCTCCCGCCGGCGCCGCCCGACTCTACACGCAAATCTGGGCAACCCGCCCCGCTTGACCCCGCCTTGCCTATTGTGACGTCGGCTTTGTTTGGCGCACGGGCCTCCGGAAATTGGGTTCGTTTCGCATTTCCGCGCTTTTCACCACGGAGACGCAGAGGCCGCAGAGCATAAGACCTAACCCGACTTTCCCTATTCGGCACGAAAACGGTCATAAGTCCTTATTCTACC
>CAYPZL010000218.1:0-8474 GCA_964415045.1 uncultured Pirellulales bacterium | reverse complement strand
TTTGGGGGCTGAGCCCCCAAGAAACACGGAAGTACCCAAAAACCGGATGAGCCAACAAAATCATAGCGCGAGGGCTTCTGCGGTTCGGACCGCACACCCACCTGACGCGCGTAGCGTCGTGACTTTGCCGCGCGTCGCTCTCCCCGGCGAGACAACCGATGCTCCGCTCCCCATGCAACCCGGCATCGGGCTTCAGACACCGGCCCAGATCGACGCCACCAGCGCCGTCACGGCCACAACCGCCGCGGCCCAGAGCGGAATGTGCCGATTCAGCAAAATGAAGATCCCCGCGGAAATGGAGAGCGTTCCGACAACTTCAATCGTCTCATGAAAGACTCTGCGCGGAAAGAACATGGGTCATCCTCCTTCGATCACCCAATCAGTTCCCCCCTTCCGGCTCACGCTGTCAAACAAAGTGTGTCAATGGAAGGGCTGCAATCTCCTGTGTGGGCTACGTATAGCGAATCGGGCCCGTCTTGTCAATTGGGGAAACTACGTATTTTTGGCGCGGGCCGCGTCGTCGCCGGAACATGGAAAAGGGGCCTGCGTCGCGTGGACGCAGGCCCCGGGTGTACTCTGCGAGCACGGCTTGCCTCGAGGCTCGTCCGCCCGAAAGGCGGATAATCTCAAAGGCAATCGTCGTGCGCGGTTAGCCGGACACGTCGTTCGGCTCGTTGGGCTCCACGGGCGCCGGCTTGAGCACGCGGATGTCGTCGTAGAGAACCATCCCGCTGCCGTCGGGCGCCGGAGCGTCCGCGTTGCCGACACCGAGCACCATCTTCTTGACCGCGTTGAGACTGATGCCGGCGAAGTCGGTCAGCGGAATCTTCCACTCGGTCCAGTCGTTGACGACCGTACCGCTCGGATAGGAGACCGTCGCCTTGCGGCCCATGGTGTCTTCCAGGCCCACGTAGGTGTCCGCCAGATCATTCTCCGGATGATCGATACCGACTTCCTCGACCTGCCAGACGCCGCTGACTCCGCCGCTGGTCTGCACGCCGGAGTACTCGGCGACCGTCACAGCCGTACTGTTGTGGCTGGTCAGGCACAGACCGATGTAGACATCGCCGATCAACACCAGATCGTGCGTGTTGGAATCCGCATCCACCACCGGTTCCCAGACGACACCGTCGGCCGAGAGTTCCGCGGTGAACGTGTTGCCCGTGCGGGTCAGCTTCACCCAATAGGGCGCCGTCAATCCACCCTGGGTGTTGTGCTCGGTCATGTCCCCGTTGCTGAAGTCGCGCCACGTGAGCTGGATGCCCTGGCCCGGAGTGACCACCACCATCACGTGCTTGGCGCCGGCGCTGAGACCCTCGCGGATCATGACGCCCGCCTTGGCCCACGTGTTGGTCTCCTCGAGGCTGTCGACCTTGGCGATGATGCTGCCGTCGCCGTTGAGGGACTTGTAGGCATAACGGAACTCATCGGCGGTGCCCCAGATGTCCCAGCCGGAGGCGCTCATCGTGAAGCTGTCCGGACCGTTCTGGATAAAGCCGGCCGGACTGCCCTTGAACCAAAGACTCAGGTCCGTGACACCGTTGACCGTCCAATTCTGGGCCGTCGTCCAGGTCCGCCACACCTCCGAAATGTAAGGCGTCGCCGCGTTGTCGAAATATACGGGCATCGCCTGAAGGCCGCCGTGAACGTCAGCGGTCTCGACGATGTTGCCCTGGTAGTACGGGCTGTCCGGACTCCAGATGTCGTGGCCGCAGATCGCGCCGGTGCCGTTGCCCGCCTGACCGGGCGCCGGCTCGTTGTAACCCAGGCCGTCGATCCAGGTCTGGAAGACGCGCTGCAGCGTCTCGGCCTCGTTGATGTAGCTCTCAAAGTCATCGACGACGATGAAATCAGCCGTGGTGAAGTTCCAGACGGTGCCTTTCCACGGGCTGTCCGGATCGAGCGTGTTGACTTCGTCGATACGCCAGTAGTAGGTTTTGTTCCACTCCAGCGCCGAGACGCTGTACGTGGTCTGCTCCAGGTCCTGCAGGCCGCGATAGATACCGGCCGTGTCGGGCGTGGCGTTAGCAACGGCGTCTAAGTCGTCACCGAAGTAGATCTGATGCTGGGTCGCCTTCTCGCCGGCGCTCCACATCAGTGTCACGTCCTGCGGAATGTCAACGTCGCCGTTCTTGGGATAGAGCGCTCCGGCCCGGACCGGAAGCTGCAGCGGCCCGGCGGGGATGATCTGACGCGCCACGGTCGGCGTCTGCCAGAAGAGCCGCGCCACGGCGCCTCCGCCGTTCTCGTAGAACTCCATCATGAGGGAGTAGACGCCCGGCTCCAGCGTAATCGGTTGGCTGAAGTCGTCCGTCGTGCCATGGTCGGTCCAGTTCTCGATGATCAGCTCACCGTCGAGATAGAGACGCAAGCCGTCATCGGTACTCGTGCTGAAGGTGTACGTATCGGCAACGGCGATCTCCAGATCCCCCGTCCAGCGAACGGAGAAGTTGTCGACACCGATGGGGTCGCCGGGACCATCATTGCCCCAACTGAAATCGACGTCGGGATCGACGCGGGTCAATGCCGGAGCACCGGAGAGGTCCATGTTGTTGAAGTACTCGCCCTTGATGCCGCCCTTGCCGTCGGCGACGGTGAAACTCCACACCGCGCCGTCGTGCTTGACGCCGGCCATGTCATGTTCGTCGACGGCCCAGTAGTACGTAGTCCCGCCTGTCAGCGCGGGGGGCGTATACGAGGCGCCGGGCTGCTTCGTTCCGACCTTGACGCTCTCGTCGCGGTTGGCCACGGCATCAGCGTCATCGCTGAAGTACACATCGTGCCCCGTCGCGCCCATGCCGCCCTGCCACGTGAGGGTCACGTCGGGCTCGATCCATTTGTCCCCGTCGCGGGGGCTGGGATCGTACGCCGTTGAGGTGGCGGCGGTGAAGCTCCAGACCTCGCCGGTGTGGGTGGTGGTCATATCGGCTTCGATCTCATCAACGCGCCAGTAGTACGTCACGCCCGGCGTGAGACCCTGGGCGTAATAGACCATCGCAAACGGCTGGCGCGGGCCGACCAAATCCGCCGCTGTCAGATCCGGGCTCGTCCCCACGTAGACCTCGTGGAACACGCCCGTTTCACCGGGGGTCCACTGTAACAGCGGCATCGTCACGCCGTAGGTTCCGTCGGGCGGGTCGGGCTCGAAGGCCTGCAATTGCGGCGCCCGGTCCCGGACGTCACCGGTCCAGCTTACGTTGTCAAAGACGAACGTACGCAGCTCTCCGGTGGCGTGCGAGGTCACACACAGACCGATCAGGACCGGATCGGTCATGACGACCGTGTGGTCGCTGTCGAGCTGCTCCCACGCGATTCCGTCGGGGGACAGGTAGCCGCGGAAGGTGTTGCCCTCTCGCTCCAACCGAACCCAATAGGGCGGAGCCACCGCCGGCGAAGGCCCGGAGCCGCCCCAGGCCGCACCGGCGCCCTGGGTATCGCGCCACTGGAAGCCAGCACCGTTGCCAGAGCCGCCGGTAATGACCATGTAGGCGTCCGCCGAGCCGCGCGTGTTGTTGTCGCGGATCATGACGCCGCCCTTGGCCCAGTTGTTCGAGCCGGTGCCGTTACTGACGACGCGAGCAGTCATCGAACCATCACCGACGAGCTCCTTGTAGAGGTAGTGGAAGTCGTCGGCGGCATCCCAGATGTCGTGGCCGTCGCCGGTGATCGTGATGGTGTCGCCTTCGATCGTGGCGCTTCCCGCCGGATCGCTGGGGACCGCGATGGTCTCGCTCCACCACCCCGCCGGGGCATCTTGCCCCAGGGCGCTTCGGAGCGGCAGCACCGTGGCGGCAAGACCCACAACAAGAAACATCAATCTCTTCGTACTCATTGTATCCTCCTTCACATGAAATCAAATGAAAGGTCCCGGTTCCACACCGGGGACTCCTTTCTCTCCCACTGCCGCGTAAGGACGCCTGCCAAATGTCCTCGCGGGTGGGCCGGCCTCACATACAAATGAGACCGCCGTGAAATGTTCTCCTCCGTGGGTGGACAGTCGGGTGCGTAGACCGTCCGCTCGCGAGCATCACCTCCTTTCCGAACCTATGCGTCGCTGGAAGTGTCGTTCTTCCGGCCACCCAAGCATATACCTTACGTCTCATGCGAATACACTGAAACGCGCGGGGGCCCGCTTGCCACCGGCGGCCCTGCCCTGCGATGCCCACGCCCATCCCGAACATCGAATGCAGACCGCCAGCAAGAAGCGTAAACGCGGGGCACCAACCCCTCCGATGACCCACGACCCCGTTGCATTCGCCAAGAGCAACGGTACGCACAACGAGCGCCTGCAAAACCATCATGCAGACCAACCTCGCATGCGTGCCCTGTTTCTCCTTGCACTACAGAACATACAGTGGAAACGAAAACTCACAGGTTTCAAGAGTATTCTACCAAAACGCCCTACCTCAGGTCAACCACAACCGCTCTGTTTTCGGACCGAAGCGGCGAAACAATCCGAGCGGGCTCCGAGGCGCTCCGGAGCCCGCTCGGCACACATCATTTGCCCCGTTCGCGGCAGAACGGCGGTCTTCAGACTACCCCTCGTTGGGGTCGACAGGGGCGGGCCCGACGACGGTGATATCGTCGATCAGGACCATCCCGTCGCCGTCAGCGACCGGAGCGGTGCGGTTGCCCACGCCGATGATCATCTTTTTGACCGCGGCCATGTTGACCCCGGCATCGATGAACTCGGTCAGCGGGATCTTCCACTCGGTCCAATCGGCGACGTTGGCGCCGCCGGGATAGGGCACATCGGCGATACGCCCGCCGGTGTCTTCGACCGCCACATACACGTCGGCCGCGCCGTTGGCCGGATGAACCCCGCCAATCGCCTCCACCTGCCACTGGCCGCTGACGCCGCCGCTGGTCTGCACGTTCGAGAACTCCGCAATCGTCACGGCGCCGACGTTGTGACTGGTCAACGCCAGACCGATGTACACGTTGCCGATCATGGTCATCTCATGCGTGTTGGAATCGGCGTCCACCACCGGCTCCCAGGTGACACCGTCGGCGGAATGTTCGGCCTTGAACACGTTGCCCGTGCGGGTCAGCTTCACCCAGTGCGGCGCCTCCAACCCGCTTTGCGTGCTGTGCTGGGCCATATCCATGTTCACGAGATGACGCCAGGTGAACTGCACGCCGTTGCCCGGAGTGACAACCACCATGGCGTGCTTGGCGCCGGGATCGAGACCCTCGCGGATCATGACGCCGCCCTTGGCCCAGGCGTTCGTGTTGGCAATGCTGTCGACGCGAGCGATGATGCTGCCGTCGCCGTTGAGCGACTTGTAGGCGAAACGGAACTCATCCGCCGTGCCCCAGATGTCGCGCCCGGAGGCACTCATCGTGAAGCTGTCGGCCGACGTCTGCACGTACGCCGGCGGGCTGCCCTTGAACCACACGCTTAGATCCGTCACACCTTCGGCGGTCAGGTCCTGGGCTACGGTCCAGGTGCGCTCGGCCTCGGACTTGTACGGCGTCGCCGAGTTGTCAAAGTACAGCGGCATGGCCTGGCGGCCTACCTGGACGTCCGAGATCTCCATGATCTGGCCCTGATAATACGGACCCTGCGGATTCCAGATATCATGGCCGACCAGCGCCCCGGTACCGTTGCCGGGATTGCCCGGGGCCGGCTCGTTAAAGCCGATCCCGTCGACCCACGTCTGGAAGACGCGGTTGCCGACCTCGTTGCTGTAGCTCTCGAAATCATCGATGAGCAGATAGTCGGGCACGGTGAGTTTCCAGACCGAGCCGGTGCGTACGGTGCCGTCGGCCTCGATCTCGTCGATCCGCCAGAAGTAGTCGCCGCCGCCGAACTCGACCAGTGCGGCCACCGCGTAACTCGTGGCGGCCTGCCGGCCCATGTACTCGGGCGAACCGGTATCGGCGCCCCGGACGGCATCGCGGTCGGTTCCGACGTAGACGTCGTGCTCAGCGGCGGTATCGCCCGCCGACCAGCTCACCGACGCGATGTTGCGGATATCCACCACTGTGCCGGAGGCCGGTTGCGGATTCCACGCCAGCCTCGTATCGCCGCGCATGACCAACTGAATCTCTTCCAGTGTCAAAGCCCGGCTGTAGATTCGCGCGTCGTCCACGGTCCCGGCGAAGAACTGGGCGGCCGCCGCGTGGCGGGCCAGCTTGAGCGTATTCGTTTCGGCGTTGGGCGTCCCCGGACACGGGGTCGTCGTGATCAGCTCGCCATTCTTGTACGCCTTCAAATCCTGTCCGTCGTACGTCGCCGCCACGTGGTACCACGTATCAGCCGACAGTGTTCCCAGACCGGCGCCGTACCAGGTGCCGTCCACGTTTATGGCAGCCGAGCCCCGGAACACCTCGTTGCCGTGATTCCAGTTGATCTGGCAGTTCGACTCCCGGTGGATGGGCCCGGTGGCCGCGGTGGCCGCCGGCGCGGCGGGACTGATGACCCAGCAGGACAGGGTCCACTCGGGCAGATCCTCGGCGAACCCGGTGTCCACGTAGTCATCCAGGCCGTCAAACGCCAGGGCTTCTCCCTGGAAGCCGCTGACCCACTGCGGCTCGCCGATCAACGCGCCGTGATTGTCGTGGCCGGACCAGTCCACCGCCACCATGCCCTGGCCTTCGTCGAGCTTCCACCAGCCCACGAGGTCCGGATCCTCGATCGCAATAACCGGGATGGTGCGGAAGCTCCAGACCTCACCGGCGTACTTGGCGCCGTCGCTCTGCACTTCATCCACGCGCCAGTAATAGACCGTGCCTCGTTCCAGTGTCCCGGGGTCGAATATCGCCCCCAGTTGGTTGCCCTGGAGCGCCGTGTCCGCGCCGTTGACGACGTCCTCTTCATTAGCACTGAAGTAGACATCGTGGCTGGCGGCGTCTTTGCCCGCCGTCCAGGTCAGGTCCACGTCCACGTCCTCGTACAGAGCCCCATCCAGAGGCACTGGAGCCCACGCAGTGGCGGGCGCAACGCTGAAGCTCCAGACGTCGCCGGTATGAACGGTGCCGCCGGGCTCGATTTCATCCACACGCCAATAGTAGACCGTGCCAGCCTGAAATCCCAGGACATGGTAGTGCATGGCAAACGGTTGCTGCGCGGCCACCCGGTCGGCCTCGGTCAGATCGGGCGTCGTGCCCAGATATACATTGTGGAGCTGCGCCGTCTCTCCGGCGGTCCATTGCAGCAGGGGCGTGGTGATGCCAACGGTCCCGTCGGCCGGAATCGGGTTGTAGGCCTTTAGCTTGGGCGGAACCAGAGCCTTGACTTCGGCGGCCGTCAGCGCCCGGCTGAAAAACATCACCTCGTCCAGCGAGCCGTCCATCTGGCGGCCCGACCAACCCGCGGGATCATCTCCACCCAGATGGACCGGGTTATCCCAGGTCGTCTCCGGGTGGTTGACGGCATTGACGGACGCCGATTTCCCATTGACGTAAAACGTCGCCTTGTCGGGCTCGATCGTCACGGCGCAATGCGTCCACTCATCGGCGGCGTAGTAGGCATCCCCGCGATAGCTCCAGGTGTTCTGGGCGTCATTCCAGTGGTAAGCCAGCCGACCGTCGGCCAGCAGGTTGAAACCGTGAGCCGCGCCGTTGCCGCGATGCATGATGATGGACGCCCAGTCGTTCTGGGGGCCGTTGGGAAGAAACCACCCGGCCATGGTTGCCTCAGTCAGCGTCAGATTCATGGAAGGGATCTCGACCAGCGTCGGACCGACGAGCCTGATCGCACTGCCGAAAACGCCCTCCGTCCACGCCGGGGCACCATTGACGAACGTCCCGTCGTTGCCGTTTCCCGATGAATCGGAGACCAGGTTCCCTTCGCCCTCATCACACCGCCACCATCCTATGAGACTCGGATCGGCGCCGGGGTCGAATTCCTGCGCCAAAGACGCAGAAGCCCACCCGAACATCAACACCAGGATGACAGGACCTATCAGTTTCTTACCCATGATGTTCCTCCTTCACACATTCCAACAAACACCAAACCCACGTCTCACCCACACACGGCGAGATCGTTGCCTCATGTACCGTGCTTCGGTCGTAAATCACTCCACGGGCGTTCGCGCCGGCGGCGTCTCCGGCAGGGCCCGCGGAACTTGTGCGAAAACTGTACTATGCTCAAATTGGCCACGAAGGGCGGTTGCGGCCCCGGCACACTGTGCCGGGGCCACATGTCACCCGCCCTTTCATCAGCGTGTATTCACTTGCTTGCGTCGGACGACGATCACTGCCCGACGTCGTTGGGCTCCTCGGGCTTGACCACGTGGATATCGTCCACGAGGATCATGCCATCGCCGTCGGCGATCGGCACCGTGCGGTTGCGTACACCGACGTACATCGTACGAACGGCGCCCGTGCTACCGCCCCGGCTTACGGTCGGGTCAGGAGGATGTCGTCGATGAACAGGACACCCGACTGGCCTCCTTCGATGCCGATGGTCATCGTCGAGACGTTGGTCGCGGGTACGCCGGCCGCGGCCAGGTTGATCTCCCAGGTGA
>CAYPZL010000217.1:0-8483 GCA_964415045.1 uncultured Pirellulales bacterium | reverse complement strand
ATGCGTGGTAAAGTAAACTCGTGGACATGCTGGCTTCTCCTTCTGAAGTGGAATCTGAAAACTCCAGAAAGAACCAGCATGTCCGCCTCTTTGCAAGCCCAGGTACCCTTTAGTCGGATGAACCTTATGTCTATGCCCGAGACGTCGAAGCCGTACTCGCGGGCGCGTTGCAGGAAGTGGCCCTTACCGCATCCGACATCCAGGAGCCTTGCGGGCGGTCGCACGTAGCGGCGGATGAGCCGGAGCTTGGCGTCAAAGTCGCGGGCCACTCTGTCTTCGAAGATGTGGTTCCCCCCCTCTTCTTCGGGCGCAGCGTGATACTTCGCGTAGAACGCTGAAAGCTCTGCGTCCGTAGGCACCGGCCTCAGGAATGAGGTCCAGCAGGCGTTACACTGATAGTAACTCCATGGGTATCTTCGCGCGCGGACGGGCGCGGCGCCACCACACAGAGGGCAGGACTGGGCCGTTACTTGCATGGGGAAACAACCCGGTCGCGAACAGGTCGAGCGGGCGAGCCGTAGCAGATTCTCCACGGTGGGAGGTCGCGGAAGACCGACGACCGCGCGCCCACGACCGTCCCCTCCCCCACCGTAACGCCTGGCCCGATAAACACGTCGGCGCACACCCATGCCTGGTCACCGATCGTAATAGGAGCAGTGATAAGCCTCATGCCCGGATCCGTCTCATCGTGGGAAGCCGTGCACAGGTAGCTGTATCGCGAGACGGTGGCGTGGGCCCCAATGCGCACCTTGTCGACGCAATAGCAGTCCACGTGGTAGGACAGACACGAATAGTCCCCCATCTCGAGATTCCACGGTGCCCAGATTTTGCAGCTCGGATGAATCCGCGCCCCCCGACCGATCCTGGCCCCAAAAAGCCGAAGCAAGAAGCGACGCCAAAAGTGGCAAGTTCTTGGAGTCGTCCGGAAAGCCAAAACGTAGACGAACGCCCAGAATGCCCGGCCGAGCTTGTTCCGGAATCCGTGAGGGGACGGGCACGCAGAGACGTCGATTCGACAAGCCAGATGATCGTGACGCAGCTCGCCTGTTTGTTCCTTGATCCTGGGTACCTGGTCCGTCTTCATTTAATCACGCACGCAGGTTCTGGACCGCGTTCGAGCAACCACTGGTAGACGCTCGCCACGCGCGCCGCCAATTTAGGCCAGGCAAGCTGGTCCGCAGCGAAGGCCTTTCCTGCTTTGGCCATCTCTTGCGCCAGGGTGGGTTGCTCCAGGATCACCTGGACCGCTTCAGCAATTCGGACCGGGTCACTGTCGACAACCAATCCTGCTCCGCACTGTCGAACCTCCTCAAAATTACACGACTTTGTTATTACCAGGGGCCGTCCAATCGCGAGCGCCTCGTTTATCGTCATCGAGTGGCATTCGTGAAAGGATGTCTGAACCACAACATCCGCGTCCGCCATGGCGTCGAAACGGTCGTCGCCGTGCATGGGGCCAACCCACAGAATGCGCTTTTCCAATCCCATTGCCTGAGCACACGACCTAATGTGCGTCCATTCCCCGCCGTCAGGACCGACCAAAACCCACATCAAATCATCAAACCGTTGGCTGAGCAGCTTCAGAGCTCGTAACTGGGGGTCCAGGTGCTTAATCTTATGCAAACGGCCTAGAAAGAGCATGTATCGACGGCTGTCAAGTTCAGGATAGCGGGAACGGAATCGCCCCCGAGTGGTCGACTCGAAAACTGCACTGTCCACTCCATTCGGCGCCACAAATGCGGCTGTGTCGACCTCTCTGATCCAGCTAGATCCCCGTGCTTCGGCATCGTTCAAGAAGTGGATTGCCGCCGCGCCTGCTACGGTCCTTTTGCAAAACAACAACCAATGCAGCCGCTTTCGGCCCTTCTTGTGCCGGACACAATGCGCGTGCAACATTCCCCTCGGTGCCAGCACATAAGGAATCCGAAGCCGTCGACTTTGGCGAGCCGCTAGGGTGCTTGCGCAGTTCCACACACTATGAATGTGCACTAAGTCAATCCCCCCGGCCAATCCTCGGATGGTGTCGGGGAGCTGCGCCCTTTGACCGGGTGCCGACGCACCCCCGCGGCCCGTGCAGAGTTCCACCCCGGCTTTACTCAGGAACGTCTGGACGCGCTCCGACGCCCCGTACGGGGCCAGGATAGTGACGTCGATGCCTTGTCCTCTCAAGTGGGCGCACAGCTGACTCACCGAACGCGTGGGGCCGCCTGCATCTATCCACAGCGCGGGTATAACATGCAATACATGCACGGTTGCACGCTGGGCTATTTGACTCTTTTCGCCTGTAGAGCAAGTTGCCCCTTCAGAATACACTCGGCAAGGCCTTTGGCAAATCGTACAGGACGGTATTCCGCTGCGGTCTTCTCCGCCTCCAGAGCCATGGCCCGTCGGTCGATTCCGCCTTCAGTGAACGCTCGCAAGGTCTCTGCCCACGCCAACCGATCATGCGGTGAAACAATGAAACCGTTAACGCCATGCTCGACGACCGTGAACGCACATCCGCACGCCGAGGACACAATAGCAGGGACGCCACATGCCATGGCCTCCAGCACCACTTGCCCCCAGGACTCTGAAACGCTCGGCAAAAGGAGAGCCCCTGCAAACGCGTAGTACAAGGCTAACGCGTCAAGATTCTTATGGCCGACAAAGTGGACCGCCAGTCCCGTACTCAGGCCGCGGATCTCCTGCTCGAGCGGCCCTGTTCCCACGATTACCAGAGGCCACGGATATCCTGCGTTGCGGACGTAGGAACGATATGCCTGCAAAAGCAGACCCAGATTCTTTTCCCAGACCAATCTTCCAACGAAGAGGAAGTAGGGGCGTGCAACGGGCAGCTCGCCGGAACTGGCCGTGCTGCCCTGCCGAATCGCGGCCGCCTTTGCCTGCCATCCGTCGAAATCCACCACATAGAGCCCGTCCGCAATGCGCGAGCCAGGAAAGCCTAAGCTCTCCAAGTACTGCCGTTGCAGCCTCCCGGGTACAAGCGCCGTTTGATAAAGCTGCAGAACGCAGGACTTGACCGTCTCTACGCACCGCCGCCGTCGCTTCTTAGCATGAATGGTGTCACTCTTGAGGACCACAGGTACTCCGTGCAACCGACCCCACAGCGCGGCTACGATCCAATGGAACCTGCCGTAGCCCACGGTAATCGAGCCCGGAGAAACTCGTCCCAGCCAGCGCCACAATGCCGCACAAACCCGAGCGGACGATAATTGTTCAAGTCTGTGTTGGAACAGGACAGATACAGGACATTTCGGCTGGACCTTCGTCTCGCCAGGCCAATACTCGCGTTGTTTTGCTATGCACAAGACGGCCACTGGATCATTAACAGCATCGGCGAAGGCATTTACACCCGCGAGATGGTAGTCTAGAAGCGTATCCCAGACTATCACGTGCGGACGCCGTGTCCCGGTAGGTTTCATCACCAAGCGCGTACTGCCTTCACCTTACCACCCGTGGGCCCTACTCCAAGCACGAGACTGCAGAGCCACACCAGGCCAATGAAACCCACGACGGGATAGAGCCACCAGTTTATACAGACGGTCCAGCTGCCTCTCATCATCGGGTGAATGAATCCCATCAGGTGGACACCTAATGCGCCAAGATACGGCGATCCCCGCGCATAGACCAGAAACACGCTGAGCACGCCCATGTAGATGCCCATCATCACTCCTGAGAGAACAACTCCAAGCCAGCCGAAATTTGCATATCCTTCTCCCATGACGCCTGTTGATATTGAATGACTAGGGTTTAGACTCCCGCCCGAGAACCAAGCGGTAAGCAGCTTTCCGTACCCAATCGGTTTCTCTGGCCAGAAACGGCGAGGAATCGGGTTCACGACCAAGGTATAAAGAGAGTAGCCGTGCAAATATTCCAAGTCGTGGCCAAATCGATCGAGGACCATCGCGATCGCCTTGTTCTCGTTGACACCTCGATACATTTCAGCAATAGCGACTGGCTTGGATGACGAAAGGAATGCTTCCCCGAATCTGTCGAAGGTCAGTCCCTGCAAGCGATAACGTGCGGCCATCGTCCCA
Source organism: uncultured Pirellulales bacterium (assembly GCA_964415045.1). Taxonomy (GTDB): domain Bacteria; phylum Planctomycetota; class Phycisphaerae; order Sedimentisphaerales; family Anaerobacaceae; genus CAYPZL01. Next base: position 4,446 of record CAYPZL010000217.1, on the reverse strand, counting down.
AACACAAGCGCAAGAAACCCCGCAATGACGGCTACCGCATAGACACGATTGGCTCTTGGCCTACAGAAGGCTAGCCAAGCGGTCACTAGCAAGACCGCAAATGTCACAGGCCCCGAACGGCCTCCACCAAAGATCATAAACACTCCATAGCCGCCACACAGGATAATCAGCATTGCCAGCCCCACGGACCGGCGACGCCGGTCGACAAAATAGAAGTACACAGCCAATGCGATAGCCGCACCCCCAGCGTTCTTAAGGAAGTTCCCTCCAATCCTGGCTTGGAAGTAGCCGACTTCGCCCCATGCTTGCGCGCGCATTCCGAGTACAGCGTGTTCAAGTGACCCAGTCGCTTCAGCGCGCCGGCCAAGAAAGGCAATCGACACGCTGGCAATGACGAGACCAACTGCGGCAGCAGTACGTGGCTCGAAGCGTGGAAACAATCTCTGGGCGCGTTTCCAGAGAACAGGCCCCCGAGCCAAGACCAAAGCCCAAATGTAGCACGCAGTCGCCAGGAACATCAGATGCATCAATGCAATGAGTGGGTCGTACTCGGTTCCTGTCGGCAAGCCAAACAGCGCTAAAAAGGACAGCGTGAACATGCTAATCGGGGCCCGCAATCCCCAGCGTCTTGTGTTGAAAAACACAACAACGAAAAAGAGCAATACTAGTACGTCTAGAAGAATGATGATCATGCTAGGCTCGCATCCGGAGCTGAGGTGAACCGGTGATTATCGACAAGCCAGCTCGCGCGCTGACGAAACCGCCCTGGTGAAGTCTCTCCAGTATCGCAACGGCGAGAATCGGGACATCGCTAGGTTCCGAGCACGCTCAGCCATATGTTGCCTCAACGCCTCGTCCCGCAATAACGTGTCGACGGCCTCCGCCAACTTCTCGACATCACCGGGCGGCACAAGTAGGCCAGTTTCGCCGTGCAGGACAACCTCAGGCAGCCCTTCCACAGCAGTGGCAACCACTGCCCTGCCCGCGGCACTTGCTTCGGCGGCAGCAATGCCGAATGATTCCTCGTATGAGGGATGCACGTACAAATCGCAGGCAGCCAGCCATTGCACTACGTTTTTCTGGAACCCAGGCATGAGCACGCGTGCGGTCAAGTGGTACTGGCGCGCCAACTGCTCAAGTTCGTGCCGCAGGTCACCCTCGCCCAGAAGCACGGCTATAAGGTGGGGATATGACTTCGCCAGATGCGCTATAGTTCTTACCAACAGAACTTGCCCCTTTCTCTGCGTAAGGGTACCGATGGTCAGAATGACTTGTGCATTCAAAGGTAGCCCCAGTTGTCGTCTTGCCGTGCGTTGGTCTGGCATTTGGGCCAGTTCGGTGGTCCGGACGCAGTTGGGTATGACGTGGACGCGGTCTGCTGTGCAGCCGTAGTGGCGCACCGTCAGTTCGAAGATTGCGCGCGAGTTTACAATTACCGCAGCTGCCCGCCGTGCGAACCTTGCGGCAACCGCAGGTACCGGCCAGGGACCTTCAAAGCGGCCGCCGGGGTGACCGTGCACATGGTAGACAAGGACGGTCGATCGGGGAATCTTGGCCATGGTCGCCACTACCGCCGAGTGGCCCAGATGCACATAGAGACAGTCGGGCCGTAGCTCTGCTACCAGATGAGTTAGTGTCCGCGCGGCTCTCAGATAAGCGAGTACCCCTGCGGCGCGCCCGGCAAAGCGCCGGCGCCCAGCTATTCCGATAATAGAGGTACCGTTGTCCGGCGGATCAAACGCGGCGACGTCAAGCAAGGTGACAACTTGATGTGAAATACCGGCTTGCTCAGCCGAGGCCGTTAGATCGATTAACAGACGCTCCGCGCCACCCCCGGCCAAGCTGTTGATCAGCGAAACAACCTTCACAGGAGCCCCGTCCGACGAAGTAACTTGAGCAACTGCGACGCCCTGGCCGAACATGTATTCTTCCTTGCCAGTCGCCATCGCAGTGTTTCGAGCCCGTCTGAGCCGTTCACAAGTACCCTATGGAGCCAGGGAACTGCTTCGGTTGCTGATTGCACTGTCTTCACACAGTCACTGAAGCGACACACTTCTCGTATATTGGTTGACAGAATCGGCCTGGTGCTTGCCAGGTAATCGAACAGGCGGACCGGACACGCGTACTTGCCTGCGTTATCTGTGCGGTGAGGTATCACGCATACGTCAAAACTTCTCATGTAGGCTGGCAACGCGCACCGCGACCTGCGACCAATGCGGTAGACGTTTGGAAGCGACGACAGACGCTCCAAATCTGGCAACGACTGTCGACTCGCTAGGGTCGATCCGACGATGACGAAGCTGGCGTGCGGCGTTTGTGCAGCAAGCTGGAAAAGGAATTCGAGGTCGATACGGTCTGACAGGTTGCCAACCACACCTACTACCGGCCGCGGGATGTTCGCTATGTCCGCCGGCAGCGGCTCCGGCGTCGCTAAAGGCTCCGAAGCCAAGAACATTTCCTCGGCGGCAAGAGGCAAGTGATGTAACTTGGCACCGAGTGCGGCGGACTCTTGAGAGATTTCTTCAATCCTAAGCTCCGAAATGCAGATGGACAGTTCGCAACGGTGCAACAAGCGCTTCTCCAGTCTAGCCACTGTCGTCGGCTCAACGCCGCCATAACTCGGGAAATGGTCATGTATGAAGTATACGTACGAAGTGCATAGATGGCTAGTCGCCACGAGACCGTAATACGGGTATGTCAGCACCGCTACCAACTGCCGCACCCCCATTTGTCGCGCCGCGCTCGCAAGAAGCTGCCTCCAGAACGGGGTCATAAACCGGTGCCAGCGGTATTCGGTACCAGGTGGTACAGGTACTGTGTGTTCATAAAGGCGCTGAGCAGTCTGAGTCGCACGCAATCTGTAAGCACTAACGTTTCGTCTGTAGACGGCTCGAAGCGGATCCTGCGTTAGTATCAGCGTCACGGGCAAGTGCTCCGCCAGCGCCTCGTACAACGGCCGTACCCAAGGGGCATTAGCATCCAGCACTACAACGCCAGTGTTGTCTGTCGCTCTAGCGCCCATGTATAAGGCGATATTCTATGGTAGTCCGTGTTCCGTGGTAGTTCGGTGATCGCGCTGGGCAAGGGCGGGCATGATCCCACGTTACGTTGATGCTAACCATGGCGCTAACCGTTCTCCCTTTCACATGGTGGGCGCGGCCTCGGCGCGATGTCGTGAATGACCAGAGGGGTGGGCTGCCCGCCACTGCTTTGGCAGCAATCATCGCCGGCCTTTCAACAGCTTGTCGTAGATCCCACGAAGGGCCTCTACCTGCGTGCGTAGGCTGAATCGCTGCATAACGTGCTCTTTCCCGCGCCGCCGCATCTGCTCGAGTTTTTCGGGCGACGCCCACAGCGCGCAGAGCTCGCGGGCCATCCGGTCGATGTCCCGGCCCGGTATGGTGATGGCCCCACTGCCGCGAAGCACTTCGGACAATCCGCCTGGGCACTCGAGCGCCACAACTGGAACATTCGCCGCCATGGCTTCAAGGGCAACCAAGCCAAAAGCTTCGCCACGAGACACCAACACGAGCACGTCCATCGCACCATAGGCCCATCTGACGTCCGTTATCGCACCGGCGAAGCGAGCACGCTGATCGATTTGGCGCTGTCGGGCTAATTGCTCGTAATGCGCTCGCTCACGTCCGTCACCGGCCAGCAACCAATGCCAGCAGGTGGGCATCTTGCTGGCAAGCTCTAGGAACTCGCGAGCGCCCTTATTGCCGCAATCAAGCCTCCCAACGAATCCAGCCACTGATGCATCTAGAGGCAAGCGAAACCGCTGCCTAGCCCGTTGGCGATCGGGCATCTGCTGGTATTTGTCAACATCGACTCCGTTGTAAACCACTGAGCAGCGATCCGGCGCAACCCGCATGTGCTGAACAAGCGATCGTTGCGCCGCTGCGGAAATCGCACACCATTGTTGCACCCGGGGTGCAAGACAGCTTCTGAAGAGTCGGCGGCGCAAACCGCCGCCGGGCTGTTCTATCGTGTGGAGATGGCAGACGCAGAGCCGGGCGCAGGCCAAGAGCACGCCTGTCGCCCAGCAGAGCAAATCGTGGATGTGCACGATATCCGGCCGAAGACGGCGTACAACCTGCCAAAGTCTGTGGAAGCTGGCAACATCGCGGGAAGACCCGATACCCAGCACGTGGGCGGGGATGCCCCGGGAACTCAGTTCCGCCGTCATTGGCCCTGGTTCACCGTAGAGGAAGGCAACGGAAGGCTGATACTCCGAACCGTGCAGTCCTTTTGCGAGGTCAACCGCGACCCGCGCAATACCGCCCGGATGGTCCCGTTGCGTGATGTGCAGTACTCGCTTCACGGCATCCCCGGCGTCATACTGATGTTCGCGCAGTGGTTACCTGCCATCACAAGCCAACACAGCAAAGCACTAGTGCTCTGTCAGGCTTAGGAATTGGGGTTGCCTAGAATTGGGAAATCGTC
>CAYPZL010000216.1:0-8574 GCA_964415045.1 uncultured Pirellulales bacterium | reverse complement strand
TGACAATACCACCAAAAAAATCCTACTTCATGCACGCTTGCCGAAATGACACGGTGCGGCGCATGTAGTCCATGGCCATGGGGGCCCGCCGGTCCAGGACGGGGCTGATGCACCACATCATCGGCACCTGCCCGCGCGCGGGGTCGTCCCAGATGTCGGGCATGCGCTGATAGAGCCACGCCGCACAGTCGTAGTCGCCGACGTAGAACACGATGAAGTCACGACCCTCGAAGTTTACGTGCCCGTCGCGCGTGAGATAGCCGCGGTCGATCAGCTCCTCGCGCGTCACCGGCTTCTGCGGGTACTGAGGCTTGAGCGGAAAGTGGGCGAAGAACGAGGCGTTGGCCATCGCGCCGTAACCGATGGCGTCGGCGTCCATGAAACCGTTGTAGGCGCTGATGACCTTGCCATACTCCCACTCCGAAGGGACGGGGGCGTGCTTGCCGCCGGCGCTGCCGTGATTGGTGTACTTGTGGGCCCAGGGGACAAAGCCGCCGATGTGGATCATGTTCTCGCTGCCGCCGTGGTGGTAGGCGCTCAGCAGCAGCGCCTGGAGCGTCTCGAGGTCGGTCCCGATCTCCTGTGCCGGATCGTCGATGGGCCGCTCGTCGCCCCACGGGCTCAGGTCGAAGAAGAACGCCTTCTGCGCGATGAAGTAGTCGTGGTTGGTCAGGCAGTGGTGGTTGAGGACGGCGTTTCGCGGCCGTTGCAGCCAGTACTGGTCGAGGTAATAAGCGCCGAAGGCCCCGTTGCACTTACCCGCGTCGAGGTATTTGTGTTTCATCCACAGGTAGGCGTCGCACTTGGCTGAGCCGGTCGAAGGAACATCGAGTCCGGCGATCGCGCCGGAGCCGGTGAAGATCGACGTCCCGTCGGGCCGGACGAGCCAGCACTTCACGGGCAACCGGGGCCCGCCCGTCACCAACCGGCGGTAGAGACTGCCCTCGGACGGATCGTAACGCACCGGCACCAGGCTGTCGGCGCCGGCCACCGTCGAGGCGACGTTGCTCGTGGCCCAGACGTTGGGATCGTACACCACCGCGCCGCGAATCGTGTCACGGAACCGCTCGACGAGATCGACGATGTTCGCGACGGGCTCGACGGGCCGGCCGGCGAGCCACTGCTGCGGGGCCGAAAGCTTGGCGAGCCAGTAGTCGTCCACGTTGCCCCGGCCGTGCTGCGATTCGATGAACCGGACGTACAGCGCCGGCGCGCGGCGATTCGCCAGCCCCTGCAGCGCCGCCACTGCGTGGCAGTGGTCCCACGCCATCCGCACGTCGGAAGTCTTGTTCGTATCGATGCGAAGCGTGTACCGCAAGTCGTACAGCGCAATGGCGCCCGCATCGGCCGCCCACAACGACGACGCCAGTGACATACTCGTGACAATCCAAATCAACAACACCGCAGCCGGCCGAACCGTAACTTTCTCCTGGCACTGCACGTCGAAGCTCCTTACCGTATGAATCGTAACGACACCGTCGGCCCCCCTGCGGGGCAGACGCAAAACACGATACACGGTCCCGCCCCGAAGTACAAGCACAAGGGCACTCCTTGCAACAAGGCAGGGAACGGTCTATACTTGTGGCGCAAGAGCGTCACAAACGATACGCAAGTCGAGGGCACCATGAAACGACGAGAGTTTTTGCGGATGACGGGGGCGGCGGTCGGCTCGGCGCTGCTGGGCGCGACGGCGGTGGCACAAAGACGGGGGCGCGCGGAGCGGCCGAACATTCTGTTCATCATGTCCGACGACCACACGAGCCAGGCGATCGGCTGCTACGGCCTGCGACTGAGCCGGTACGCGCGGACAAAGAACATCGACCGCATCGCCGCCGAGGGCGCGCTGCTGCGCAACTGCTTCTGCACGAACTCGATCTGCGTGCCGAGCCGGGCCAGCATCCTGACGGGCCAGTACAGTCACGTCAACGGGGCCACAACGCTGTCGGGCCGGCTGAGACCGGAGACCGACAACGTCGCCAAACGCTTGCAGGCCGCCGGCTACGAGACGGCGGTCATCGGCAAGTGGCATCTCAAAGAGCCGCCCGCCGGCTTCGACACCTACAACGTCCTGCGCGGCCAGGGCCGGTACCACGACCCGATTCTCTTCGAGTCCGGAGCCGACTGGAAGACCGGCGGCAAGACACACGAGGGACATTCCACCGACGTCATCACCGACCTGGCCCTCGATTGGCTGAAGAACCGAAACGACCCCAACAAACCCTTCTCGCTGATGTGTCACTTCAAGGCGGTGCACGAACCGTTCTACAGTCACGACCGCTACCGCCGTTTGTACGCGGACACGGACCTTCCCGAGCCCGAGGACTTATTCTGGCCCGAGAGCCCGCGGGGCAAGCGATTCGAGGGCTGGCCCCTGGAGATATTGGCGCAGCGGTACCAGAAGAACGCGGGCCGGTACGCCCCTCCCCGGCTCGACGTGACGGGCAAGGACGCCCGGGCGGTGCGCAGCGCCACGTATCAGAAGTTCATGAAGGACTATCTGCGGACCGTCGCCGGCATCGACGACAACGTCGGGCGGCTGCTGGCCTATCTGGACGAGACGGGACAGGCCGAGAACACTGTCGTGATCTACACCGCCGACCAGGGCTATTTCTTAGGCGAGCACAACCTGTTCGACAAGCGGTTCATGCTGGAGGAATCGCTGCGGATGCCGTTTCTCATTCGCTATCCGCGCGAGATCAAGCCGGGGACGAAGGTGGACGACATCGTTCTGAACGTCGATTTCGCCGAGCTGTTTTTGGACTACGCGGGCGCGGCGATTCCGGGGACGATGCAGGGCCGCAGCTTCCGCCGAAACCTGACCGGCGGCACGCCGGGCGATTGGCGTGACGCGATGTACTATCACTACTGGACGCACTCCAAGGAGCGGCCCAGCCACTACGGGATTCGCACGCAACGCTACAAGCTGATTTACTATTATGGCCTCGTTCGCATGGGACGAAAGCCCAATGAATGCTGGGAACTGTACGATCTGCAAACCGATCCCCACGAACGGGTAAACCGGTACGACGATCCCGAATACAAAGAAGCGGTCGCGACCCTGAAGCGGCGGCTCTCTCGGTTGCGCCAGGAACTCAAAGACACGACCGATCCGCTGCAAGCGTGAAAAGAATGAAGTGAAGCGGTCTTGACAGGCAATCGGGCCGCCCGTTGTCGCGGAGAGACAATTTCGGTAAAATGCAGCACAATCAGTGATTCGGTATCGACATGAGCCTTTTGCAAAAGGAGACCTTCTCATGCGTTCGAAACCCAGCCTTTCTCTGACTCTCCCTGTCGTTGCGATGCTCGCGGTGCTTCTCTGCGTATCGACGGTCCAATCCGCCCCGCCCGAGCAACAAGCCGCGCGGATTCTCGAAACCTGCGGCGTCCAGGGCGGACTGATCGTCCACGTCGGCTGCGGCGACGGAAAGGTCACCGCGGCGCTGCGGGCCGGCGATGCGTACATCGTTCACGCCCTGGATAGAGACGGCGCCGATGTCACCGAGGCGCGCCGCTACGTCACGTCGCGCGGCCTGTACGGCCCTGTCTCCGTGGACCACTGGACGGGCGACGCGCTTCCGTACGTGGACAACCTTGCGAACCTGGTCGCCGTCGAAAGCAAGGCCGACGTCCCGATGTCCGAGCTCATGCGGGTCCTGGCACCCCACGGCGTGGCCTGCATCGTCGAGGGCGACACGCTGCGCACGACCACCAAGCCCTGGCCCGAGGAGATGGACGAATGGACGCATTACCTGCACGGGCCCGACGGCAACCCGGTGGCCAACGACTCGCTGGTCGGCCCGCCGACGCGCTTGCAGTGGGTGGGCAACCCGCGCTGGGCCCGTCACCACGACCACATGGCCAGCATGACGTCCCTGGTCTCGGCCCGGGGCCGATTGTTCTACATCCTCGACGAGGGCTCCACCGCCTCCATCCAGCTTCCGGCCCGGTGGCGGCTCGTCGCCCGCGACGCCTTTAACGGAACCATCCTCTGGAAGCGCCGAATCGAACGGTGGAACACGCACCAATATCCACTCAAGAGCGGCCCGGCCCACCTTCTGCGGCGCCTCGTCGCCCAGGGCGATCGCGTGTACGTCACACTCGGCATCGACGCACCGGCAACGGCCCTCGACGCGGCAACCGGCGCCACCGTGCGGACCTACGAGGGCAGCGAGCATACCCGGGAGATCGTGCTTTGCGAGGGGACATTGCTAACGGTGGCGGACACGTCGGCGTCCCGCTTGCCCGACTACCGCCGCAACGCCACCTACGTCTGGGAAAACACCCGGCACGCCAACCCCAACTGGGGCTGGCAGGGCAACTCGCGCAGGATCCGGGCCTATGACGCCGCTTCCGGCGACAAGCTCTGGGAAATCGGATCCCCGGTGGCCCCCTGCTCTCTGGCGGCCGACGCGATGCACGTCGTCTTTCACGACGGCGCGAAGCTCGTCTGCCTGGCATCCGGCCGCGGCGCTACCCTGTGGGAAAGCGCACCGGCTCCCATCGCCATACCGGTACATACCAACACTGGTCCGCGCGTGTTGATCTACGAAAACGTGGTCCTTTTCGCGGGCAACAACGGGAAGATGTCGGGCTGGTCCCTGCACAACGGAAAGAAGCTCTGGGAGCAAAAGCACAAACCCAGCGGCCACCAGTCCCTCAAGGACCTCTTCGTCGTGAACGGCCTGGTCTGGACCGGGTCGATCGCGAGCAGCCAGAGTGACGGGGTCTTCACCGCCTACGATCCCTTCACCGGCCAACAGAAGCGGGAGTTTCCTCCCGACGTGGAGGTACACTGGTTCCATCATCGCTGCTACCCCTCCAAGGCGACCGGGAAATACCTGCTCTCGGCGCGCAACGGCACCGAGTACATCGATCTGGAGACGGAGCGGTGGAAACCGAATCATTGGGTCCGCGGGGGCTGCATTTATGGCGTGATGCCCTGCAACGGGATGACCTACGCACCGATGCACTCCTGCGGTTGCCAATTAGAGGCCAAGCTCATGGGCTTCAACGCGTTGACCTCCCGGGCGGTTCCGCAACCGACGGCGGCGGAACTCGCAGGCGAGGCCCGTCTGACACGGGGTCCGGCCTACGCCCGGGTCGTCGGGCCCGTCCCCGGTGACGACGACTGGCCCACCTACCGACATGACGAGGGTCGCAGCGGCATGACCCCGGCGTCCGTCTCGACAACCCTCAAGCAGGCCTGGCAGGCCGAGTTGAACGACCGGCTCAGTGCTCCGACGATCGTCGGGGAAAGACTCTTCGTCGCTGCCATCGACACCCACACGCTGCACACGCTCGATGCCGCCTCGGGCCATCGGCTCTGGACGTATACGACCGGCGGGCGGATCGACTCGCCCCCCACGTACTACCGGGGCCTCGTTTTGTTCGGGTCGGCCGACGGGTACGTCTACGCCCTGCGTGCGAAAGACGGGGCCCTCGCCTGGCGTTTCCGTGCGGCGCCGGTCGATCAACGGATGATGGCCTGGGAGCAGCTCGAATCGGCCTGGCCCGTTCACGGCAGCGTCCTGGTCCACGACGGTGTGCTCTACTGCACCGCCGGACGCAACATGTACCTCGAAGGCGGTATCCATTTCCTCCGCCTCGACCCCTTCACGGGACGGCTCCTCGGCGAAACCGTCATGGACGACATCGATCCCGTCAGCGGAGAGGATATGCAACTGACCTACCTCAAGAAGACGCAGGGCAACAATATGCCTGTGGCCCTCTCCGACATTCTCTCCTGTGACGGCCGGCACCTCTGGATGCGCTCGCAGAAGATCGACTTCGAGGGCCAACGTCACGAGATCGGCCTGAAGAACGTCGAAGAGCAGACGCCGGAGGACTTTCATTTGTTCTGCCAGACCGGCTTCCTGGACGACTCGTACTTCTTTCGTTCCTACTGGAACTACGGGCGCCGCGTGACCGGCGGTTACGGCGGCTGGTTCAAAGCCGGGAGGCTCCTTCCCGCCGGCCGCATCCTGTGTTTCGACGATGCACGCGTGTACGGATTCGGCCGCAAGCCCGAGTTCATGGTCAACGCCTCCGTGCTCGAGTATCAGCTCTTCGCCTCGGACAAGTCTGTGACGCAAGAGGCCATCGCGAACATTGGAAAGGCCAACCGGCAGATCAACTCGCGCTCGAATAAGAAGAACGCCAACGCCTCCGACTGGAAGGTGCGTCATTTCTTTCCGACCTCCTACCTGACCGCGGCCCAGTTCGCGTGGACGCGGGACCAGCCGGCCGTCATCGCTCGAGCGATGGCGGTGGCAGGCGAGACCCTCTTCGTCGCGGGCCCGCCGGACTACATCGACGAACGAGAGGCTTTCTATCATCCGGACGACCCTGCCATCCAGGCCAGACTGGCCCGCCAGGCCGAAGCCCTCGCCGGGCGGCACGGCGGACAGCTCTGGGCCCTGGCCAAAACCGACGGCAGCCTGCTCGCGCGCTACGCCCTCGATACGATCCCGGCTTTTGACGGCATGGCCGCCGCCCAGGGACGCCTGTACCTGACGACCGCGGACGGACGCGTGCTCTGCCTCGGGGAGGAAGGAACTCGCCCCTTGCCGCCGATCATTGATGAGCCTGCCCGCGTGGCCTGGGACCAACCGGAAGACCCGAACTACCTCCGACCCGCCCGGTAAGTAGATAAAGCAAAATGTAAAGGGCAAAATGCAAAATTGAGGAAGTCATCCCGGCAAGCCGGGATTCCGCCATCTTGATCTTTGATTTTGCTCGTGGCGCCCGGTGTCCCCAGGGTCACTGCCCGCACTGCTTCACGAGCCCGCGCCGTTCGGCGTAGCCACGGAGATGTGAGAGAAGTGGACAAAATCGGGCGCCTCCCACGCCTGGAGCGGATTGGTGAACGGATCGCCGTAGATGTACCTCTTGTCCTGTCCATTCGAGCTTGTCACAACGGCAGGAAGGACCCGGGACGCGACGGTCAGGTCTTTGGGGTCTTGCGCCAGGCGCGGCGGATCAACGCAACCGCCACAGCGGCGGTCAGGATAATCCAGACCCCGACAAACCACTTTCCGCCCGGGTCGAGCAAGCCGACGACGCCGACGAGCGCCAGAGCGAGAGTGATGAGCAGCATCACGCCGCGGGCCGTCTTCACCGTCGCCGACAGCCGGGCTTCGTCCTGCTTATCCATCTCCACCAGTACGGCGCGGGCCATGTCCTGCTGCGTCTCGGGCACGGCGATCCGCACCTCCTGAACTTCATGGCGGTAGGCCGCCATCTTGCCCGCGTCATCGAGAACGACCGCATCCAGATTGCGACTCCGCAAGTATCCCACGACCCGGGGCACGTCGCCCGCCAGCGCTCGGTACACCGTCACGAGCTCGGCCATAAACCGACACCTCCACTACGAAAGCACATGGACACACCCGAACCTTCGCCCTGTGATCCTCCTTCCGTCACCCGACCCCCACTCCAACAACCACGAACCTTCTTTCTATAAGCTTCAAGAGACCCTGTCAACCCCGATTCGGGGTCACATCTTAAATATTAACTATTGACACAGCGGGTCCGAATCTTGTATACTTCAGCCATGGCCAGACCGTTGCGTATCGAATATCCGGGCGCATTCTATCACGTGATGAACCGGGGTCATCGACAGGAACCCATCGTTCGCGACCGCCGGGACAAAGAGCGATTCCTGTCGAGCCTGGGCCGGATGGCGACACAGTACGGCGTGCTGATTCACGGCTACTGCCTGATGGACAATCACTATCATCTGATCGTTGAGACGCCCGAGGCCAATCTCAGCCGCGCCATGCAATGGCTCAACGTCAGCTACGCCGCCTACCACAATCGTCGTCACGGCTGCGCCGGACACCTCTTCCAGGGCCGCTTCAAAGCCATACTCATAGACGCCGGGGTCTACCTCGAATCGCTGTCGCGTTACGTCCATCGCAATCCCGTGGAGGCGGGCGTCTGTTCTCGCGCGTGGGATTACCCCTGGAGCAGTTGTCGTTACTTCGTAGAACGATCCGCGCCCCCGGCGTGGCTCGAGGTCAACCGTATTCTCGGCGGTTTTGGACGCGGCGCAACCGTGGCCCGACGACGCTATGCCGACTACCTGTCGCAGGCCGATACGCCGGACCCTTTGAACGACGTGGTGGCCGGCGCGGTCCTGGGACCGGGAGATTTCGTTGGGTGGGTAAAGCACGTCTTTCTCGCGGGACGAGACGGCGATGCTGAAATCCCGGAGCTGAAGCAATTGCGGCCCCGTCCGCAGCCGGCGGACATCGTCGCCGAAGTTGCCCGGCAAAGCAAAACCTCTGCAAGTGACATTGTAAAAAGCGGACGAAAACGCAACCATGAGCGTGACATGGCAATCCTGCTGGCCCGGGAACTGAGCGCCTGGACCTGTCAGGATCTCGGCCGGTATTTCGGCGACGTCTCCGGGGCGGCTATTACCATGGCCTGCCACCGTGTCAGACGCCAGGCAAACCGGGATCGACGTATCAACCGGGACATCGAACGCGTGCGACGTAAACTCGCCAATAGTTAATATGTAGAGTTTTGCAAAATGGAGATTAGGCTTATATTCTTCAAGGAAATCGTTGG
>CAYPZL010000215.1:0-8594 GCA_964415045.1 uncultured Pirellulales bacterium | reverse complement strand
CGTGGATTTGATCCATGGTGATGCGGGTCAGCCCGAAGTTGAGCACCGTCATCTCTACGGAGTTGGGCGGACAGTCCACGCTGCACAAACCCAGCGTTCCTTCGGGCACCACCGGCAGCTCTTTGAGCCGTTGAAAATCCGCGCGGACCGAATCCCGGCAACGAGCACACTCTCAAGATCGAAAGCGGCAGGGCATGGGCGATCTTCAGAGATCACTGCCGATCCCCTGGGACCGATACAAGACAAGACCGGACGGCTTGCAGTAAATCGGAAATGGATTCGAAGCCCGCCTGAGGGCGTAGCGGACGCTTTACCACCACGATCCGGCATCCAGCGTCTCGTGCAGCGGCAATCTTGGCCGGAACACCGCCAGCTTCGCCGCTATCCTTGGTAACCAAGACGTCGATATGATGCTGTGTGATTAGCGAAGCATTCTCCGCCACGGAAAACGATCCATTGGCGCACACGATCTCCTCCAAATCCAGTCCCGCCCGCTTGCACGCCTCGATGGAGGAAGGATGATCAAGGACTCTGGCCATGAGTGTGATGCCATGTAGCCGAGCCGCCGCCACATAGGGGGCCAGATTTCGAATGCCAATAGTCAAGAGCACATGCCGTCCGAACGAGCAGGCCAGACTAGCTGCTTGGTCGTGATCGGCAGTCCAATGGATAAAGGGCGAATCCGCCACGGTGCTCGGTCGGTCAAAGCTCACATAGGGTATTCCCGTCTGTTTGCAAGCAGTCCAGGCATTGCCACTGACCGTTGCCGCGTAAGGATGCGTTGCATCGACCACGATACGTACCCCCTGGTCACGAATCAGTTGCGCAAGCCCCTGGGCATCGAGTTGCCCGATTCGCCGCCGGATTCCTGGACAAAGCCCACACCGGGGAGGAATCGAGGTCGCCGTAGAGAGCAGAACCCCGAAGCCTTCATCCGCGAGCGCCCGTGCAAGGGTTCCCGCCTCAGTCGTTCCGCCAAGGAGCAGGATCATAGTCTGTATCCCCGGGGCGTGACGAACCGGCCGTTAAGGCTTCTTGATCTGGTATTGCCGATAATCACTATGCTTCGCATGTTGATCTCCAGTGATAACAAGTCGCCGAGGATCGCAAAAGAGATGTGTTCGTCCGGCGAGCCGATGGCGGTTGCAACACCCACGGGTGTCGTGGCCGGCCGGTGGCGAAGAAAGATCTCCACCGTCTCCTCCAATTGGTGGATTCGTTTCCTAGAGCGCGGGTTGTACAGGGCCGTCACCAGATCGGCGGCGGCGACCGCTTCCAGGCGGCGCCGTATCATGTCCCAGGGAACCAGGAGGTCGCTGAGACTGATCACCGCATAGTCGAGCATCAAGGGCGCGCCCATGACCGCTGCCGCAGCGTTGGCCGCGGAAACACCGGGAACGATTTCGATATCCAACTCAGGCGCGATGCGCTGCGCCATTTCGATGGCAAGACCTGCCATGCCATAGACACCAGGGTCTCCTGATGATACAAGGACGACGGTGGCTCCTGCTCTGGCCCGTTCGATAGCGGCCCTGCAGCGCTCTTCTTCACGAGTCATTCCGGATGCGACGGTCTCTTTGCCTGCAGTCAGGTCTGCGATATGCGCCAGATATGGCGAATATCCGACCACGACATGGCTGTGAGCAATCGCCATCTCGGCGCGGCGCGTTCGATCCAGAGCGCCTCCGGGGCCAATGCCGACTACAAACAGTTTTCCCGCGCGATGGCCACGGTCACGCCGTTTCGATTTATCCTGGGAAGTATTAATGTCGTCCTCCTTCCAGCCAGCAACGCCGCCGGTTCGGCGACGGCAGGCAGATTGACTTTTTCCTGAGCAAGCGGCGTCTGCCTGAAATCCCGGGTGCAGGCCCGTATCTCGTCCGAGGAGACAAGCCTCAACGGCATTTCCAGTTCCGTCGCCGCCTGTATCAGGCCCTTCTCGTTGCGCTTGATATCGGCGCTGGCGAGAAAGCGCACCTCATCTGCGGCAATCCCAGCTTCGCCGAGCGCACCGCGCACTGCCGCGACGATCGATTGTGCGGCGCATCCTCGCCGGCACCCTACGCCGACAATGACTGTCCGGGCCGCATCCAATGTTGTGGTTATCACCGGCTCAGCCCCTAGGATATTAGCCACTCTCAATGAAAGGGCATTGGCTCCGCCCTCATGTCCGCCCAGAAGGCTGAGAGCGTATCGCCCGCGCACGTCTACCACGACCACTGGCGGGTCCGACAGCTTGCTTTGGAGATGAGGAGCGACGGTTCTCACCATTACGCCGCACGGACCGATGAAGATCATCCCGTCTGTTTTGGGGAACAGTTCACTCACGAGCTCGGCGATGCGCCTGAAGGGTAGAGTATCCTCCCAATTCTCCACGGTTTCGTGAAGGTGCAGCGTGCTCGCCGGCATACTTACCGCGAGCCTCCGGGCCACATTAAGGCCAATGTTCGAAAGCGTAATTATATCCGGCATGTCATCCCTTGCCCCCGCGATAGCCATGCTTGAAGTCAGGGTCGTATAGACGCGAGCGAGCACGCTGCATCTCACGTCGTACAATAAACAACGCAGTTTTTGTGATACCGGCCGCGATGACTTTCTCTGCAATGTCGGCCAGTGTGCCCCGAACAATCCGCTCATCCGGCCATGAGGCGTGATAGACAACTGCCGCCGAACAGTCCTCGCCGTAATGACCGGCCAGCGTTTGTGCGTGAATTCTAATTGTATGCGCTGAAAGAAACAGGCACAGGGTAGCCCCGGTCCGGGCGAATCGTTCGAGCGATTCCGGCTCCGGCATCGGGGTCCGCCCGGGTGTGCGGGTAATCACGATGCTCTGTGCTATTTCCGGAACGGTCAACTCCCAGCCGAGGGCCGATGCGGCTGCCTGAAAGGCGCTCACGCCCGGCACGACTTCATAGTTGATCCCATGACGCTCCAGCTCGTACATCTGCTCGCCGACTGCACTATAGATGGACGGGTCACCGGAGTGAAGCCGCACCACATCCAGATTTCTTGCGTGTGCATCTAGAATCAGATCGATCACCTCCGGGAGAGCAAGGGCTGCGGAATCGTGTTTCTCGGCCTCCGGCGGCAGCATTTCGATAATCGACGGACTGACCAGGGAGCCAGCGTAGATGCAAACGCGAGACTTCCGCAAGAGTCTCTCGGCTTTCCGGGTCAACAGATCGGGATCACCCGGTCCGGCGCCGACAAAAAAGACTTTCATTCAAGATCCTCCGTTCCTGTTTTGGTTATGATAGTTGAAAGATAGCCGGTTTGTTCGTCGCGTTCCCGAAGCTTTCGAAGGTCTTTTTCCACATATTCCTCGGGCATGCCGACGTGCGCGGCGAACACGCTTGTTTCCGTGGCGTGATATTCTTCAAGCAAGTCAAGAAGCACATTGAGCCGCCTGCCGATCTTCATGATTACGACCGTTCCGCGGCGGCGCAAGGCATCGCGAAGGTCCGCCAGATCGTCGGCTGTCGGGACGATGGTGACAGGCCACTTGCCTTCACCAAGGGCAAATTCGGTGGCCGCGGCTACGGCGCTGAAGGCGGTGACGCCTGGAATCGTTATGATGCACCCGTCAGGTTGAATATCGCGCAAGGCCCGCACAAGGTAAATGTATGTGGAATAGAGGAATGGGTCGCCCAGGGTAGGGAAACAGATGTCATCACCTTGCGACAACAATGACGCAACGTATATGGCAGCCTCACGCCACCGTACTATAAGCACGTCCTGCCTAGTTGTCATGGGAAACACGAGCTCGTGAATTTCAGCCGATGGATTGAGGTGTTTCCTAATAATGCGAAGTGCCACACTGTCGGCCGTTTCCGATGCCTTCGGCACGACGACATGGCGGCACCGGTTAAGAAGTTTCGCTCCCTTTACGGTGATCAGGTCTGGATCCCCTGGTCCTATTCCGATTCCATAAAGCGTTCCGAGCGTCATCGAAGAGCATCCTCCTTCAGAAGCAGCACGACGGTCCGGGTCGAGATCTCGATCTGACGGAACTCCGCGACCGAAACGCGGCACATTCTTTCGGTTTCCAGTGACAGGTCCTCGCACACGACGAGGTAACGTTTGTCGCCAAAGGCGTCCGCCAGGTCGGCAATCCATCGTTGCGCCTGCCGATGGCCGGCCAAGACCGCGATCTTGTTGGACGCGGCCAGGTCTGCCGGAGTGAGGGCGGGAACGCCTTTGTGGGCGGAGACAATCCGGGTGTCGAGCCAATCAAGGCCAAGGCGTGCAAAGGCCAACTGAACCGAACTGACGCCAGGAACTACCTCACAGTATTCTCTCCCGAAGCGATCGAGAACGGGCCCGGCCAGGCTGCACAGACCTGGATCACCACTAACCAGGACAGCTATCCTATCCCCTTCGAACCGTGAGGCGATGGCGGTGAGAGCACCCTCGATATCGGGGCCGACGCTGATCACCTCATGATTCGTCGTGGCATATAGATCGAGCAGATGTGGTGCTCCCACTAGAACCTTGGCGCTGTCGATGGCGCGCCGACCCGCCTTGGTCAGATGATCCGGGGAACCCGGCCCACAGCCCACGATCGTCAATTTCTGTGATGGTGTTACCGCCATGGTGAGATGTCTCCATATGCCCCGAGCACGGCACCTTCCATATTCACCAAAACAACGGAGATTTTGCATGCACCGCCGGTCTTTTCTTGCGCCGCGCGGGCGGTGGCGGCGCTCAAAACTTCGGCCAGACGGGTCCGTTCGGTTTGATCCAGCGCGGCGAAAAGCCCTTCTGTTGTAAGATGTCCGGAAGGATCGAACGACGGGACATCCCCGCCCATCCGGCGAACGACTTCAACCGCAGAGGTCGAGCGGGAGGAATGGGTGTCCCATTGCCCGTCCGCCAGTTTGGCCAGTTTTCCCGGATGCCCCCAGAGGAGCGCTTGCCGGAACGGGTAACGGGCAAGCCGGTCGAGCAGGAAACCCCATTCGTTGCCGACCTCGATTACCTGTTCAGCGGTCACAGAAAGGTGTCTGCGCGCCGAGCGTTCCCCGATATGTCCCGGCACCAGCACCGGCGCTGTCACCCCTGCCGCTTTCGCTACCTCCAGTTCGCAAACCAGGGAGCACTTCAATGCCCGACAACTGAATGGCCTTACCCGGCCCGTGGTGCCGAGAATCGAGAGTCCTTCCACAATACCCAAGCGGGGATTGAATGTCTTCTGCGCCAGCTCACGGCCGCCCGGAATGGAGATCGTGACCCGAACAGGACGGTCTGTCAGTTCGCGCAGCGCATCCTGGATCATCTTCTTGGGGCCGGGATTGATGGCCGGTTCTCCCGGCGGAACCGAAAGGCCCTTCTTGGTCACGGTGCCGACCCCGTCGCCTGCGGCGAAAACCACGTCTTCGCCTTTGCCCCACTCCACGTAAGACACAACGAGCGAGCCGTTGGTGATGTCCGGATCGTCGCCTGCGTCCTTTACAACCGCGGCTTCAACGCCGGTCTCTTTCCGGCGCACAAAGGCGATGGGCAATATATGGCGCTCCCCATTGGGAAAAGGGATTTCGGCGTGGCCCGAAGGCTCTTTCCCTTCCAGAAGATACCGCAGCGCCGCCTTGGCTGCGGCTGCCGCACAGGCGCCTGTCGTGTATCCGAGTCTCCCGTTACTCATGGCCGTCGCCTCGCCGGTTTGGGGCTGCTCCTTTCCCTTCGTCGTTTTGTGCGTCAATTGTTCTATCACTGCCCCGGGATTCTCTCCAGCGCGCCGCCTCTTCAGGCGGCATGGGCACGAATTCGCACTGCCCCCGAGGAATAGGAAAGGCGTCTTCATCGGGGAGGTGAATGTCCATCACGTCGGGAAGTGATGTGGATTCCTCGATCCTCTTTTCCGTTAACTGCACAAGGAGGGGATCGAATCCAAGGTTCTTTCCGAACACCAGTTTGACGTGCGGATAGCGCCGGACCGCCTTTTGCATCTTCGCAGGGATATCCAGCTTCATGTGGAGCCCTTCATTCAGGAAATAGGGCAGAAGAAGCACCTTGCGGGCGCCCATCCGAACGCACTTCTCGAAGGTTTCCTCGAAATGGGGCCCCAGACGCGACATGTTGCACGTTGCCACGTTGGCGTATCGCCCCTTTTCCTTCAAAGCCTCGGCCACGCGCAACATGGAACGGTCCGCCCCGGGAACACGGCTCCCGTGTCCGAGCAGAATCACTGCGTCGAACCGATCCTGGGACGGCCCTGCAGGTTTGGTTTCCGGTTGCTCCATGGCAGCCAACGAGCACAACGCATGGACGATGCTTACTGCGATGGGGCTGCCGCCGCGACGGCCGGCCAAGATGATATGAGGAACATCAAGTTCCATAAGTTCCTCTTTGCTTTCATCCACATGGACGAATCCGACCGGCGCGGCGATGACCAGAGCGGGACGAACGCCTTCCTCGATCATCAGACGGTTGAGCTCCAGAAGGGCCGTCGGGGCATTGCCGAAAACGGCGATTGAACCGTCCAACATGGATTTTGCCTTGCGAACGGCCATTGCGGAGCGCGGCAAGCCCAATCGCTTGGCCTCTGCTGCCACATCGTCATCCGCCACATGACAATGAATGTGGCTCAAGTCGTAGCGGTCAGAGACAGTACGAAGACGGACGAGGGAAAGCCCAAACCGAATCATGTTGGAGTCAACATAAAGCGGTTCGCATACCCTTAAGGCATCCACTCCTGCCTCGATGGCGTTATGGGAAAATCGAACGGCCCCCATGATTGAGAAGTCGCCAGTGGCATGAATCATTCGGCGCACTACACGCCATTCCGCGGGGGGGAACGAGTGCGACGGCACTTCGCGGTCGATGATTTCGAAGGACAGGGCCTCGATGCGCTCACCGCTGAAAGGCGGCGTGAGTATTTGATGAATGCGTGCTTTGCGGGTCATGCTCTAAAATCTCCCAAGTCATGAGATATCTCTTCCGATCGATGTCGCAACGGTTCCCATGTAAACACCTCCGCAGTAATCACAGTGAGACTATGTCAATCACCGTTTGAGTGTCGGCATCCCAGTTGTCCGGCAGAAAGGCATTTTCTTTTCCGTCGGCAATCAGGCGCAAGGCATAGCGTACCTGTTCTTCATACAGCTCGCAGAAAGCTCCCGGACAATTCATTCTTCCATTCATTTCGTGAGCTTCAGCCGGACATGGAGAGCCGCAGTAATGCCGGAAGGCACAAGTGGCGCATCCGCCAATGTCCTCGACCTTACGACCGGTGCATCTGGCAAACGCCTCGCACTTCAAGGCTTGCTCCAGCGGACCCTCGAAAATATTGCCTCCTTTGAAAGAAGGCGCACCCACGAATTCGCTGCAGGGGAACAGGTCGCCGTTTGCCGCGACGGCGAAAAAGGCTCGCCCACCGCCGCAGGGAGAAATGTCACATAAAAGGCGCCGTGCGGTCGGTGCGACTATACCGATCAGCACATTGGCAAAGTTGGCGATCAGAAGCTTGCGGCCTGTTCGCTCGAAATGCTCATAAGAGCGGTCCAGCGCTTTCAGATAATGCGGCACGAGTTCTTCATCGGCCGGCTTCAGATTTCGTGCCCCTTGGCGCGTGCAGCGTACGGGGTTGAGCATGCACACTGGGACTTCCTGGTCGTGGAAGAAATCGACGATCTCGCTCAGGGCTTCCATGTTCTCACGCGTGACGGTGCAAATGACGTTGTAGTTGGGATAACCTTTGAGGCGTTTAAGGACTTCCGAAACTGTTGAAAACACACCAGTCCCGCTCCACGTTTTTCTTGTCCGGTCTGCAATGCGGCTGTCGTGGCCATCCAAGGAAATCCCGATGCCGATATTGCGGCTCTTGACAAATTCCAGGGAATCATCGCCCAGTAGGGTTCCGTTGGTTTGAATGCCAAAACTGAAGTCGTTTTCAAAGGTGCGAATTCCGGCAAAAACAGCCTCTTTGTTCAACAATGGCTCGGCACCGTGAAAGATGATTTGTGCCTTTCGGTTTTCAGGCAAGCTTCGGTCAAAGAAGTCTTTCAATATGGAAAGCGCTTCGCACACCTGCTCGGCACTCATATGAACGCCGTTGCGCCGCATTTCATCGGGAATGTAACAATAGGCGCAATCCAAGTTGCAGCGATCCGTTGGGTTGAAGTAGACGGCAGAAGGGGCCAGACCGAACCGGAGGCCTTCCATCTCCTTCACGAAAACGTCGGCCTTCTCGAAGTACTGGGAAAGGAGGCTGCTGTCACACAAAGCCTCGCCCAGCTTCTCCTTCTCGATGAGTGACCAAAAGGCCGTATCCGGCTCAACCAGGCCAACGAAGTCGGGATGCCCGATGTCGATAGGAAGCAGCATGGGCCCCGCGCCCGTGTTGAAGTGGCGACCGCGGGACGATATCATCTTAAGGGTATTCATTATATGTTCACCTTGATCCTGGATTTCGAGTGATGTGCGGAACAGGCCGGCATTGCTGTCCGCCGACCCGTTCCACACAGGTGACTGCCTTACCTGCTCTCCATCATGATGTAGTGGGACAATCCGGTGCCCTCGACAGAACAACTTCTGCGATAGGCGATTATGGTTCTTCGCTTCTTCCTCTTTCTCACCTCCTTTCTTTCGGCTTTAGA
>CAYPZL010000214.1:0-8603 GCA_964415045.1 uncultured Pirellulales bacterium | reverse complement strand
GGTGGGTCCAAATTCGCCGCCGAGGTGGGTCCCTTTTACATGCCGATTTCCATAAAAACTCGGTGAGGAACATTTGGACACCATTGATTCCAAGTATTGGTTCGGTGTTCTACGATGGTTCGAAAAACACTACGACGAGGCAGAACGACTTTTTGTTGAGGTGTTGCAACTCAGACGCCGCATTTTGGGCGAAGATCATTCGGACACACTGGTCGTGCTCTACTCGCTGGCGTGGACATACTGCCGTCAGAAACGGTATACGATGGCAGAATCGCTATTTCGTGAAGGGCTTCAGATCGCTAATCAAGCTCTGGGGCCGGAACATCCGGTCTCTCTAGAAACGATGCGTGGTCTTGTGGTTATGTTGACCCAACAAGGCCGATATGAGGAGGCGCTGCCATTGGCGATCAAAACACTGGATAGTAGACGCCGAGCGCTACCTGACAAGCATATTGATATTCTAGAATCCGCACACGACTTGGGTCTGCTTTGCAAGGAGCGAGGTGATTACGAGAAGGCGGAACCTCTCCTACTTGAAGCCTACAACGGCAGCCAGGCCAGGCTTGGCCCCGACCATCCACACACGATCGGCTCGCTGCGCACGTTAGTGCACCTCTACGAATCCTGGAACAAGCCCGACGAAGCCGCCCAGTGGCGCGCCAAGCTACCACAGGTTGGGGATGTCGAGAAACAGAATTGACCCACTCAAGTCCTATGTGGCATTACGATTTCCAAGCTGATGGCGCCAACTCAGCGATTCCGCTGGCCGGATGCGTGCTGACGCGGTCAAGAACATCGCGGAGGTAGGCAAAGGGATCGATGTGGTATAGTTTGCGGGTGGCGACCAGGCTGTAGATGATAGCGGCCCGGTCAGCTCCGGCGTCACTCCCCGCAAACAACCAGTTCTTGCGGCCGATTGCTACTGTCCGAAGAACCCTCTCAGACAGGTTGTTGTCTATGGCAAGGTCGCCGTCGTGGGCTCGCGGATTGGCCTTTTCGGCTTGCTGGCTTTGGAGGGCTGAGGGTTGATCGGCAGGGTTATCGGAACCGAAGGGTGTGGGTGGTCGTAGTATTTGCAAACGGCTGTGACGACAGATGATGCAGGATGTCGCGATGTTTGAACATAATGGGCCCG
Source organism: uncultured Pirellulales bacterium (assembly GCA_964415045.1). Classification (GTDB taxonomy): domain Bacteria; phylum Planctomycetota; class Phycisphaerae; order Sedimentisphaerales; family Anaerobacaceae; genus CAYPZL01. Next base: position 7,468 of record CAYPZL010000214.1, on the reverse strand, counting down.
AAAACGTGCTTGAACGGGATTGCGTGGTTGTTTGTGGAGGGCATCGTACGTCTGAGGGTGTCGGCCGGGAAGTGCTCTGCTGTGGGAGGGGGGGCGGCAGGCGGTTCGTAACAGGGAAACTGTGAAATCCTGTGTTAGGGGTGCGTTAGGGTCGTGCTAAAGTGCTTTTAGGATGTTGGGTTGCCGTCTGGAATCGCGGCTTGGCAGATAACCGGGGCTGTTTGCAGGGAAGGGCGGTAACAGTGTGGTATAAGGACGTGCGATGGGAAACGCTCGCGAGGGGCGTGAATCTTGGTAAGGCGTGAAACCATGACAGGAGGTCCATCGTGACCAGATCCTCGATTATGCGGTTTGAAGAGCTTCTGGAGCTTTGGCAGACAACATTTCGGGGCGTGCCGCTGGCCGAGTTGTTGGGCCTGACCGCCCCGGGCGGAGCGGCCGGAGACGGCCATTACACCTATTCCCGGTCCACGCTGCGCCAACGGTTTGGGGGCACGTGGTGGCAGGTATCCTGGCCAGCCCACGGGCCGGACGAAACCGCCGGCCGGATTGTCCAGTGCAGGTACGTGGGTGATACGCCGCCCGATCTCGCCGACGCCCCGGCTCGCAATCCCGCCGCGTGAAAGAGCGCCGGCTGTTTCTTTTCCCGCCTGTCAATGCCACCCGGGCGGGCAATGTCCTCCTGCACGCCTGACGCGGAATCCACCACAAGAGGAAGAAATCGAGACCGAACCGCTCTGCGCTTGCGTTTATCGGCCCGGTGAGAGGATGTGTGGCTACGGCTGGCCCAGGAAGTTTCTGGCTATCGCGTAGACGCTCAGACCCAGACAGAGCAGGCCCACGAGCAGGCAGACCAGACCGAACAGGCTGACAACGCCGGCGATGAAGCCCTCTTCGAAGTAGGGGGAAGATTCGGCGCGTTTTCTCAGGATCGAGCCGATCAGGCAGAGCGGGTACGCGATGCCCAGCACGCCCAGCCCAGTCAGGGCGCTTCGCAGCGGGGCCTCGAAGAACGGCTGCTTTGAAGCCGGCAGCAGCGCCAGAACGACAAAGCACACCACCGCCACGCCGACGGGAAGACCCATCACCAGCAGCAGCCTCCTGCGGGAACGCTGCCGCCTGTCGCTTTCAAGCGTCGCCATCTCTTGGCCCATCCGGGTCCTTTCACCAAAAGGGTCGGCACACCCCTACGATGCCAGAGACGAGGCCAAAGGTCAAGCCTTTTGCCCGACGAAGGATCGACCAGAGAGCATGCCCGAATCGCAAGAAACGCGCTGGCGCACCGGAAAGCTCGCCGAAATGAATGAAACGGAGTGATCGTTCAGTCGATACGACTGGCCATCGGGGCAGCGCCGTCGAAACTCGCGTTGGTGACATGGGCTCCCAGGGCATCAGGGGACCCCGGACGGAATTGGCACGTCCGGGGTCCCAGGGTCATGTCGTGGACTATCGATCGCCGGCGAGGTAACGCACTTCGGCGGCGGACAATGCACGGTTGTAGATACGGAAATCATCAATGGAGCCGAGGAAGAGCGCATCGGGGTACTGCGACTTGCCGATCCAGTTCTGGTCCGTAACGCCCATGTCTCTGGGCAACTGAGCGGTGCCGCCCGAGGCGACAGGCTCGCCGTCGATATAGATGGTGGTCGTGGTGGTCTGGGTGTCGATTGTGACAGCCACGTGGTGCCATCCGACACTCAAGGAGGTGGGGCCGTCCACGATCTGCTCGGCCCCTGTGGACCCGCGAACCACGAATGTCATGATCCCGGCTGTGCCCGTGCGGGGGCAGAAGAACATGTAGCGCGAGGTGCCCGCCCCAAAGTCGAAGACTCGCTGCCAGGCGCCGGTGCCGCCGCCGAAGTAAACGTGTGTGGCAACGGTCGTGTCAGTCATTGTCGAGAGCTCGGTGCCGATAGGCAGGTCCACGTAGGTATCGATTCCGTTCATGACCAGGGCCTGGCCGGCGTATCCGGTGTCGTAGCTGATGTTGCCATGGATGGTGCCGTGGTAGTCGTTTCCGGAGCTATCCTGGGCGTTTCCGTCCATGGCGTAGAGGGCGACCAGCCCGCTCGTGCCCGGGTCGACGGGATTGACGGCCTGGGGCGCAACGGCATACAGGCGGATGTCGTCGATGAACACGGTGCCGGTGCTCCCACCTTCGATGCCGATCGTCACGCCCCCGACGCTCTCCAGATTCGCGCCCGTGGCGGCCAGCGGAACCGCCCACTGCTTCCACACGGGCATCGCCGTGGCGGCATCGTTGTCGAAGGGGACCTTCGTATCGTCGATCTTCAGATACAAGGAGGCCGGCGAGTTGGTCACCTGCCCGCGGAAGTACACGACGAGGGTCGTGATTCCGTGCGCCGTCCAGTCCTGGGGCGCAACGAAGGTCCGCGTGGTTTCGGAATTGGATGCGGCAGTATTGTCGTAGTACAATGGCATCGACTGCCGGCCGCCATGAACGAGCGTCTTCTCTACGATGTCGCCCTGGACCGGGTCGTACCCGACCATGGAGCCGGAGCCGTTGCCGTCGTTCCCGTCGGGGAAGAACTCATCAGGCGAAAAGCCCAAGCCGTCGATCCACGCCTGGAAGAGGCGATTGGGAGAGTCATTCGTGTAGCTCTCGAAATCATCGACGACCAGGTACTGCTCGGTCGTGAAGTTCCATACCTCGCCGTCGTACGGACCGGCGCCTCCGATTTCGTCGATCCGCCAGTAATAGGTGGTCCCAAGGTCGAGAGAAACTGGTGTGTAGCCATGCCCAGCCGTGGCGTCCGCCAGGGTCATGGTGTTCGGGTCGGAACCGAAGTAGACCTCGTGCGACTCGGCTTCCCGGCCCGGCCGCCACTGAAGCGAGGCCTCAATGTTGACGTCCGTCGCGCCGTCCGCCGGCTCGGGCCCAAACGCCTGCATCGGGACGTAGGAGAACCGAACCTCGCTGAGGCTGGTCATTTGGGGCGAGAGCCAACTGGCTGCGATTGTCAGCTTGACGTACTTTGCGACGACCCCGCCGAAATCGACAACGGTATTGGCCGTGTAGGTCGCCTCGCCGGTTCCCTGTGCAAATTCGGGCACATTGTCCAACGGGGTCCAGGTCTCGCCGTCGGTGGAGTACTCGATCGTGACGTCCCTGGCCCCGAGGCCCATACCGGTCTCGATTCCCGAGTTGGCGTTCCACACCTGCAACTCGTGCAGCGAGTACTCTTTATCGAACGTGTACTGGATCCAGGCCGGCAGGAAGCCTATCCACATGTCGTCCATATCGGTGGAATGCTGACCGGACGCGTCGAGTCCGGAACCGTCGATGGTCCGGATCGCGGCGGAGGCGGGCTGCTCGCTGGAGGCCTTGACCGTCAGGCTGGTGATCGGATAGGCATACGGCTCGGTTGTGAAGCTCCAGACGTCCCCTTTGAAGACGGCATCGTCGGGGGCCTCGTTGACCTCGTCGATTCTCCAATAATAGGTCTGGCCGTATTCGAGCAGGTCAGCGGGCTCGTACTCCGTGGCCGTCTGGCCTGGGCTGACCAGAGTCTCCATCGGATTGTCCCTGCTGGCGCCGTCGACCTCGTTAAATGAGGTGCCGAGGTACACATCGTGCGATGCGGCGAATCCGCCAGGCGTCCAGCCCAGCACGACGTCGCGAGGCACATCGACGGCCCCGTTCTGCGGTCGGGGATCGGACGCGGTCTCGCGAGCCGGCATGCCGTTCTGGAAGATCGCCATCACCTCGTCCGCAGACAGTTCACGGTTATACATCGCGACCTCGTCGATGCTGCCGAAGTACTGCTGGCCGCCGTTCGAACTGGCTTCGGCGCCGACCATAAGCGGCCAATCGTTTGGATTGATGTCTACCTGCCCGAAGGATTGGGCCTCGCCTTCCACCTCGCCGTCCACGTACATGCGAAGCGTCTTGTTGCCGAACGTACCGACAATGAAGTGCCATTCATTGTCGATGACCACGGTCGTCCCATCCACGAGCGATGTGGTGTTGTTGACGAAGAACTCAAGCCGTGGGAGCCCGACATTCTGCGTCAGGACCAGATCGAAGCCAGACGTTTGCCACTGGGATTTGTCGATCACGCGGGCCCAGTTCGGGACCGTCGTCGCCTTGACCCAGGCCAACAGGCTGACCTCGGCCGTCACGTCATACTGGGGGATCTCCGGGATCGTGACGTGCGAGCCGCTGACGAACTCCAGCGCCGTGCCCTTTTGGCCTGCGACCCAGACGGCGTTGCCGACGACAGTGCCCGGATTGTTGTAGCTGGAGACGTCCCTGGCCGTGATGCCGTCGCCTTCGTCGAACGGCAGATACAAGACCAGGGATTCGTCGACCGCCCGGGCGTGCACGCCTATCAGCAGACCTAATGCCAATACAATGGTCAGTCGCGATTTGCTCATGATGAAACCTCCTTCCAATCGTCATCGTGTCAACGTGCTGTTACGAACGACGCTCCTTCGCCTGGGCTCCAACGTTCTTCCGCAGTAGATCCGTTGGCCCGCCATTCCATTACCGAATTATACGGCCGGCCCGCCCCGCCTCGCAAGCGAAATCCCCCCACAGGGCAGTAGGAGGCGGTTCTTTCACATTCGTCTCGGCCATCCGGGTCATGCGGCATCGCCCACACTGGCCATGGGCTATAGACAAAACCGCATGCGTGGCTTCAGGCCGTTGGGAGCCATACGCCACGGAACAGTCTGAAGCCGGAGAACGCCCACTACGAACGCAGAAGATTGGCTCTCAAGGAACCAATAGACATCCCCGCAAAAGCACCCCGAAAAAAAAGACAACGCCCCGCCAAGGCGGCCGGTCAACATCCGTTCGGGGAGATTGCGGGACTCCGCAATTTTCGTGCGATATCACTGCTTGCAAATCAGCGTAAGTCCTTACAAATCAAGGGAATGGAGACGAAGGGAATCGAACAAACCCCGTTTCCGGCTCAAAAACGGCGATTTCCTCAGAGCGCGGCACAGAATGCGGCACACTCGATGCACCGAACACACCCTCAGAACCAGATCTAACCCTGATTCGAGACCGCTGGCCCACGCTGCCGGAGCATATCAAAGCGGCCGTACTGGCCCTCGTTCGCAACACGCCTGGGAAGGAGTCACCCAAATGAGCAGCCTGGAACGAAGGATCGAGAGAGCCGAAGAGACCCTGAGTATGGGCGAGGGGCCGATTGTCTGCAACGTCGTCTGGTTTGGCGGGGAGCCGGTCCCTGCGGACGATAGACGCGACAACGTCATTGTCCACTACGTCGCTTATGACGGCGGGCGGGCGCAAACAGAAGAAAGGGCCGGGCATGGGCATTGAATGCAGGCTGGGGCGGATCGAGCGGATCCTCCGAATGGACGCCAACGAGGACAAGCGGTTCGTCCTGGAGGTTGCCGGCGGGGAGCGTTTCGTCACCACGCCCCGCCAATTGCGGGAGATCATCGCCGACGTTCAGCGGTCGAATACGAGATTTCTGCCGGGAGCATACCATGCACAGTCTATCGAAACGCATTGACAGGATCGAGGAGTTGCTGGAGCCGGACACGGGGCCGGTCCTGCGCTGGCCAAACGGCGACGGCACGCTCATCGAGGTGCCCGGCTGCCGGAGCTTGATCGATTTGGTGGCACTTGTGGGAGTGGAAAGGCGGACGGATGACGATCGACGCCAGGCTTAAGCGGATTGAGGGCGAATTGGGGATCGGGGGCACAACTCGCCCGTTCATCCTTCTGGTTGGCAGCAAGGGCGGCCGTACGCTTGGTGAGGTCGAGCTGCGCCGGCGGATTGAGGGCGCCGTTGGCCGGCGGCCGAAGGCCAGGTTCATCATGTTGCTGTGTGGGACCCGATGACGACAGAATCCGATACAATCCGACAGAATGAGGCGAGGGCGAATCTGACAGCCCGTCAGGCGAAATTCTTGCCCATCCTGCTGGCGAGCCCCACGTACGCCGAAGCCTGCCGCAAAGGCCGCGTCAGCCGGGATACGCTGTACGAGTGGTTGAAAGACCCTGCGTTCAAGAGCGAGCTTGACCGGCAGAGAGATGAGCTGGTTGCCCAAGGGCTGGCTCTGCTCTCCCAGAGCGTGACCAAGGCTGTAGAGACGCTGGTGAGCCTCCTGGACGGCTCGGACGGCCGACTACAGCGGCTGGCAGCCAAGGATATCCTTGACCAGCACCAGAAGTTCAGGGAGATGGACGATCTGACACGCCGGATCGAAGCGATAGAGGACCGGCTGGCCCAAAGATAGAGACCCCCGCGAGGCCAATAGGGGAAGAAAAGGAAAAGCGATCCCTTCTCGCGGGGGCCTGGCACTTGTCAGTTCTCACGAACTCTTATGTCTCCTCAGCCGCCAGCTCGCCATACCCAGACCGACGACGCCGAGGAGGACGGAGGTGGGGACGGGGACGGGACAAGCCTCAATCTCCAGCGTCATGTAGTCGATCACGTAGGCGTCTGTCTGTGAGCCGATGAACTCAAATGCGGCGGCCCCATCCAAAAGTCGGTCCGCATATGGCATTAGGTCAATCGATGCCGTCAAGACCGTCCACGGAGCTTCCTGTTGCCACGGTATCAGCGGTGTGAACTCGAAGTCTGTCTGTATGCCATCGAGCCACAGGTGTCCACCTGTTTCCGGCCAATCCGCATACTGCACAAAGAGTGACGAAGATGAGACCGAGGCCAGTTCATCAAAGCTGAACGTATAGACCATGTTCTCAAGAGCACCAGCGACAAGACGATCTGTTCCGTCTCCATCGCCTGAAGCAAAACTCCATATCTCATCTCCCGCAACCATTGGCGTACCACTTCCAAAACCATCGTCGTCACCGATGGTAAGTTCATACAGGTCTGCCGTAGAGACAGACCCCAAGCACAGAACAAGAACGATTGCTCCTCTCATCTTCCCTTCCTTCAAATCAACATCACCATGTCCGCACTGCGGACCTTCTCCACCAGAGCGATCCGTCGAAACCTGGGTTGCCTCCTTGCCTCTCTATTTGGATTCTACTGTGACAGGCCAGGACATTGCAAGAACAAAAAAACGCACTTCGCACCGGACATGGCGAAATAACGAGATATTTCGAGGAGGTCGTCATTGATTCAGTAGGAAAAGGCTAAGTTGCGTGCTCAACTCGGGTACAAAGGCTTGAAATCCCGGCCAATTCGCAGTTGCCCGCACGGCCGGGCTCTGCTGGCCAGCAAATGGCTGGTGATCGGCCTCTCGATTGGCGGCGACCTGGTCTTGGCGATTGGACAGGCTCTGGGGTCTTCGGCAGCGCTGATTAGGGCAGCGGTAGAGGGTAGCTCCTCGGCCGCGATGGAGCAGCAAATCTCCGCCGGGCCTAACTGCTGGACGTCGTCGAGGACTACCTGGACGCGTCGGGTTGATCCTGGGGTCGCTCAGCTTTCAGGCCGTTGAGTTGCCTTGTACTACTAACCTCAAACATCGTTAAGTTTTTGACAAAGATTCGACGTAAATC
>CAYPZL010000213.1:0-8628 GCA_964415045.1 uncultured Pirellulales bacterium | reverse complement strand
CGCCTCCACACCGACGACCCCCACCCCGGAAACGACCCGGCCAACTGGAAGGCCGTAACACCATCGCCCGGCGCCGCAAACCCCTAATGCCCTGTCTCAACTCATTAGAAGCTTGTCATGCTGAACGAAGTGAAGCATCCGGGCTGAGAAAGACAAGTCGGCATCGCGTCAGAAGAGACGCCCGGTGGCCGGACCTTTGACTTCCGCTCAGGATAACAATCATCGTATGGCAAGCGACAGAGCACTGAAATCCCTCGCTCGCGTGCTTGCCGATTATGCCGGACAGCGCCTTTTTTCGTGCATTGCCCTCGCGTCGCTGGTACAATCAAAAGTCAAGGGATGATTTGCGTAGGCGAGGGGTTGCCGGGGGATTTGATATGGCTGCTGAACGAGAAACGCGTAGCGGTCGGCACTGGCATTTATGGGCACTTCGCATCCTTTTCTTGTTTGTCTGCCTCAGTCTGGGCGACACCGCGATGCGCGAGCGGCCGGCCCTGGCCTCGGATGGGCCGGAGGCCGCAGAAGCCGTCAAGGACGCGAACGAAGCGACGCGGCCGGACCACAGCCATCCCGCGTTCGCAGAACGGGTCGAAGAGCGCAAGCGCATGGTAACGCGGCAGATCGAATGGAGGCAGGTACGCGATCCGAACGTGCTGAAGGCCATGCGGACCGTGCCTCGACACGCGTTCATGCGTCCGGGCGATCAGCGATACGCCTACCTGGACACGCCTTGGTCGATCGGCAAGGGTCAGACGATCAGCCAGCCTTACATCGTGGCCTTCATGACGGAGGCCCTGAAGCTCGACCCGAACTCGCGGGTGCTGGAGATCGGGACCGGGTCCGGCTACCAGGCGGCTGTGTGCGGCGAGATCGCCCGGGAGGTGTACAGCATCGAAATCGTCGAATCGCTGGCCAAGTCGGCCGCCAGGCGGCTCAAGAAGCTTGGGTACGGGAACGTCTTCGTCAAGGCGGGCGACGGGTTTTACGGCTGGCCGGAGAAGGCGCCGTTCGATGCGATCATCGGCACGGCCGCCGCCGTGCGGATACCGCCGGCCCTGATCCGGCAGTTGAAAACGGGCGGACGGATGATCCTGCCCGTCGAAAACGAGTCCGGATTTCAGTACCTGATTCTTCTGAGCAAAGACGAGCGCGGCAAGCTCCACAAGAAAAACCTCATGCCGGTGCGCTTCGTGCCCATGACCGGCGACGTGCGGAAACCCGAGAAGTGAGACGGAATCCGGGCCGCGCATGGAACAAACTCCTCATTCGCAGGCCAGATCCCTCGCCTGCGGCTCAGGATGACAGAGTCCTATCGCCTCAGAGTCTTTGCCAATCCGTATGAGACGGCAGGTTACAGCCGAAGCACGGGCGGGGAAGCGTCAGCACCAGATCTTCAGATCGTGCGGCAGTACCTCGTAGTGAAACGAGGTGTCCCGGCGATAGATGTTGCCGTCGACCTGGGCGTACCGCTCCTGCTGAACGACGATACGGATCTCGCGGGCCTTTCTGTAAATGCCGAGTTTGTTCTCGTTGAGGAAGGCGTTGGCGACGTTCTGGACGATTTCGCCCCAGCCCGAGTTGACGGCGAGCAGATGCAGGTAGCCGTCATCGAAGACCGCGTTCGGAACGACCTTCATGTTGTAGCCGTAGTAGGGAATCTTCGTGACGATCGTAGTGACCACGTCGGATACGTCCAGCTCTTCCCCGTCGATCAGAATCGACATGTTCGTTCTCTCGAGGTCCGCAAAGAACGAGCCGAAGGTGGCCATGGCATACGCCTGCGGGCCTTTGATCCCGTCTTCGCGCAGCGACTCCCGGCGGTTGAGAATGTCGCCTTCCAGCCCGACGCTGGCCATGAACGCCTTGCGGGCGCCGTCGCAGAGGATCAGGTCGAGGAAGTGGAGCTTGCCTTCTTTGATCTTTTTGGCCGCTCGCGTCAACTGGGGCGGCAAGTCCAGGGCATACCGCAGGGCGCAGCCCGATCCGACGGGCAGATACGAGAAGATCATATCGGTACCCACCGCGTTAATAACGTCGGAAGCGGTCCCGTCGCCGCCGGCCACGATCAGGACCTCCACTCTTCGGGCCAGGTCCACGGCGCACTGGGTGAATTCGTCTCTGGACTGGGTATCCAGGCCGCCGATGGTACAATCGTCGCCCAGGATCTCTTTCACGGGCTGCAAGACGCGGGCCTTGTGGCTCACGCTGGTCGTCCCGGCCGTAGGATTTGCTATAATGCCAAATCTCACTGGACTTGCGACTCCAACTGCGGCCGCGTTCGTCGAGCTGCGCCAAAGAGCCGCTGGTGCTTCTCTTCGGGCGCATCGCGGCCATCCGATAAGGGATCTCCCCAGTTATTGTACAGGTTTATGATGTTTCGGGCAAGTAGCCCCGCCACCTTGAGCCTATCACCTCAGCCGAAGACGAAGGCGGCGGTAGCGGCCATTTCCACCGCTGCAAAGGCGGCACTTTTCCAGCAGGAGAGACGCGGAACGATTCGCCTGAGCCAGGTTTTCGGACGTTGTGTGAGACCACGTAGCGGAAAAACGCTGCGAACGCGCCCGTCGCGTCAGGAATAGTCGGCGATGAGCAGGATGCCGTCGCAGACTCCCTTGAGCCAGTTGACTTCCTCCGACTGGCCGATCAGGGGACCCGACCCGTTGAAACGCACCTTCTTCCAGACCTTGTCCGACAGATCGAGCCCCTTGGCCAGGCCGGAAGCGCTGTTGAGGGCGCCGAAGAGAGCGATGAGGACCTTGCTGTCGGCCGGAAGCTTGTCGAAGGTCGTTTCCAGAAACCGTTCCACACTGAAGGATTCGGGCCTGGGCGCCTGCGGTTCTTTGCTCTGCTGCCCGTTCATGGTATGCCCCCCGTGGCGAAGATTCACGCGACCGCCCCCTTCGAGAGGGATCTGTTGCTTCTCCTGGAGTACTCCCGTAGGGACATAAATATATGTACGACCAATTCGGTCCGATCGTTCAAGTCGAACTTGCGAAACAACCGGCCCATGTGCGTGCGCACCGTCGGCAGTGCGATATCCAGGTCGCGGGCAATTTGTTTGTCTGATTTGGCGTGCATGATCTCTCTGACGATCTGGGCCTGTCGGGGCGAGAGCCCAAGGTGGTGCTGCAACAAGGTCCATTCCTGCTCGGAGATCAGTTCTGTGTCTGCCGCCACTGCCATCCTGGCATCCTCGTGCTTCGGAGCCGTCCGACAATCGGCTCCCTTCCGTAGTTGCCCTGCGAGTTGCAGTTCCCCTTGCATCCGCACAAAGCAAGTATAGGCTTGCCCGACGATCGGACAATCGGGGAAACTACGTATTTTGCTGTCATCAATTTCGATGATGCTCTCTGGACGCGTCGGCAAGGGCCGACGACGTTCGTTTCAGAGACAGATCCAGAACCACTCCTGATACTCCGAGGAGTTGATCGCGAGACAGTCGGCGGGAATGTAGCGGGGAATATCGAAAGCCAGAAGGGCACGGCGGATGGCTCCCGTCGTGTCCGTGCCCGCGTGGCCGTGGATACGTGCGCCATCGCTCTGCGATCCGGACGGGCTCTCATACAACGGGGTATCCTTGCAGAGTCCGATGGTGACCACTTTGCCTCGGGCCGGCGCAGCGGTGAGAAGTGCGGCGTACAGGATCGTTGCGAACACCCATCGGCATCTGCCCCCCGGAAAGAAAGAGAACGACAAATAGGAAAAGGGAGACACAGGGATCCCCATGAACAACAGCTCTTTCATCACCCTGTTCTCCCCGCCGCGCAGCGCCTTTAGTCCAATCCATTTGTTTGTGAGCACATTGCACTGGCGGCACATTTACTATGGGAAGCAAACGACTATTTGTCAATTGGGGGAAATACGTATTTTCTCGGATCGGCCAAGTCGCCCCGCGTCCGGGGCTGTATGTGGGGGGAAAGACGCGGGGCATGGAGCGTGTGATGCCCAAACAGATTGTCACAGGTAAGAAGGGCACTGCCCTGGAAGGTGCGCCCCTGCACGGCCTTGGGGCTTCAGACCCGAGCAGTGCCCTCTGTCCGTCCCTGGACTTACCTTCTTCAATGACCATCCCTGGATCATCACCCTCCCTACCGAAATCGTAGCTCCGGTAGGGTGCTACGCAGTTCTGACACGTTGCATTCCGCTATCGTGACACTCTTTTTTCTCGGTCATCTCCCTCGAATCACGGCGTTCTTCCTCACGGTATCATGGGTGCAATGCGATACGTCGCCGATGGTGCGCGCTCGTTCCTGGCAAGCCGCCCGTGGCGCGAGGCGCAGAAAGAAACCGTCCCTTTCCGCCCGGCATGGAAAAAGAAGAATCGCCTCTCTGAGCCGCGGTCTCTCTGGCTCAAACACCGCCTTGGCACACATGGTTACTTTCATTGGCCCTCCTCCTAAGGTCCAAAGTAACCAGCAGGTTGGCCCGTTCCCTGGGTGAGCCTACTCCTCCTGGCTGTCCTGGGCCGTCCTCTCCTGCGGAGAGGGATGGCCTGATGGTATCACTACCATCAATTCACGGGATAGTGTAGCACTTGTTCCGCCGTTGTCAATTAGGAGAAATACGTATTTTGGCGAAGCGTGGGCTTTTTGATAAGGCCAAGGAAGCGAGACTGTCCAGCGGCTTGAAGACTCTGTGACATTCTTGTTTGCGCGCCCGGGGAGTCCGGCTGGCCGGCCCCACGCAAGCGTGCCGTCGCAGGGACTTACCGGGGCGGACCGCCGCAGAGCCCGGGGACGAATCGCTTTCGGGGCGGGACAACCTGCACCAGCAGGGTGCCGGTGTCACTCTTGGGCCGGGCCAGGGTGGGCCTGTCCGTTACGCGCAGCACGATGGCCGCAGTCATGGGATGCCGGGGCCTCCAGAGCAGCGTGTAGGAAGCGGTCTTGGGCCGGTTGATGAGCTTCAATCCCTCCGGCCCGCGAAGCACTTCCACCCGGGCCGGATCCCCGTCCGGATCGCACCAGGTGCGCGTGTGCCCAAGCTCCTGCCCGACCTCGATCGTGATCCAGCCCAGGAGCTTGCCCACGACAAGATTCGGATCGACCGGGAAGGGACACTCTTCGACCGCGGGGTAGTTCGGCTCCGGGCACCGCCTGCTCGTCCCTACCAGCAGCGGCAGCAAGACAACCATACTTGCCAGCGTGCGCGCCATGTTCAACGCCACCTTCGCGTTACCCGGCTTCTTGGCCTCACGACTACCAGAAGCAGATAACACCCGCCGCGCTGCTTGTCAAGAGAGGGAACCGCCGTGGGCGCGGCAAATAAGAAAGGGCTGCGATTGGTGCCCCCAGCCCGGAGTAACTTCTCCTTGCGGAAAGCGCTGATGTCACAGCGTCTGGCGCCGCCGCAAATAGCTCACCAACGTGGCGCCGAGACCGCCGAGCAGAATCAATCCGGCACAACGACATCGTATCTGGCCTCATATCCTCGATGCCAATACTGCTGCCACAACTCCTCCAACTCCACGACGGCGACGTGCGTATCGACGTAACTCAGATTGATGGCACGCCTGTGCCGGGCGATGCAATATCTGTGCATACTGGCGACCGAACCGTTATCGCCATCGAACGAATTCGACGGCGGCGGATCGGTGCTCCTGGGCCACGCGTCGACCCACATCCCATCGCCAAACAAAGGAACGTCAGGTCGAGCATCAGAGAACCCCTGGTAGTAATTGTCATACGCCGTACGATCGCGGACACGGCACCCAGGCCAGGCCCGTCATTTCACGATTGGCGTCAAGACGATGTTTCGATAGCTGACGCCGGTGTGGTCGCCCTGGAGGTAGATCGGGCCGGGCTTGAATTCATCGGACCACAGGGCGCCGCCGGTGCAGCCGAGCAACGGTTCGTTGTCGATAAGCGTCCGGCCGTTCAGCTTCACGGTCACATGGCGGTCGAGCAGCGTGATGTCGAACGTCTGCCACTGTCCTGCCGGCTTCTCGGCGGCCACGCGGGGCGCGATCCGGCTGTACACGCCGCCCATGTTGTGCGAATCGAGGGGCCGCCCGTAGGAATCGCTCACCTGGATCTCGTAGATGCCGCGCAGGTAGATGCCGCTGTTGCCGCCCTTCGGAACGTTGACTTCCAGCGTAAGATTGAAATCTTCAAAGGCAGCCACGGTGCAAAGATTGCCGTAGTGGATGCGGGGCTGGCCGGGCTTCTGGACAGGATTGTTCACCAGAACGCCGTCCCGGACCGACCAGGCGCTCTTGACGTGCGGATTGGTCAGTTTCCAGCCGTCAAGGCTCTTGCCGTCGAACAGCACGATCGGCTTACCATACCTGACCTTCGACAAATCGGGCTTCGGCGGCAGCGCGGGGATTCGCTTACCGGTGAACTCCCGCCGGTCCACGCCCCTGCCGCTGCGGCGGGGCTGAAGCTGAGTCAGTTGCAGGGAATCGCCCTCGGCCTTCGCCACGATGACCTCCGGAAACGTCTGCGTGCGAACCACGTCGCCCGCCGCATTCTTACGTTCCACCTTACGAAGGCGGACAACGTACAACGTATCGTCCTCCATGAAGACGCTATCGACGGGCACCACGCTGCCGCCGCCCCAGAGAATGCCGGCGTCCAGATAGCCGCGCTCCTGCGTGACACCGAGCCAGCCGGCCCCTCCGCCCGGAATCGTCAGTGCCCAGCGACCGAGGTAAGGATTGTCGCTCTCTCCGGCCCCAAGCGCTGTGCAGGCGGTCAACAGGACCAGAAGAGCGAATACGTGGCGAGTCGTTCGTTTCATGACAAGTACCCTTTCACAGGATTCTCCGGACAACCAATGCAGCGGTGCGCCCTGCACCCCGTCTCTTGGCCTGCATTTCATTCATCCAGGCAATGTCAGCATACCGCAAGTCCGCTGACAATTCAACGGTCGGGGGACGCGAATTCACATGGTAAGTGCGACACGAGTATAGAAGAGACATCGCGAGTTGAATCCGGTAGCTTGGAGTTGTTCAAAGACTTCAGACTACGGAGTGCTCGCGATGTCGTACCACCATCTTACCATGGACGAACGAAATGTCATCTATCGAATGGAATATCAGGGATACGGCCAGGCCGAGATCGCCCGTTGCCTGGGTCGTCATCGCAGTACCATCAGTCGCGAGTGCAAACGCAACGGCAACGTCGAGGGTCGCTACGATCCCGGGAACGCCCAGACGCTGGCCCACAGCCGCAGGCGGGCCCATCTGCGGTGCCCCAAGACCGGGGATCGCGGCTTGATGGCGTATGTGGCCGACCGGTTGAAGGCCTACTGGTCGCCCGAACAAATTGCCGGGCGGTTGGACGCGTGTGCTCCGGAGGCCTTGCGGGGTAAAGCCATCAGCCATACCACCATCTACCGCTGGATTTGGGGCGATCCGCAACGGACCCGGCAGTTCCGACCCTTCCTGCGAATCGCGCGAAAGCCCCGCCGTAAGCCCTACGGCAAACCCTCCCGCCAGGGCCAGATTCTCGGCAAACGCTCCATCGACGAACGACCGATGGCGGCCAACCAACGCACGCGCCTCGGCGATTGGGAAGGCGATACAGTGGTCGGCAAAGGCCGCCGAGGATACTTGCTGACCTGTGTCGATCGCGCCAGCCGCTACCTCATCGCCCGCAAACTCCAAGCCTGTGCCGCCCAACCGGTCGCCGAGCAACGCCAACGCACGATCCGTAGACTGCCCGCCGAAAAACGCCGGAGCCTGACCCTGGACAACGGCCGCGAGTTCGCCCGGCCCCTCGAACTGGAACGCAAACTCGACCTGCCGATCTACTTCGCCCATCCGTACCACTCCTGGGAACGGGGAACCAATGAGAACACCAACGGACTCTTACGTCAGTACCTGCCCAAGGCCACCGATCTGGCGAAAGTCACGGACCGGCAACTCCAAGCCCATGTCCGCGCGTTGAACCACCGGCCCCGGAAGTGCCTCGGCTTCCGAAGCCCCTTCGAGGTTTTCCATCCCAGACCGCCGGGATAGCCCTTGCCCTCGCCGGCCAGGCGTTGATACACTGAACACGTCGTGGCGGAGGATAGGGCGCTGCCGGGAGGCAACCCGAGCGCCGTCACGATCCAGGGGCAGGGGCGGCGTTGTCTTTACAACACGTCGCCTTATCCTCTATCCTGTCTCTGGCTCAAAGCGATAAATCCCGGGGGCCTGGGGGCAGAGCCCCCAGAGAGAAAAAGAAAAAAGCAACTACCGGCAGCCTCGTGACGCTCACGACCTACTCTGTTGCACTTCGCATGTTAATGCGCCCCGCCTTGGCCAGCGCGTCCTCGACGCGCGGGATCGCCACCAAGTGCACGTGATTGGTCATCAGACAGTAGCCCACCACCTCCAGGCCGTACTTGTCCGCCTGCTCGCGCAAAAGCTCCAAATACACCTGCCGGTCGTCGTCCACCAGAAAGACGTCCTGCCGATTGTTCCCCCGCTGGGTGATGTGATGACCGCACCCCACCGCAACTGTCCTGGCTAACCGTGGCATCCCGCCACCCTAACCGCTTTCTCCCAACGCGTCAAGCAAAAAACAGGTGACTGTCCCTAGTATCCTCAGTATTCCCCTAGTATTCCGTCCCTAGTATTCCGCCTAGTAATCAAGACCACCGGCATAGCCGGTGGTATGAGGAAGGCCCCTAAAAGGGGCC
>CAYPZL010000212.1:0-8662 GCA_964415045.1 uncultured Pirellulales bacterium | reverse complement strand
ATCCTGTTCCCCACGCCCCAGACCAATCGAAAAAGTCAGTCAACTTGAGTAAATAGAAAATGCCGAATCGACTCCGGGAGTGTCTTATGAAACGTCAACTTCTCAGCGTAGTTGTAGCATGTCTCGCCGTCGTAACCGTCGCCGGTCTGGTCGTTCTTGCAGGAGATCAAGGCAAAGTGAGCCCCGAATTTCGCAAGCAGTTCATCGACAACTTCCAGCGCACCGCCCTCAACACCACGCCGGGTGACGCCATGATGCTCCGCATCCTCGTCGAGGCCTCGGGCGCCAAACGCGGCGTCGAGGTCGGCGCCGCCAGCGGCTACGGCGCGATCAATATGGGCATCGCCTTCGAACGCACCGGCGGGCACCTCTACACCTGCGAGATCGATCCGAGATGGGCCAAAGAAACCCGCGCCAACGTCAAGAAAATGGGCCTACAGAACACGGTCACCTGCATCGAGGGCGACGCCCTCAAGACGCTGCCCGACATCGAAGGCCCCATCGATTTCGTCTTCATCGACGCTCTGAAAAGCGACTACTTCAAGTACTTCAAGATCCTCGAGCCCAAGCTCAAAGTCGGCGCCGTCGTCGTCGGTGACAACGTCATCCGCTCCAAACGCGCCATGAAAGACTTTCTCGACTACATCCAAACCAGCCCCGACTACGACACCACCATCATCCGAGCCTCCATGGAAAAAAACGACGGCATGTCCATCAGCTACAAAATCCGATAACCCACAGAGGAAAACGCAGGTGTGTTCTGCCTCACCTCAGCGTTTCTGCGGCGTTGCGTGAGACAGACTCTTCCATGGTCTGCATAGATCGGAGCAGGATTATTCGGGAGCCTCCGGAAGCCAGGCTCGGCCGGACGCAATGACGCCTGCCGGCCCCTTCAGCCGCCATGTGCTTTTTCGAGATGCACAGTGAATGCAAGGCGATTTCCGAAGAAGGCCGCCTCGTTGAAACCCGCCGCAACAGCGATCTGCGTCACCTTGCTCCGACTCTGGAAATGCGGATCGCAGACGGTTTCGGTGACCGACAGTATGCCGTCGGGTTTTAGCGCACCGTGAATCTCTTTCAGTGCCGCTTCCCGATCCGGTATTTCGCCGAGAACGGTCACCAGAAGCGCCCGGTCAAAGTGATTCCGCTGCAGCTTGCCCTCACCAACGCCCGCCTGCACAAAGCGGATGTTTCCCAGGTTTTCCACCCGAGCCTTCTCCCGAACGCGGCTGAGCATGCCGGCCTGGATATCCATCGCGACCACCGTGCCCTGCGGGCCGACAGCCCTGGCGACCGGAAGGGTAAGCCGACCGGGGCCACAGCCGGCATCCAGCACAGCCATCCCCGGCTGAAGGTCCAGGTGCCGGACGATGACCGCTGCCTGATTGGCCTTCGTGAAGGGATTGTCCATCTCGACCATCCAGCGCAGCCACACCGGGCAAGGAAGCGAACGACGACGGGAACTCAGCCGCCACCCGATAATGACCAACAAGACCGGGCCGACGAAGCCAAAAAACACATACGCAACTGTTCCCATGCCACTCGCACTTTCGTTTATATCAGTTCGAGCCGACGAACGATCATCATCAGTCTTCCCCATGCCAGGCCCGACCAAACAGGCCGCGTATCATACCCGCAGACCGAGATCCCAGCAAGCCCCCCAAAGCGCGCCGGTTGCGTTAAGGGCGCGTCACGCCGGTGCGACGTACGGTTTGAGGTTACCAGGTGATGCGGGACCAGTCGCCGTAGGCGGAGTAGTCGATTTTTCCGTCGCGGTAGTCGGCGAAGGCTTGGACCACTTGTTCGAGGGAGAAGTCCTCGCGCGCGGCGCGGTAGTGGCGATCTGTGTCACTTGTTTGATACTCCATGGCGAAGCTCGAGGTTCGGTCGCCGCTGACCTGTATGTAGTCCATCTCCGTTTGTTCCAGGATCGCCCATCCCTCATCATCGCGGCCCACGTCCAGTGCCGAGAGGGCCTCGCGAATCTGCTCGTCGTTCGGATTGACGATCTTGGCACCAGAGCTGGTCGTTAGCGTCATGGCGTTCATATCCGACCCCTTACCTGATTACCTTGCGCTTCGTACCGCGTTTCGCAAATCGTGCGACTATCCGGCCATCGCACGTCTCCTCTGGCGCGAGGCGGACTTCCCTTTCTCAGCCCAGATGCTTCACTTCGTTCAGCATGACAACTCTCTCACCACCTGCGAGAGAGCACGGGCACAGCGGACGTCTTCAGTGCCCGCGCGATTACGTTTTCGGGCCTCGGCTTGTGTTGGGTTTTTCCGGGCGCGGGGCTGTTGCGCCGGCGGTTCTGGCGGCGGGATCTTCTTTCATTTCTTTGACCTCTTTGAGGAGCTCGGCCAGGTCGATTCCGGTGGCGGCCTGGATTTGTTCGAGGAACTTTACCAAGCCTCCCGGGGCGGCGGTGAGCATACGGTTGACGGCGCTTTCCCCGTCGCCGCCGCTGTCGAGCGCGATGACCTTGTCGAACTTGACCTGCCCCAGGGCCTGGGCCCCTTCGCCGGCGACGACCTTGACGGCTTCGAGGACAAGGTTGAGCTGGGCCGCCTTGCCATAGGCGTTCCACGCCTCGGCCTTCTTGCGCAGACCCTCGGCCTCGGCCTCAAGCTTCAACTGAATCCCCTTGGCCTCGGCCTCCGCTCGCTTGAGAATTGCAGCGGCGTCGCCCTCAGCCTTCAGGACGGTTGCCTGCCTCTCGGCCTCGGCGGGCACAACGCGCTCGGCCTTGTACTTCTGCTCCTCGGCCTCGGCCCGGGCGGCCTCGACCCGCTCACGGGCCTTTTGCTGCTCCTCCTGGACCTTCTGCTGCTCGACCACCACCGCCTGTTTGGCCCGGGCCTCGGCCAACGGCCCCTTCTGCTCGGCCGTCTTCGTTGCCGCCAGCGTCTCGCCGACGTATTGCTGCTTGGCCACATCGCGTTCCTTCTCGGCCTCGGCAACCTGCCTCTCCTGCTCGGCCCGCACGACCGCCCCTTCGCGCCGCGCCGTCTCGGCCCGAATGGTGGCGTCTCTCTCGGCCTCCGCCTCGCCGATCTGGGCGTCCCTCTTGACCTCGGCCGTCCTCTTGCGGCCCAGTGCCTCTAAGTACTGCTTCTCGTCGCGGATGTCCTGGATGTTGATGATGTCGATGATGACACCGATCTTGGCCAGCTCTTCGCCGGCCTGCTCCAGGACCTTCTGCACGAACATGTCGCGCTCCTGGTAGAGCTGCTCGACGGTGAGCACGCCGATGATGTCACGAAGCTGGCCCTCGAGCGTCTCCTTGATGATCTGCTGGATCTGACCCGGATCGGTGTCGAGGAACCGCTCGACGGCGCGGGCGAGCATCTCCTCTTCGCTGGAGATCTTTACATTCGCCACCGTCTCGACCGTCACGGGCACGCCTTCCTTGGACCAGGCCTTTTCGACCCGCACGTCGGGAAGGTTCATCGTCTTGAGCGAGATCCGGTTCACCTTCTCCAGGACGGGAATCCGAAACTTGGCCCCGCCCACGACCGCCTTCCAGCCCCGGCCCGTGTCCTTCTGACGCCGGCCCGTGAAGATCAGCGCCTCATTCGGCGAGGCCTTGATGTAGTTGGCGGTGAAGATCAGGATGCCCGAAAGCAGGCCGACGGCCGCCACCGCAATCACGATTACCACCCAATGCATAACATCTCTCCTTCCCGGCCGTCTCCAGCCAACGAACCGCAAATCCGTACGACTCTTCGTTCTCGTCTTTATTCCACAATCGCGGTCGTTCCTTCCACCGACCGGATCGTAACAGTCTGTCCTCTCTGGTATTCGGCGTCGGCATCCTGGGCCCGGGCGTTGAGGTAGATGCTCTTGCTGGTCCCGTCCTGCCGGGCAAAGACCTCCCCGTTGCCCCCCTTTGGAATCGGAACCGTGACCTTCGCCTCCTTGCCGACGAACGAGGCGCCCCGCACGTGGCTGGTGGACTGCTGTCGATAGAGCCAGCTCAGCGTCTGGTAGCTGACGAACCAGATGGTCGCTCCGCCGACCAGCGCCAGGATGACGTGGTGGGTCTGGGTCCTGAAATAGGCCGCAAGGAAGCCGCAAAGCCCGAAGCCAATGAGAAAGATGAGCGTCAGCTTCAAGCTCAGCACGCTGGGCCCGCCCGCCTCGAAACCGTCGAGCCCGATGTCGGCATCGACATCGACATCGATGTCCTGATCGGCCCCGAGAATCGCCATGAGAAACAGGATTCCGCCAGAAACAACCGTGATCAGACCGTAAAGGACCAAAGCACTCATCGATCGTCTCCTTTCACAAGACCCTCCGGCTGCCCGTCTCGTACTGCCGAAGCACAGACAAAGGATAGCACATCCGCGCCGCCGCAACAATCGCCTGGATCCGAAAACTTCCAGCGCCCGGCACTCAGGTCCAGGGCGCCCGTTCGAGCCGTCGCTTCTTCGCCGCCAGATCGAAGATTTCGCGGGCGTTTCCGTGCATGATCGGATCGACGAGGTCCAGCGCATCGGGCAAGCTGAGCCAGCCTTCCTCGACCAGCTCGCTCAGGGCTCGGGCGATGCCCCGCCGCGCGACGACCGCATGGCCCAGGACCGGCTCGACCGGAATGTAGTCGCCGCCGAAGGTCAGGATCTTGTTGGCCGGTGCGGTGACCAGGAATTTCTTGAGGAAGTCCTTGGCCGCCACGGGATTGATGATCCACGCCCAGCACATGTCGACGTAGGCGTTCGAGTAATGCTTCGCCACCGAGAGCAGCTCTTCATAGTACGGGTAGCAGATGTGCATAAAGACGAACCGCGTCTCGGGCGCTTTGCGGCACAGGTCACAGGCCGAGCCGGCATTGCGGATGAGCCGGTCCAGAGGCATGCGGTTCTGGCCCGCGTAATAGCCCGTGTGCAGCTTCACCGGCAGCTTGTTTTCGGTGGCCTTCTTCACCGCGTACCAGAAAAGGTGGTCCTCCAGGTCCTTCCGCTCCTGGCCCGTCATCGGCTTCTTCTCAATCCGTTTCTGGAAGATGGCCTCGGCTTTCTCGGCGGGGACCTGCTCGTAGTCGATGTCGCGGCTGTAGGCGTTTTGCGATTTGACCGCCACAGCGTACTTCGCGTACTTGTCGAACCACCAATCGATGACGCGGTGCCAGTCGCTCAATGACTTCACGTCGATGCCGGTCGGTTTGCCGAAACCCTTGAGATTCGGGCCGGCAAACATCCCGACGATACTGAGATCCTGCATCAGCAGCGTAGGCAGGTCCGACTCGCCAAAGGGGCCGCTGAGGCAATTGACCTGGCACGATTCGATCTTCGCCGTCTCGCACAGAACGCGCTGGTAGAAACCGGGCCGGCGGGTCCGCTCGTAGCCGGCCTGAACCTTCTTGACCGTGGCCGCCGACAGATCGTCCACGTCGTAAAGCTGCTGCATGGCGATGCGCACCGCCTGTCCGTAGCCGGTGTTCTTCACGGCCGGCCAGTATGGCTCCAGGACACGCCACTTGTCGACCGGGTCCGTCTCGGCCGAGAAGAACCGGTCGTAGGATTTCGAAGGCATGCCTGCCACGACGAGATCGGAGTTGAGGTAGTGACTCAGCAGCAGCGACCAGTCGTCGGCCTGCACGCGCGGATGCGACGTCCCGGCCAGCCGCTCCTTCTCCTCGATCAAATGCTCGTGCGTATCGATCAGCGGCGTCGCAAACACCTTCTCTGCAATCGCCGCAGCCGCCCGCCCCGCCATCGGCGCCCCCGGGCCCGTCGAACCCTCGGCCTCCGCCGCCCCGGCCCCGAGCAACGCCGAAGCCCCCAACGCGCCCATACCCTGAAGCGTGTCTCGTCTCGAAATCGAACTCCTGCTTGTCATGTATCAATCTCCTTTTCGGCCCATGTCATCACCGCCTGGGCATGGCGTATTGCCTCCCGGTATTCTTCATCGCTCACCGGCTCACTGAGCCCGGGATACCGTGCCTCCCAGGCAAAGCTCGTAAGAATTGTGGCCTCATCCACAACGGCAGGTACGGCAAGGCCCTTG
Source organism: uncultured Pirellulales bacterium (assembly GCA_964415045.1). Lineage (GTDB taxonomy): Bacteria > Planctomycetota > Phycisphaerae > Sedimentisphaerales > Anaerobacaceae > CAYPZL01. The sequence goes on along the minus strand of CAYPZL010000212.1, from coordinate 2,656 downwards.
CGTCTGAGATTGGTCACCAACTCTTCGAGATCATGCGTGTATCGAAAGGACCAGCCGTGATGCAGATACACTGCTTTCAATGCCTTCTCGGCCGCTTGCTGCGCATGAAAGCACAAGTCTTCGTAGAATGCGCCTTGGGGCAATGGCTGGCGAGCAAGGACCAGATCGCCTCTGGCCCGGGCCAGCCGATCCTGTGGCGTCCCAGGTGCCGGTCTATCCAGCGGCATGATAGATCTCCTTGCCCTGACGAAGGGCCGGACAAATAACAAGCGACGGGTTCTCTCCGAATTCGCGGACATCGCTCTCTGTGACAACCACCACGTCCTTGGCGAACCCGATTCCTCTGAGCCCCTTGTAGATGGCCTGCGCCGTCTTTCGCCGGTGCACGCCGTCGCGTACAACGACCAGCAGGTCAAGATCGCTATCGGGCCCCATCGCCGCGCGTGCCGCCGACCCAAAGAGGATGATGCGAACCGGGTGCGCCGCCGCCACGGTCCGCCGCACCAATTCATCCAAAAGCTGCGGGGCGGGACCGTGGTGGGTCGAACCCGATCCATGGGCAGTGCTCATAATCAGTCTCCCATACCCAACGCCAGAATCGCCAAACGAATCATCCCTCGATCACCGGAAGGCTTCGCCCGGGAGTCTCCCGCATCTGGGATTAGCCCGTGCTCTGCGCCAATCTGCCTCTTCCGGCGATACGAGGCGAATCGCAAGCGTGCTTCAGTCTACAGCCTGGGGCCGGGCGTTTCAACAGGGAACACGCCAGATACATGGCGAGCATGAAGGTCGTCCAGGCGCTCGAAAGCTCCGCGACGTTCAAACCGCTCGCCGGCAACACACTCGACGACGAACCTCTTTCACGTTCACACTCGTTCTGATATGCTACGCACAATGAAGTGGTGGACCTTGTAGCCGGGTCCCGCACGAACGAACGCATGCGAAAGGAGCCGGAAATGTGCTCTTCACCTTTACTCAGGAAGCGAATCTCAGTCGTGTTTTCCATCGTCCTGCTCGCGACGTCCGCGTCGCGGGCGAAGATGCCTCGGTTTGAATGCCATAGGATCGCCGAGGTCGGCCGGAGCCTGGGGCAGACCTCGCTGGTCGATATCGACAAGGACGGCGACCTCGACTGGGTCGTGGGCCAGTCGGGCAGGATGTGGTGGTTCGAGTACGTCGGGCCCGACAAATGGATTCAACATGACATGGGCAGCGGCGCCCGCACGGACGTCGGCGGCACCGCCTTCGACATCGACGGCGACGGCTGGATCGATCAGGTCTCCGGCACCGCCTGGTACCGCAACACGGGCAAACCGCGCACCGAGCCCTTCGAGCGCTACGACAACGGCGCGATCAGTTGTCACGACGACGCCGCCGCCGACGTCGATGGCGACGGCAGGCTCGACGTGGTCGCCTGCAGCAACGACAAGCGGCACGTCGTCACCGTCTGGTACACGATCCCCGCCAACCCGCGCGACAGGTGGATCGAGCACAAGATCGGCAAGGGCATCCACGGCGGCGTCGGGCCCGCCGGCGTGGGCGATCTCGACGGCGACGGGGACAGCGACGTCGTCCGGGGCGACGTCTGGTTCGAGAACGCCGACGGCAAGGGCACGCGGTGGACCGAGCGCGCCGACCTGACACCTCCCGGCGGCAACCGCCCCGACCGCTACGGCCTGGCCATCAAAGTGTGGGTCTGCGACCTCGACAAGGACGGCGACCTCGACATCGTCGAGGCCGAGGCCGACACCGTCGACGGACGCGTCTTCTGGTTCGAGAATAAGGGCAAGGCGAAATCGTGGGACTGTCATCTGCTCTCGGCCAACCATACGAAGCAGGACTTCCATTCTCTGGCGGTCGCCGACTTCGACAACGACGGCGACCTCGACGTCTTCTCCGGCGGCGGTCCGCTCTCCCAGGACACCCACAAGTGCTTCATCTGGGAAAACGCCGACGGCAAGGCTCGCCGCTGGCAGGAACACCTCATCCTCGAAGGCAAACGCTGCCACGAGGCCAAAGCCGCCGACGTCGACGCCGACGGCGACATCGACATCGCCACCAAACCCTGGCGCGGCAGCCTCCACATCTACCTCCGCAACATGCTCGCCGAAGACAAAGAAGCCACCACCCAACCGTAGAGGCCCTACTCGTAAGGACGGACCACGCTGGGCGAATGCTCCATTTCGCAAGTTTCGCGACTATGCGGGAGGAGATTGCTTTCCCGACGCGACGGGACTCGGCGCAATGACATATACGCGTTGCCCCTGTCATTGCGAGCGAAGCGAAGCAATCTATGGTCGCACGATTGATGAAATGCGGTACTGGAATTCACCATCGCTGATTGCCTTCACCGCGTAGGGTGTGCCACGCACACCGATTCCCTGCTAATGTTCTGTATCCATATACCTAAAACAGATGGCTATCCCCGTATACAACGCGTGACGTCCCTTCCTCGTGTGTCTTCAACGCTCCGACTCCACAAACAAAAGACGAGCCGTTGTAGAAAATATGGAACGACCGGCTCTCGGGCCTATGGTCGATAAGGACCGTAGGTTCAGCGGAGTGTTTCCGCTGGTGATCGCGGGTTACTATCTCGCGATAGCAGAGCCGCATATGAATTTTCATTCATAAGGAGAACCGGTCGTGCGAACCAGTA
>CAYPZL010000211.1:0-8898 GCA_964415045.1 uncultured Pirellulales bacterium | reverse complement strand
AGTTGCGGCGAGAGACTGCGTGCTGAGCAAAGCCGCGGCGACCCGGAAGGATCGGCGACATGGGCAAGCTGGAGACAAGACGCAAAACGGATGAGCCGGCCGGCGGATCCCTGCTCCGACCGATGTCACTCGGGCACCACGGCTTTTCCCTTGACTTCTTATCCTCAATGACTATAATGGCTTACGTCCTTGCCGGATGCCCTGGGCCAAAGGCAACGGTCGAAGTTGACGCCGCCCGCGACGCGGTGTCGTTCCGGGGAAAGTGCTAACGACTTTATTCGAGACCGCACGGCATGGAGACGAAATTTAACGTCTTCGAAATCCTGCAAATCGCCGAGCAGATTGAGCACAAGGGGGCGAAGTTCTACGTCAAGACCGCCGAACTCTTCGCTGACGAGGAGCTTCGCGACATCTATTACCGGCTGGCCACGTGGAAGGCCAAGCACGAGAAGATCTGGGCGCGCCTGCGGAAGCGGTTCTCGGAAAAGACCGGCGAGTTCGGGACGTTCGATCCGGACAATTACGTCCTGTCGAATCCGGAGGTCATGGCGGGGCTGACCTGGTTCGGCACGAAGCAGGACGGGCCCGGGCGCTTCACCGGCAAAGAGAATAAGGAAATGATCGTGCGGGACGCCATCCGGCGGGCCAACGAGGTGATCATCTTTTACCAGGGTCTCAAGGATTTCGCCCGCGACCCCGCCAGCAAGGACGTGATCGACAAGCTCGTACGCGAGGAGAGCCGCCAGATCCAGCTCCTGCTGGACGAGCTGAAGACGGCGTGAGACGTCCGGGACCGCGACGGGCGCGGTGTCCGCAACGGCCGGGAAGCCCCACGGGCAAGCGAAGTTCGAGATACACGTCGTGACATATCCGTTCCAGGGTGGCGCGGCGCGCTACTGCAGCGCCGCCTGCCGTTTCGAGAAATCGCCAGCCAGGAGATTTCCGATGGGCCGCAGCGTGTCGAATTGCAGGAACACGATCCGGATCGCCGCGGTGATGGGAGCGGCCAGGAACATGCCCACGATGCCCCAGAGCAGACCCCAGAACGACAGCGCCAGCAGCACCGTCACGGGGTGCAGGTTCAGGCCCTCGCCCATCAGCTTCGGCTCGATCACGTTGCCCATGATCATCTGGATGAGCCCGGGGACGCCGACCACGAGCAGAACGGTGCCCCAGTACACGACGACGCCTCCGTCGGCGGTCTCGCCCCGAAAGGTCGCCACGGCCACGGGGATGGGCAGCAGCGTCGAGACGATCGAGCCGATCGACGGGATGAAATTCAGGAGAAAGGCAAGGATGCCGAATACGTTCGCCAGCGGCAGACCCAGCCGGCGCAGGGCGATCCATACGAGGATTCCCGTCACGAGGGAAATGGCGACCTTGGTCCCGACGTACCGGCGCACCTTCTTTACAATGTTGACGTAGACTTCGGAGTGCGTGCCGTACGGATCGTGTCCCACCACGAGGAACATCACGAAGATGATGACGAAGAAGACGCCCGAGATCAACCCGAAGATCGTGCCGACGGATTTGGTCAGAATGTTGAACATGTGCTTCTGCAAATCCAGGACGAGCTTTCTGGTATCGAGCTTGCGCTGCGGCTTGGCCGCCGCGGGCTTGTTCGGGTCTCCCACGGCCGTGCCGTTGGCGTCCGCAAGCCTCTGACTCGACGGCGGCGGAGGCAACGGCGGCGCGGTGAAGGTGTGCATCTTGTTCGGATCGGAAGGAGCCCGACCCAGGAGCGACGTTTGCAGCCAGGGGCTTTTCTTCTCCTCCTCTTCCTCGGGCTCTTCGCTGGGCGCATCAGAAGCTACAGGAGCCGGCTCCGGCTCGTTCGGCGCCGGCGGCTCGGCAGGCGTCTCTTCCTGGTAGATGAACTCCAGCGGCGTCAGCGCCAGGTTCGCCACGTAGGCCATGCTGGCGCTGTAGTCCTTGGCCGTGGACACAGTGGTGTCGATGGTAAGGGCCACCAGAACCGAAACCAGGGCTACGAAGAAGAACACGACCAGGAGTGTCACGATGGACGCCATGACGCGCGGGAAGCGCAAACGCTTGACCTGAAAATCCTGCACGGGCGAGACGAGCGAAACGATGAACAGGGCCACGACGAACGGAATCATGACGGTACGGGTGTACACGAGCGTCACGGCCAGTGCGACAAACGCCAGAATCACCAGGGAGATCGTGATCAGATAGTTCTGCTCTTTGCTCTCATGCGCCATACGAGGTCCCCTAACGGCACCGGATCAACTGGTGAGGATCGATCTCCAAATGCGGCAGACGCCTGCGCAACTCATCGACAAATCGCAGGCCGTCCTGCCAGTACCCGGCGGTGGGCGTCAGGCCCGCGTCGAGGGCGAGGAAGTACCGGTTGATACACTGCATCAGCAGCTCGCGCACATACTTGCTGACCATGGACGCCAGGGCGACCGGCAGATAGTGCCCGTCGGCCTTGACCCGGAACGTCAGGCGCACGAGCCGCGAACCCGACCGCAATTCATACACGCTGCCTTCCTTGCTCTCGTGCACGATGCGCAGGTCCATGTTCGCGAAGCTGCGCATCAGGCCGTCACGATAATGGACGCGCCCGCCGTGCCTGTCAATCAGGATGTGAATCGTGTCGTCGGGACATTCGTCCAGGATGCCCTGGATCAGCCGCGTGGCCGCAATGAAAAGAACCTGCGACTTGTTCTTTACCCGGCCGACCATCGTATTGTAGTGCCCGACGTCCAGACAGCAACTGCCGACGCGCATCAGCCGAATCTGCTGGGATGCCAGATCATCGGCGAACACCCGCGCGGCGATCCTCAGGTCGGCTCGGCCGTCGGCCAGCGGCTGTTCCTGCACTTGCCGGTACCAGGCGTACTTCGACAGCCGCGCCAGGCAGTCCGGACAAAGGAGCGAGAGCAGTTCGCTCAGATTCGACGGCTCCTTGCCCAGCGCCCGCAGCGCTGCCAGGACCGTCCGCTCCAGGTGGCCGAGCCCCGTGGCCCGGTCGTAAGCCTTCTTGCTGTCGGTGATCAGCAGCCGACCGGCGAGGTGCTGGCGCGTTTTCCCGACGCTGCGTCTGAGCCTCTGCCACAGATCCGCCTTGAGCAGCGCCGGCTCCACCGTAAATACGCTCGCAGAAACGACCAGCGGACCGAGAAGTGGGCCGAAGCCGGCCTCATCAATGCCCGCCAAAATTGCCATAGATGCTGCCTCACCTTCCCTGGACGTTCGGGTCAACTGCGGCCACGCCGACCTCCGCCCTTCGCGAGGTCGCTGCCATCGGTACCGGTGATAACAGAAACGCCGCCCGCTGTCAATGCACCCCCGGCCGCGACGCTTCGTTCTCGAAAGCCGGTTTCGTTGCGTGGGAGGCATGAGTATGGTAGACTGCCTCAACCGTGTTGACTTTGATAAGGAGGCACTCATGTTGATCGTCCATGTACACGTTCACGTCAAGGCGGATCAGGTCGACGCGTTTCGCGCCGCGACGCTGGAGAACGCGGGCCAGAGCGTCCGCGAGCCGGGCGTGGCCCGCTTCGACGTCATCCAGCAGCAGGACGACCCGACCCGGTTCGTACTGGTCGAGGTCTACCGGACCGCGGACGACCCGGCCCGGCACAAGGAAACGGCTCACTACCAGAAATGGCGGGACACGGTGGCCGAGATGATGGCCGAGCCGCGTAGCAGCGTCAAATACGCCAACGTCTTCCCCGATGAGAACGGCTGGGACTATCGCCCCTGATCGTCCGGACGGGATGCCATGAGATTCGAGTTTTCCACAGCGCAGCAGATCGTATTCGGCTCGGCCGTTGCGGCGGAGGCGGGGCCGTTGGCCGCCTCGGTCGGGAAACGCGCGTTCGTCGTGCTCGGCCGCACTGCGCAGCGCGCCGCCGGCCTCTTCGAACAGTTGACTGCCCACGAAATTGCATATCAGAGCTTCCATGTCACCGGGGAACCCACAGTGGGAATGGCACAGACCGCCGTCGCATCGGCTCGCGAGGCAGGCAGCGAGGTCGTCGTCGCCCTGGGAGGCGGCAGCGTCATTGATACCGGCAAGGTCGTGGCCGCGATGCTGCGAAATGAGGGCGAGCTGCTCGACTACCTCGAAATCGTGGGCGGAGGTAAACCTCTGGCGCACCCGGCGGCACCGCATATCGCGATCCCCAGCACGGCCGGCACCGGGGCGGAGGTCACGCGCAACGCGGTTCTCAGCGTCCCCGAGCACCAGGTCAAGGTCAGCATGAGAGGCCCTTTCATGCTGCCGTGCTGCGCGCTGGTGGACCCGCTCCTGACGCGCTCGATGCCGCCTGAACTGACCGCCAGCACGGGCCTGGACGCGTTGACCCAGCTCGTGGAAGCGTTCGTCTCCAATAAGGCCAACCCACTGACGGACGGCATCTGTCGCGAGGGGCTTGAACGGGCCGGGCGGTCTCTGGCGCGGGCCTTCGCCAATGGTAGTGACCCCGCGGCGCGAGAGGACATGGCCTTAGCCAGTCTGTTCAGCGGCCTGGCCCTGGCCAACGCCAAGCTCGGCGCCGTGCACGGCTTCGCCGGACCGCTGGGCGGGCTCACCGGCGCCCCGCACGGCGTGATCTGCGGCAAGCTGCTCCCCTTCGTCATGGAAACCAACGTACGCGCGTTGGAGAAGCGAGCGCCCAATTCTCCTGCCCTGGCCCGCTTCGACGAAGTCGCGCGAATCCTGACCGGCAACAGGACCGCACGCGCCAGCGACGCCGTCGCCTGGACTGAGCAGTTGTGCGAGACTTTCGGCCTGCCCGGCCTGCGCGCGCACGGGCTGACCGAGGACATTCTGCCGGCCGCCGTGGCCAAGGCCAAAAAGGCCAGCAGCATGAAAGGCAATCCGATTGCGTTGCAGGATGAAGAGCTCGCCGCCATTCTGGAGCGGGCCCTCGACTGACCATTCCCTCCCGGCGCTCCCGCAACGCAACAGAGCGAAATCGTTGCGCAAGGCGTATGGGGATTGCGATTGGCTACTGCCACGACGCCCTGCGGCCGTCCTGCGTCCAAGCTCTCAACCGCCGGCCCCGCAGGTGCCCGGGCTTCCAATGCCCTGCCGAAGTCTTCCACGCCCACCCGCCGGGATAGCCCTTGCCGCTGACGGCCAGACGCTGATACACTTGACACGTCGTCGCCGAGGTAGGACGCTGCCGCGAGGCAACCCGAGCGCCGTCACGATCCAGGGGCAGGGGCGACGGCGTCTATAGAACACGTCGCCTTACCCTCTCTATCCTGTCTCTGGCTCAAAGCGATAAATCCCAGGGGTCTGGGGACAGAGTCCCCAGCACTTAGAAAACAAATAAGCAACCGGCTCGCTCGTGATCGAAAGCCCGTGTTGCACTTCGCATGTTAATGCGCCTCACACCGTCGTTTCCGCTCCGCGATTCAGAGCAGTCTTGCGCACCGTGAAGGCCAAGAATGACAAACCTCGCAGCCTTTGGCGTCCGGCACAGCCAGTGTATCGTACAGTTGCTTCAGATCAACACAAAGTACTCCAACTGCCACCGAAGACAGGAAGATACAGCCAACCTAAGGCAGTACGAGAGGCTTGAGACGCGAATCGACACCTATGGCTTTCCCTGGATGTGGCCGCTTGGAAGCAGATGGCAGTGTGATGCTTGACAAGATCGAAGGAACCCTGAAGCGTCACTCTTCGCGCGGGCGTATTAGGCGCAAGAGAACAAGCCTTGTCAGCGATTGACACCGACAAGGCTTGGAGCGAGGCCGAAGGGACTCGAACCCTCAACCTTCGGATCGACAGTCCGATGCAAGGAAACGACAAGTCTTGCGAATGCAAGGACTTAGATGCGTCCCACGATAGCGCTTACAAACCAGCTTACAAACGAAACGCGAAGACGGCCGCAGAGCTATCGCCAGAGTTGGCTGAGATCGTGGCGGCTTGGCCGAACCTGCCGGCGAACATCAAAGCGGCGATCAGGGCACTGGTCCGTTCGCAGGTAGAGACGGAACCGTAAGGCGGCTCGCCGCTGCACGCATCAGAATGTTCCTCGGGGCCCCCGGCACTGGCGCCAAGAACCGTAAACTTATTCATCCCATCCATCAGGCGACCCTCCGATCAGACTTCAACAGCCCGCCAAGCCGCTCCTGGCACACGATCTTGCCCTTTGTCATTTGTGTTTGGGTGCTCGTTTCTGCGTTTTTCGGGGGCGGCCGGGCGGGAGGGCGCGGAGGCGGCGGCCGAGCCGGGTTTCTAGCTTGCTCAGGAAGCTGTCGCTGCCCAGCGGCCGGCCGGTATGCGTCCGCACGCGGAGTCGCTCCATCTCGGCGTCACTGAGCCCTTCGGCTAATTCCCGCTTCCACGTCGCCGCCGAGATCTGATCGTACCAGCGCGCCAAATCCAGCAGGTCCGACGTCGCCTCAACGTCCGTATGTGCGGCCGCACTCGACCACGCATACCGCCAGGGCTTGCGGCACAGCCGCGCCCGCACGGGATTCAGCTCCACGTATTTCAACGCCCGCCAGAAGTGCCGCTCGTCCAACGCGCAGGAATAAAACCGCCCCTGCCACAGATGGCCGCTGCGCCGGTGGAAACGATTGAGGTACTGGGCGTAGCGAAAGTGCGTCCGGCCCACCGCCTTGGCCAGCGCGTCCTCGACGCGCGGGATCGCCACCAGGTGCACGTGATTGGTCATCAGACAGTAGCCCACCACCTCCAGGCCGTACTTGTCCGCCTGCTCGCGCAAAAGCTCCAAATACACCTGCCGGTCGTCGTCCACCAGAAAGACGTCCTGCCGATTGTTCCCCCGCTGGGTGATGTGATGACCGCACCCCACCGCAACTGTCCTGGCTAACCGTGGCATCCCGCCACTCTAACCGCGTCCTCCCCACGCGTCAAGCGAAAAACAGGTGACTGTCCCCATTATTCGTCCCCATTATCGCGAATTCACATAGTAAGTGCAACACGAGTATAGAAGAGACATCGCGAGTTGAATCCGGTAGCTTGAAGTTGTTCCAGGACTTCAGACTACGGAGTGCTCTCGTAGTCGTCCATTGGATCTCCTTTCTGTGAAACTTGAGCGGTTCACAGTCCGCGAGTCTGGTGGACGACTCCTGTATTTGTCAAACTCTGTGAGTCCCCCGGCAGAGCCGGGGGGTTACCTCTGTTACTTAAGGCCATCTCTCGATAGATAGTGGCAAAGCGAGGCCCTTTCTTTAGCTCAGTCGTTTTGAAGCCCTTCTTCTCATAGAGATATTGTGCAACTGCCTCATTTGGATGATCGGAAGTGTAAAGCCGGAGATACTTCCTTCCAGTCTCCCGTGCTTTCTCGATCGAGAAATCAAGGAGACCGCTGCCAATGCCTGCCCCTCGTTCTTCAGGCGCAACACAGAACCAGTCCAGCCACACGGCCTCACTCGCGTCCTTACGACATGAGTACAGTCCTGTAACAGCTATCACTTCTGTGGATTCCTCCCTTGATATGCCCCACATGGAAATGATGTCCTTGATCCCGAAGAGAAGGAACCCAATCCTGACGAACAACGAGTGCTTATGAAGATATGCCCAGAAACTCAGTCTCTCAGCCAGCGTCTGGACAGGGAAGATCCGGTTAACCAATCTCCTCGCAGATGGGATGAATTCCGGCGTCAACGGAATGATCGGCAATGATGTCTTCGGTACAGAGTTCGCTCTCATGATTAAGACCCGTCCAACACGAGAATACTCCCCCACCAATAAGGGAGCATTATACGCTACAGAAATCACCGACACACTACCGCTTCCAGCAAACGCACTCCCGTCGATGAAATTCACCGTGTATTCCAAGGCTGATTTTTCTACGGGTTCTCACTTTCCAACACTGCTTCATCCTGTGGAATCAGGTCCAAAAACGTATCGCAGTACTCCGTAAACGGCACACACGCGGGCATGTCACCACCCAAAACCGCTTCAATCCTTGCCCGCGAATATATGACACTCGTATTGATAAATGGAGTGTAGTACTCAACAGCGTTCATTAGTCGGCCACAGTTTTTTCCCGCTCTCTTCTTAAGGTCATCCCATACCCGATGAGACACAAAAGCCACGGTTTTGCCGGTGTGCCTGAATACAGTCTCAGCAATATCCGCAACCTTAGCAGAGAAGAGCCTCCCGGCAGTTACGTTATAGCAGCCGCTGCTCACATCCAGGGCCATCAACTTGGCCACACACGCAGCGACATAGTCGACGGGAACGATGTCTATCTGCGACTCCTCTTTGACAGGAAGCACTCCAAGCCTAGCGGCAACTGGAATAAACCAGAGAATTGACTTGGCAAACTGCCGATCGTTTATTCCTCTGCTAATAACGATACTGGGCCTCACAATGATCGTATCTAGGTGACTACTGCTGAACCGACGTTCTGCAATTCGCTTTGACCTTATGTACCCATTTGCATAACCGAGGCACGGCATATCTTCGGTAATCTCGGAATGCTGAGGGCTGCAACATACGTAGGAAGTGCTTAGAAAGAATAACTTCGTGTGGTTACGCCATACCTTGCATTCCCGAATGATCTCCGCCGCCGCTCTAACATTTGTGCGATAGCAGATGCCGTCATCTCTAAAACTCGTCGCCCCTGCCGAATGGACTACTGCCCAGCAGAAATTGCGGATCGAGCCTAGGGCGCCCCTGTCCCGAATGCCAAGCTCCCCTCGCGTGATGTCGCCGCATACAGGAATAACAGTAGATGGAACACTGCGACCGGATCGCTTGAAACGAGCTACAACGCGATCGATTGCGTCAACCTCGCTGTCTGCTCTCACCAAGGCCCATATCCGATAGCCCTCTGCGGCCAACAGCGATGCGATTTCACCACCGATCAACCCTGTTATACCAGTTAGTAACTATCTCAAAAGGTTCAAGCGGTGCTGCCGGCGGTACCAGAGCAGGCC
>CAYPZL010000210.1:0-8968 GCA_964415045.1 uncultured Pirellulales bacterium | reverse complement strand
CGGGCAAACAGGCCGAATCCCTTGAATTGGCACACCATTTTACGCGAGCACCCAGTGCTTAGTTCATAAGTGAGGAGCAAGAAATGGGTTGCGTGGAAGTCGCGAATGTCCTGTTGGGTGTGTGTGCCTTTTTCTTTCTCGGCGGCGCGCAGGCCGAGTCCCGGCATATGCTGAAGAGAAATGTGGAGCCGGCCGGTGTGTCTATCGCGCTAGGTTCACTGGAGATCACGAGCACGGCCGTCGAGTTGCGTTGTGAGATCAGGAACGAATGCGGCCAAGACATCTGGATCTACAACGAGAGTCCGGCCAGACGTCCCCCTGAGCAAGTCATGGGAGAACTGCATGGGATGAACAAAACGAGCGCGAAGACCCAAGGAAATGCCGAAGTCTTGGTAGATACGGACGGCAAAACCCTTCTGGTCTTCAGACGAATGAACCCGCCGTCTTACGAAATAGTGCACACGGTCGTACCTTGGGCGGCCACCTACGACCGTTTGCGCTCCGGGCAGAGTCGGGCACACGTGCTGTCGGTCAGCCTGCCCGTGAGAGACTACCCGATCTCCCTGCGGAGGGGATTCATTGAGGCGACGGATCGTGGAATCGTCGAAGCCACGAAGTTGGCATTTGAAATCGGCTATTACACCACGTCATGCTTGAACTCGCCCAAAGGCGGCTTCTCAGGGCATCGGCAAATCCGTTTTAGTAGCGCCGGCGACCAGGTTACGATTGTCGAGTTGTCGCATGGCCCGTTTTGGGAACATGAACGCGCGGCCAGAATTACAGTTGACGGCCTACGCATTCCGTTCAAGCAGTGGCACGTAGCGTATCGTGCTTGCGAACCAGAGCGTACAGCGAGCCAAATGCTTGCAGACTTATTCTACGATTCTTCCATGAGTTTGACCGAGTACCGTTATGCCCAGCGACTGTTTAGCGTCGACGCGTGCTTGTTCGATGACGTAGGTCGCCGCATAGCGGATGTGTACGTTCAAGTAACTGAAAGCAGGCTTCAGCCTGCCGAACTGACCAAGGCTCTGGGCGCGATCCTCCCCGAGGCCGAGCGCGAGAAGATGCTCCACGCATTAGAGAAGAAGCAAGCCAAACAGGAGAAGAAGTAAACTACGGAAGAATGGCGGTAGAATACTGCAAAAACCAGAGCGCTAAACAATGGGGACAGTCACGAATGGCGGTCCGTTAAGCGGCATGTTGTTTTCTCCATTGGGCCCGGGTGACTTTTAGGGCCGGGTAATGTTTCCGTTCTCGGCAAATGGCTCGTGGTTCTAATCGTCCCGGACGACTGGGAGCAGATCACCTATACCTACGACCCCGGCGGCCGGCGGATTGCCAAGGCCTTGGGATTGATTATCGATTATTTACAATTGATTATTGGCTCCGCGTGGCTCGCGGTGTTTTGAAGGCTTTGTGCTTTGGTGGCTTTATGTGAGACAATTCAGTTCCCATTCGGGAGCAAGCCCGAGACGGGACTGAGGACGCGTGCCGTTGCGCGCAGGTGCGGCGCGAAAGGAGCCGGTGTGCACGGCACACCCTACGCGACGAGACCAATAATCAATAGTAAATCATCCTTACTCAATTCCAACGCCGGCCGCCGCTTCGACACCGACACCGGACTCTACTACTACCGAGCCCGCTACTACGGCCCTTGCGTTGGCGGCTTTCTCCGAGTTGATGTCTATTGGGCGGGTGAGATCTCTATCACGCGTATGGCGCGGGGGGCGAGGGTTTCCGTGCGACGTATCAGGCGGCGGGTCCTGGCCAGCGGGACGGACCCGTCCGGTGTGATCCGGGTCAATCGATAGCTGTCGGCGTGCAGGTCGTATTTCTCCGGGTCGATGGCATACGCAAAGGGAATCTCTTCGTCGACGAAGTTCACCAGAACGACGGCCAGGTGACCGTCTTCCGATTGCCAGAGCCGTCCTTCGGCACTGGGAACGTGGGCGGCACGCGTGGCTTCATACATGCCCCAGCCGAGATCGTCCAGCCGAAACTCGGGAACGGCGTTGGTTGGTTCAATCGGTCCCAGGAGTCTGCCGAAGGTCAGGAATTTGCCTGCCGCCACACGGAATTGGCCGCACCGCTTGAGATAATCAACCTTGCGCGCATATTCCGGCTGAAAGAGCCCCAGGTCCATCCAGCCATTCTGACGGCCGTTCATGAGGGCCTGTCCCTGGGCGAAAATGAACAGCCGGTCGCCCTTGGTGTAATCACAGGGACTGCCGAAAAATACCGTATACCCGGAATAGACCACCTGCAACATGGGGATCTCCGTCTCGGATGGCTGCGACCAGAGAAGATTGCCATCCAGGACGTCGAAAAACACCTCGGAAGCTCCCTCGGAGGTGACCACGCCATCTCGCTGCGCCCGATGCGAAACGTCCTTTATCCTGCGTAACAACTCCCGATTGCCGTCTGCCCAGTAGCTGCCGCCGCCGAGGGGATGGCCGTGATTTCGGGCAAAGCACAATTCGTGATACAGACCGGCGACCTGATCAACATAAATCCCATTCACTCCGTACAGCGTGAAGATGTCATCCACCAGCGAAGTGACGGTATCCTGCCAGAACGTCGCTTCGCCGCACATGGACAACAGCCGGCCGGCCCGGTTTGAGTAATAGTGATGGCGAATTCCACCGGCTTCATCGCGGACCGCGTGGGGAGCGAATCGATCGAAGTCCTTTATGTTCATGTCGGCGCTGGAGCCGTTGATATAGGGCATGACCACAATGTTGCTGTCCACCAGTTCCTGCGTTCGCTCCTTGAACTTGTCTCTTGCCGGGATGAAGTGCGGATAGTCGTTGTCAAAGGGATTCCGGTGCCAGCGGTACCACTGGAGTCCGACGGGAACTTCAAGCTTCTTCGCCGCCTCCAGCAGGGGCTTGTTCATCTCGTGAGCGGAGCCTTTCGCGCCGTTCCATTCCCAGTCTTCTCGAATCCAGACGCCGATGTTCTTCAGGGCCTCGGGCACATCCGCCCTCTGCGAGAGAGGTCCCTTTCGGGCCCACTTCTGCTGTAGCGCCCAAGGCCGGTATCGCTGTGTCGCTTCCAGCCAGCCGCCCTGGTAGACCCCGAAGGCTACCGGGTAGTAATCGGGATAAGACGAGCCCTGCACCCCCATATTGTCGGGGTAGTGGATAATATAGAGTCTCTCGCCCGGCTCAGGGACAAACTGCTTGTGTCTTCTCCCCTCGAATACGATCGGATAACGCTCCCCGGACAAATTCGCAATGGGCTCGGCCACAAAATCTTTGGCTCTGGCCTGCGCATCCATCGTTGCCAGATACACCGCGTTGTCGTTCTTGCTCAGAGACATGAGCTGCATCGCCCAGGTCGACCCGGGATACCGTCCCACGATCTTGCCCGTGTGATTCCTGGACAGTACGCCTCCGCGGGCGAATGCCTGCCTGGCGATATCGTATTGCCCTGAAGCCGGGAAGCCATTGACGATCGGGAACAGGACCGACCACAGCCCCCAGTAATCGCTGTGGTTTTGCACGGAAATTCGCCACCGGGCCACCCCGTCGTCACCGGGCAGTTCAACGGTAAGACGAATGCTCACCATGTTGTCTTCGTTCCACCACCGCAGATCCTTCCACTCCATCACCGCTCGCCTGGTCCCGTCAGCCAGGTCTTCCACAAACGTATTCGTGCAGGGCCGGTAGTTATTGGTGATCGTATAAATCTGCCTGCCGACACCGAAAGCCACTTCCCAAAGGAGGTGCCTTCCGTCGACGTCATGGATGTGATTGTATCCCGTGTGAAGATCGACCATTTTGGCCAGTCCCATTGTGCCGGGCTCGAATTCAAAACGGACATGGTCGTTGGCCAGGACCAGCCTCTCATCGGAACTGCTGTTCTCATTCGCAAACATTACTGCGGACAAGCAAGTGACACAGGCAAATGCCAGGGCGATGCGATGGCAATTCAAACGTTTCATTCTTACTGCCTTTTTATTGCGGCCCGGTTCTTTTTGTGGGTCCAACCGCTGCGGATCGTGCCCCAAACAGCATTGCGATTTGTATCCGGCCTGGAGCAAGGAATCAAGAGAAGATGTAAAGGGGGGATGGTGTGCGGCAATTCTCTCGCGGCCGGTGGCGGGTTACCTGCACGTGGGCTGCCGCTGGGGCGGTGACTTTTTTGTGTGATTTGGTATATTGGTGGGGATTGTGCCGGGTGTTCCGGCTGGTTTTGGGTTGGGTCGTGTGGACTGAAATGGAGGTGCGACGATGCTTCGCATAATGTTGGTCGTTTTGGCGGTTTGTTTCGTGGCCGGGCCGGTTTGGGCGGCGCAAGGCGGCGATGTTTTCAAGATCGGCATGATCGGGCTGGACACCTCGCACGTGATCGCGTTTACCCGGCTGATCAACGATCCAACCAAAGACTTCGGCTGCAAGGTCGTGGCCGGCTATCCGGGCGGCTCGCCCTACATTCCGTCCTCGGCCAACCGGGTCGGCAACTACACAAAACAGTTGCGCGAGGAGTTTGGGCTCGAGATCGTCGACAGCATCGAGGAGCTCTGCCGCAAGGTTGACGGCGTGCTGCTGGAAAGCGTGGACGGCCGGCCGCACCTGGAGCAAGCCAGGCCGGTGATCGCGGCGAAAAAGCCGGTCTTCATCGACAAGCCCGTGGCCGGCAGCCTCGCCGACGCCGTCGAGATCTTCCGCCTTGCCGAAGAGAACGGCGTCCCGTGCTGGTCCAGCTCATCGCTGCGATTCAGCCCGGGCATCATCGGGATGCGCAATCGCAAGGACGTGGGCAAGGTCCTCGGCTGCGACGCGTTCAGCCCGTGCAGCATCGAGGAGCACCACCCGGACCTGTACTGGTACGGCGTGCACGGCGTGGAGATTCTGTTTACGATCATGGGGCCGGGATGCGTGTCGGTGCAGCGGGCCCAGACGTCGAGTCACGAGCTCGTCGTCGGCGTCTGGAAGGACGGACGCATCGGGACCTACCGGGGACTCAAGGCAGGCAAGAAGGACTACGGCGCGATGGTGTTCGGCGACAAGGGGATCGCGCGGAGCGGCAGCTACGAGGGCTACGGGCATCTGGTCGAGGAGATCGTGGCGTTCTTCAAGACGGGGCGGATTCCGGTCCCGCCCGCCGAGACGATCGAGATCTTCGCGTTCATGAGCGCCGCCGATGAATCCAAGGCCCGTGGTGGTGCGCCGGTGACGCTCGCATCGGTGATCGAAAAGGCGAAGCGGTAAAACGCGGTCGGTCGTTATTTCGGCCGGCCGGGGCGCTTGTCCTCGATCAGGACCTTCGTCTCGATGACGTTCTCCTGCAGGTACACGGGGCCGACGCGGTCCTCGATGAGGATTCCGACGGACGAGGGTTCCGAATCCTCGTTGCGGATGTCACGTATCGTGTTGTGCGCGAAGGTCAGCGCATTGACTTCGCCGCGGATGCGGACCTCGGCGCCGCCGTTGTCCTCGATGCGGTTTTGCTCGAAGCGGTTGCGGTGCGGGGCCATGCCGAGCGATTCGTTACGGAAGAACAGGCCATGCTGCTCGTTCTGGCGGGAGGTGTTGCGGCGAAAGAGGTTGTCGGAATCCTTGTGGCCGATGGAGATGCCGAAGCGCCCGTTGCGTTCGAGCAGGTTGTCCTCGAAGAGGCCGTGTCGGACGCGCCAGCAGAGGAACAGGCCGCCCTCGCCGTTGTCGCGAGCGATACAGTTCCGCACGGTCGGTCGCTGCGAGCCGCTGCCCGGGTGCAGGCCGAGCGAGGCGTTGCCCGTGCTGATGCAGTGCTCGAGCGTGACATCGTTAGACTGCTGGAAGCTGATGCCGTCGCCGTTGTAGCGGCGGATTTCGCAGCGGGTGATGACGGCGCCGTGCGAGCGGTAGAGGAAGATGCCGGCGCCGCGGCAGCCGTTGAGGTGGACGTTGCCGGTGCGGTTGCCCTCGATGACAAGGTTCTCGACGCGGGCGCTCTCGGCGTAGTAGCCGCTGACGACGGGGAATACGGTGGCGGCTCTGGCGTGGTTGTGCACCATGCAGTCGGCCATGAGGGGCTTGTCGATGGAGAAGGTGTGACCCGTTCGTCCCGTGATGCGGGCGACGGTGGTGTGGAATCCGCCCGCGCGGTCGTCCCAGATCGCCACGCCGGCGCCGATGGCGAATCCGGCCGGGTCTGCCACGGTGATTTGCTCCTCGCCGAAATCGCCGTCGAGCGCCAGGGGTGTCACGATGCCGTCGGCTTTGCGCAGAACGGTCTTTCCCGCCACGCCGCGAACCGTCACGTTGGGTCGCAGATGCAGCGAGTCGCGCATGAGGTATTCGCCGGCGCCGATCTCGACGAGACCACCGCCGAGGTTGGCGACGTAGTCGACGGCGGCCTGGAGCGCCCGGTGGTCGCTGCCGATCAGATCGCCGGCTTCGACGCCGACGGTGATGTGCGGCCTCTCTTCCATGGCCGAGTGCATCGTCGTGGGCAGTTGTCGCTCCTGCGGGGGCGGCGAAAAGTCGCGCGGCGGCGTCGCGGCGCAGAGCGAATGTGACATGCAGAGACACAGAACCGAAGCAATGAACGTGACAATGCTCAGTCTCATCGTCGGCCTCCTTGTAGATTTTCGGGGCGATGGCGGACATCTCCGGGCTCGCACAAGAGCAGCGCCGAGTTGGCATGATTATGAGAGTCTCGGAACAGCTTGTCAACGCCGTCGCCCGGCCGTGCTTGACAGAGACGGACCCGTGCGGTAGACGAGGGGCAAAGCATTCGTGCCGTAGGAGAGATTGGCCCATGCGCGATCAGCGACCGACCGACGAAAACGAATTGGAGGACCTGCTCAGCGAGCCTGACGCCGCCACCGTCGCCGCGTTGGAGTCGGTGCCGGGGGACATCGCTGTGCTGGGCGCCGGCGGGAAGATGGGGCCGACGTTGTGTATGATGCTGCGGAAAGCAGCGCCCGGGAGGACTATCTACGCGGTGTCGCGCTTCAGCGACAGGCAGGTCAAGAGGCGCATCGAAGCCAAGGGGGTCGAGATCATCGAGGCGGACCTGCTGGAAGAGGCCGCCTGGGCGCGCCTGCCGGACGTCCCGAACGTGTTTTACCTTGTCGGCATGAAGTTCGGCGTCACGGGCCGGCAGCCTCTGACCTGGGCGATGAACGCGTACGTGCCGGCGCTGGCGGCGCGGCGGTATCGCGGCTCTCGCATCGTGGCCCTTTCGACGGGCAACGTCTACGCGTTCGTTACGCCCGAGGGCGGGGGCGCGCGGGAGGAAGACGAGCCCGGACCGGTGGGGGAGTACGCCCAGTCGTGCCTGGGCCGCGAGCGGATGTTCCAGCACTTCTCGAACCGTCACGGGACGCCGGTCACGCTGATCCGGCTCAACTACGCCAACGAGTGCCGCTACGGCATCATCGTGGACCTGACGCTCAAGATCCTGCACGGCGAGCCCGTCGATGTCACGATGGGCGCGGTCAATTTGATATGGCAGGGCGACGCCAACAACGCCATCATCCGGTCGTTGCGCCTCGCCGACAGTCCCCCGGCGATTCTGAATGTCACGGGGCGTGAGAGGGTGCGCGTTCGCGATCTGGCCGGGCGGATCGGCGCGGTTCTCGGCCGCAAGCCGGTATTAGTGGGTCAGGAAGCCGGCAGCGCGCTGCTGTCGAACGCATCACGCTGCGTCGAGACGCTCGGCGCGCCGCCGACGTCACTCGATGAGATGGTCGAGCGCATCGCGACCTGGGTGGCGGCGGGCCGGAAGGTGCTCAACAAGCCCACGAAATACGACGTCCGCGACGGGCGATTCTGAGAGGAGTTGCCGATGATGAGCGAGAAGGTTTTTCAGAGGCTGCGGGCCGGCTGCGTCATTCCGGCGCACCCGCTGGCGCTGACTACGGAGAAGAAATTGGACGAGCGGCATCAGCGGGCCCTGACGCGGTATTACGTAGCGGCAGGGGCGGGCGGTCTGGCCGTCGGCGTGCATACGACGCAGTTCGCCATTCACGATCCGAGGGTGGGGCTGTACGGGCCGGTGCTGGAGCTGGCAGCCGAGACGGCGAAGCGCGCCGTCGAGCCGGGCGAGGGGGCTGCGCCGGTGATGATCGCCGGTCTGGTGGGCCCGACGTCGCAGGCGGTGCGCGAGGCGGAATTAGCGAGGCAGATGGGCTATCACCTGGGTTTGCTTTCGCTGACGGCTCTGAAGGGCCAATCCATCGACGAACTGCTGGACCATGTGCGGCAGGTGGCCGAGGTCATCGAGATCATGGGATTCTACTTGCAGCCGGCGCTGAGCGAGATGGTATTGCCCCGGCAGTTCTGGGAACGGTTTTGCGAGATTCCGAACGTGCGGGCGATCAAGATCGCTCCCTTCAATCGCTACCAGAGCCTCGACGTGCTGGAAGCCGTCGCCCGCTCAGGGCGAAGCGCGGAAATCGCCCTGTACACCGGCAATGACGACAACATCCTCGTCGATCTTCTCACGAGGCATACCTTCTGCGTCGGGGGCGAGCCGGTCTGCGTGCCGATGGCGGGCGGGCTTCTGGGGCAGTGGGCCTGCTGGACGAAGAGGGCGGTCGAGCACCTGCAGACGGTTAAGGCGCTACGGGCGGCGGAGGCGCCGGTGCCGCAGGACCTGTTGGCTCTGGCCGGACAGTTGACCCTGGCAAATCGAGCGATTTTCGATCCGGGCCACGACTTCGCCGGCTGCATTCCCGGCATTCTCTACGTCTTGCAGCAGCAGAGACTCGTCGATCAGGTGGTGTCCCTCGACCCGCACGAGCGACTGTCACCCGGCCAGATCGACGAGATCAACCGAATCATACGCGACTATCCCCACCTGACCGACGACAAGTTCGTCCAGGCGAACCGGGACGCGTGGCTGGCACCGTAGTATCAACGTCGCGCGTCTTACGAATCAGAAAGTAGAGTTTTGCAAAATGGAGATTAGGCCTATATTCTTCAAGGAAATCGTTGGTGTGATTTCCTTGAAGACAGAGGTTAAATAT
>CAYPZL010000209.1:0-8982 GCA_964415045.1 uncultured Pirellulales bacterium | reverse complement strand
GCCCTCCAGAAGTAAGGGACCAAGATGAACGCCGCCAGGACCATGGCGGGACCCGCCCCGATCCAGTCGAAATTGCCGACCGAGATGCCGTAGCGGTAGGCCTGTCCCGAGATGCCGACAAAATCCTGGGCGCCGATGTCCGAGACGACGACGGACATGCCGATGGCCCAGAAGGGCAGCGCCTTGCCCGCCAGAAAGAAATCCTGCGAGGAGTGGATGAACTTGCGGAAGTACAGGCCCAACAGCATGATGCCGACGAGATAGGCTATGACGACAAAATAGTCGATGCCGCTCAACACTTCGCGTCCCCTCGGACTGGCCTGCGTGTCTGGAGTTCTCGAGAAACACGGTTATTGGTCTGGCCCGGCGCGGCCTTACGGCCCGCCCGGCTGGTCCCAGATCATACAAAGTCACGCTGCCGGACGCAACAAAAAGCCCTTGTCTGCGGAATAGAAGCGCAGGTATATACGACACAGCGTCTCGCCGGTCGCGCGGGGCGTGCCACAAGGGAGGTATTTCGTATGAAGCGTCCGGAGCAAGCAGGTCACACGGGTACGAATCACGGCAATGCCGGCCAGCCCGGCGGCACTGCGGTCGTGCGTTTGCTGGTCATGCTGGCGGTGTGCGGCGTCATGCCCCGCCCGGTGTGGGCGGGTCCGCAGGTCCGCTGGTGGGTCTCCTCCCACGACCTGAGCCGGCGATTGTCGGCGCAGTTGCCGCTACGTTTCACTTCGGGCCCGAGCCGCGAGCGGATCGTGATCCGCGTGGATGAGACTCGCACGTTCCAGACCATTCTCGGTCTCGGCTCGTCTCTCGAGCACAGCACGTGCTACAACATCAGCCGGCTCCCGCCCGAACGTCAGGCCGAAGTGGTCGAGAGCATCGTCGATCCCGAGAAGGGCATCGGCATGAGCCTGATGCGGATCTGCATCGGCACGCCGGACTTTACCGCTTCGGCGTGGTACAGCTACGACGACATGCCGGCCGGCCGGACCGATCCCGAAATGAAGCACTTCTCCATCGAAAAGGACAGAGAGTACGTGCTGGGCGTTCTGAAGCTGGCACTGGCGAAGAACCCGGACCTGCGATTCTTTGCCTCGCCCTGGAGTCCGCCCGGCTGGATGAAGACCAACGGCAGCCTCTGCGGCGGACGCATCGATCCGCAGCATTTCCCCGCGCTGGCTCGCTATTTAGCCCGCTTCGTCGAAGCATATGAAGCCGAGGGCATTGCGATTCACGCTGTCACGTGCCAGAACGAACCGGGCTACTTCCCCGGCAGCTACCCCACCTGCGGCTGGACGCCCGCACAACAGCGGGACTTCATTCGCGACCACCTCGGACCCGAGTTTGGAAAACGAGCGATCCGCGCGAGAATCTGGTGTTACGATCACAACTTCAACAACCTGCGATTCCCCCTCACAATTCTCAGCGATCCCGGCGCGGCCCGCTACGTTGACGGCACGGCCTTTCATCACTACGAAGGCAAGCCTGCCGCCATGACGACGCTGCACGAGAAGTTCTCCGACAAGCACGTTTATTTTTCCGAAGGGTCCGTTTTCGGCATGGAGGGCGCGGCTCAGATCATCGCTTTCCTGCGTCACTGGGCCCGCAGCTACAACGCGTGGGTGACGATCATCGATCACAAGGCCCAGCCGAATCCGGGCCCGCACGGCTGCTCGCCGACCTGCATCGTTCTAAACCGCGACACGCTCGCGCTCGCGTACCGCTTCGACTACTACATGTACGGCCAGTTTATGAAGTTCATCCGGCCCGGGGCCGTGCGCATCCATTCGGACCCTTCTTCCGAGTCGCTGCCCAACGTTGCCGTACGCAACCCCGACGGGACCGTCGTACTGGTCGTCGCCAATCTCAAGAAGAGGCCTGCCCGGTTCGCAGTGGCCTGGGGCGACGGCGCCGTGGACGCGGAACTGGACGGCGAATCCATAGCCACGTTCCGCTGGCCCTCTCGATAGCACGGCGCCGGCTGCCGCGGGCTCTCCTCTCGCGTGCCAGCGGAAGATTTCTAATGTCTCGCGCTATTTTTGTCGATATTTGCACTTGACAATGGTCGCTCCGGTACGTAGGATACGTATAGAGTGTAATTGAATAGGACATCTTTCATGGTTCAGGTCAGGGAAAACACACACAACGTTCTGACGCGCCGCACGGCGACGACGATCTTTGTGCGCCCCGGCCGCACCGTCGGTATGGCCGCGATGTTTATTGCGGCCGTCTACTATATGACGGAGAAAAAGGAGGCGGCTCCCTAAAAGGACCTGAAACCAATTGCAGCATGGTAAAAGCCTTTTAGGGAGCAAGAGACCCTGAAAGGCTTTTTTTTATTTCCTTCGGACCAGCAAAGCCCCGGCTTTGCGAGGATGTGAAAGGTACGTGTCATGATTGAGGCCAGAGAAACAGACATCGAATCGCACCCACATCAGCTCAACGTCTTCAGGCTCGCCGGCCGTCCCGGGCGGCGCTACGAGAAGATGCGCCCGCACGGTGCAGGCGACAACGGCGTTCTCTGGGCCAGAGCCTGCGACGAGCGTCATCAGGCATTTGGAGACTATGAGCGGCAGGCCGAAGAGGTTCTCGGCTTTCTGGGGGCGGACGCACAGCGGACCTCCGTCGACGTGGGCGGCGGCGCCGGCGCCTATGCCCTCCATGCAGCGCGGTACTACCGCAACATTCACGCCGGGCATATTTCGCGAGCGATGCTGGACTGTACGCACCCAAGGGGCGGGAAGGCCCGATTGACGAATATCGCGCTCGATCGAGGCGGCTTCGTGACTTGCGGCCACAACCGGAAGGAGAAATCGGTCGATGCGATTGTCTCCGTGGCGGTCCTGCACCATCCGGCCGATTTCTGGAAGCTGGTCGGCTTGCGGCGCCTGGCATCGATGCTGAAGCCGGACGGCCGGTTCTACTTGCTCGACGTCGTCTTGTCCTTTGACATGGCCCGATATGAACCGCACCTCAGGCAGTTCGTCGAATCCTTGCGGCGCCCGGCACAGTCGCAGGCGAATCTTCGCGACCAGTACCGTATCGCCCGGCCGATCATTGGAGCTTTGTTCGAGAGGGTCGGTCTTCAGCGGGAGACGGCGGACGTTGCGGATGAAGTCCTCGCGGTCTACTCGCACGCGACAGAAGTGACTCACAAATCGGCTGTCGGACTTGACGTTTAGAATCCGCCGTCTATGTTCGGCTGCGTTTGCAGAGCGTATACCGGACGGCAAGTCTACACAGCGGAGTGCAGGTAATGCCAAAGGATGACGGAGTGCGAATCAGAGAGCTGCGCCGCGTTGCCGGCGCCGTGGATGCCGCGGCGGACATTTTGCGCCGAGCCTTTGCCACGGTGGTGCAGCGATTTGCGTTGACGAAAGAGAACTGCCCGCGCAGCCCGGCGTTCGCCACGAGCGAGCGGGTCGTCCCGGTTGCGAAAGGACAATGGCTGTGATCGTCAGAAAAACCGTCAAGGAGTCGGCTGGCGACGATTGAAGAGGCCAGACGAATCGAGTATAAGCATCTGCGGCCGAGCGCGGTCGTGAGATTCCGCCGCACCGGCATGCGCCTTCAGGAGGCGTCGTATTCATGGAATTGGAACTCTGACGGACGGGGTAGGCTTGACACAAGCCTAATCTGCATTTTGCAAAACTCTACTCATAATTTGGATGAGAATCGGTGGGGCGAGCCTCACCCTGTGATTTCCAGGACAGGAGCATATGGACGTACACTTCAAGAAATACCACGGGCTGGGCAACGATTATTTGGTGATCGATCCGAACGTGCAGGACTTCGCGATGAGCGAAGCGAATATCCGGCTGATTTGCGACCGGAACTTCGGTGTGGGGTCGGACGGCATTCTGTACGGGCCGGACCTCTCGGGTGACATGCCCTCGGTGCGTATCCTGAACCCCGACGGCAGCGAGGCCGAAAAAAGCGGCAACGGCCTGCGTATCTTCGCCAAATACCTCTTCGAGAAGAAATACGTTTCGTCGAAGAACTTCAAGATCAAGACCATAGGCGGCATTGTGGACGTCCAGGTCAAGGACGACACCGCCGGTCTGATCCGCATCAACATGGGCAAGGTCACCTTCATCAGCAACGAGATCCCCGTCGCCGGCGAGAGTCGGGAGGTGGTCAACGAGGTCCTCGACGTCAACGGCGTCGATTTCAAGGTAACCTGCCTGTCCATCGGCAACCCGCACTGCGTGATTCCCATGGAGGAGGTCACCGAGGAGAGGGCCCGGGCCATCGGTCCCTTCGTGGAAAACCACGAGATGTTCCCCAACCGCATCAACCTTCAGATCCTGAAGGTCATCGACCGGGCCAACATCGATATCCGCATCTGGGAGCGCGGGGCG
Source organism: uncultured Pirellulales bacterium (assembly GCA_964415045.1). Lineage (GTDB taxonomy): Bacteria > Planctomycetota > Phycisphaerae > Sedimentisphaerales > Anaerobacaceae > CAYPZL01. Next base: position 4,618 of record CAYPZL010000209.1, on the reverse strand, counting down.
GGCTATACGCTGGCCTCGGGCAGCAGCTCCTGCGCCGCCGCCTGCGCCGCGCACAAGCTCGGGCTGGTCGATAACGACATCACCGTCCACATGCCGGGCGGCGAGCTGCATATCGAAATCGCCGACGACGGCGAGGTCTTCATGACCGGACCGGTCGAGGGAACGTTCGAGGGGACCTTCCACGCGGACCTCATTAAGAGAATAGCAAAGAGCAAATAGCAAAGATCAAAATTGTGGAATCCCGGCGCGCCGGGATGACTTCCTTCATTTGCGATGTGGCGATGTGGCCAAAACTGAGAACGGCAACTAACGCGGACGCTGCGCAGATTCGGGATCTGGTCTACGCCGTGCTCGGAGAATACGGCCTCAAACCCGACCCCGAGTCTACCGATGCCGACTTGGCTGACATCGAGCAAGCCTACTTCGCCTCCGGCGGCGCGTTCTACGTCCTCGAAAGCCAACGCGGCTCCATCATCGGCGCCTACGGCCTGTACCGGATCGACGAGCGTACCTGCGAGCTTCGTAAGATGTACCTGCACCGCGACTATCGCGGCAAAGGCCTCGGCAAACGACTCCTCGAAGACGCCCTGACCCGGGCGCGCCGGCGCGGTTTCGCGAGAGTCGTCCTCGAAACCGCCTCCGTCCTCAAAGAAGCCATCGCCCTCTACCAAACCTACGGCTTCACCCCCCACGAACCCGACCACATGTCGGCCCGCTGTGACCAGGCCTACCTCCTCGAACTGCAATAGCGTGCGTCCATCTTCACGCAGCCGGGTCCAGATCGAATCGTGTGCAGACTTACTTGAGGTAGGGCCACTGGATAGGTTCTTGGGGGTGGTACCAGAAGAGCTGCCAGTAGCGATGGTCGGTCTCGAAGACGTCGATGGGGTCGTGCGTGGGGTCGAACCGGGCGGGCAGGACGCCGAATCGTTTCATCTCGCGAACGTACTGAAGGTTCGGCTTGAAGTTGGGCATGCCGAAGCGGGGCGGCCGGTCGTATTGCTTCTTGCGCTGCTGCGCCAGCGCCAGCAGGGCCCGGTAGTCGGGATCGTCGGTCCCAGTGAACGGATGGGGGCACGTGCCCCAGCCGCCGGCGGCCTTCGGCAGCGGACCCAACAGCAAGGGCGAATGCTCCGGGCGGGACGCGTTGAGCAGCACGTGCGCGGAGAAACGATAATCGTTTTCCTGCACGAGCCGCTCGTGTGGGGCGGTGTGCAACTTTTTTACCAGGTCGCGCCGCTGCTGCTCGGACAGGTGCACCGGAAGCGGCGGCGCCTGCCTGCCCGGTGCGTGACACTGGCGGCACCGCCGGTTCAGGACCGGCGACCAGAAGACCGAGTGGATCAAGCCTTCGCGCTTCTGCTCTTCTGCATTTCGCAAGGCCGCATACGTGCCGGCGTACGGGGCGCCGCTTTCCAGCCACATCCACACGGTGCGCCACTGCTGGGGCGAGAGGGTGACGTCGTAATGCGATCCGTCGATCTTGGCCATGAGAGCGCTGGCCGCCGAGCCGATCGTGCGCGGCTTCTGATTGCCGAGCCCGTTACGCCCGTCGGCGACCTGGCCGGTCGCCAGCAGCGTGTAGTAGCTGATCGACCAGCGCGGGCCGAGGTCCGCCGTCAGCACGACACGACCCTGCGGGTCCTGGTAGTTGTGACAGCTCGCGCAGTGCGCGTCGAGAATCGGCTGGATGTCCCTGCCAAAGTCCAGCACGTCGGGCAAGCCGTGATACGGTTCGATTTTGCTCGCGGGTCGCTTCAGGGCCAGCGGGACGCCGCTCATGGCGGCAGGCATCGATTGCGTCCGGGGCTCATGGCAGCCGACGCAGCCGAGCGTTTCGCCCGGCATCACGTTGGTGAAGCTCTGCATGCGCTTGACGGACATGTCATTGGCGTCGAGCGCGACGAAGAAGACCGGCCGGCCCGCCGGGACTTCAAAGAACGCCGAGCCGTCCTCGGCCACCGGCACCGTTCCCAGGACGCGCTCGAGGATGAATGTCCCGAGCCACGACGTCAGGTCCATGCCCCCGCTGAAATTCACCGGCTTGGGCAGAATCTCCAGGACCAGCAGCTTCTTGATCTGACCTCGCTGGACACTTTCCATGTTCCGCCCGCTGTAGACGTCGGCCAGGAGCATCTGCCCCGTTGGCTGCGCCGGGTCGGTGCGCTCCACGACGATCGTCTCGCGCGGGCGCGGGCGCACGGGGATCGGTTCGTGGACGTTGGCGTTGCCCTTGTACATCAGGAAGGGAACGAGGTTGCCGCGTCGCGTGCCGAGGAAGAGGTGCTTGTGAGACGCCACGATGAACGAATCGCGGTTGATGGGAGCGGGATCGTTGAACGTTGGCTTGGGGGTGATGCGATAATAGCCCCGGTTTTCGTCGGGGCCGTAGTCGGGCGTGACGGTGCAGACGAATCCGCGATGATCGCTGCGCCCGTGCCCCGGGGAATCGATCAGCAGCAATTCGTCGCTGCCCGGAATCGGCCTGGCCTCGATGAACAGCGGATAATGCTCCTGGTTGCCGAAATACGTCATCACGGCGGTCCCGTCCGGATTCATGGTCCAGAGCTGGTGGTATCCCACCTGCGACCGGTCCACGTATTCCCACCGCGTGTAGAGGATGCGTCCGTCGGGCAGGACCGCGGGCGTGTTGTCGTGTTCGCAATTGACCGAAAGCGGCCGGAGGTCCCTGCCGTCCCGGTCGCAGCGAAAGAGCGTGCCGACCTGGGTTTTCCAGCACCCGACCCAGCGCTGGCTGCGGGTGGAGACAAAGACGATATCGCCGTCGGGCAGGTACGCGGCCTCGTAGTCGTCGAACGGACCTTCGGTGACCTGCCGCAGCCCGCGGCCGTCGGTGCGGATCTCGTACAGGTTGTAATAATCCGTTCCGCGACGGCGGTAGGAAAAGAGGATCGTGCTGCCGTCGTAGTGCAGATGCGGGTCTCGGATGCCGCCTCCATCGGCGTCGAGCAAGACGTCGATTCCCCTGGTCCCCGTGTCGAGAAGGTACAGGGCGCTTTCGTCGGGCTTGCCGTTGCCGGCGTAGGCCTTGTGGTTCCGATCGTCGCAGTAGTAAGCGATATTGGCGTACCAGTGCGGGTCATCGTAGCTGAGCCTGGTGGCGAAGACGACCTGCCCCACGCCCAACTGCGCCAGGCGGTCCGCGTTCGCATTTACCTGGAACAGCGACGTCTCTGCCGATGACGGTTTCTTATTGCCTTTCGATTCGGACGCCCCGGCGGCGCCGGAGGGAACGTGCAACAATAGCGTCAGAAACAGAACGAAACACAACCGCATGCGGCACAACGTGCTGCGGGCTCGACGTTTGGCCATGGTGCTCTCCTCACAACGGGCGCCGGACTTCGACAATCATGTCGCCTCTCAGTATAGCAGATTGCCCGGCCTTTTCCGAACCGTCGGATGAATCATTGCGTTTGTTGGACGGCGTCGGTGAATTCCGTTCGCCGTCGCGAGAGGAGAATATCTCCTCCCTGAGCCTCCGTCTTGAACCTGATGGTCGCGGGGCCTACGGTGACAACGATCTGCGCGTCCTGGACCTCAACGGCAGCTATGGCCACGGAGCCCGTGTCGGAATCGGCGGCCGTCAGTACGTGCAGGAAGCAGTCTTCTTCGGCGGCTACGGAGGGCGATATCTCAATACGGCACTCGGGAGCGGGCCCCGTGTCCCGCGCCGGCGGGTAGGTTTGGCCTTCGTAGCTGTACAACTGCGGACCGGAAACCAGCCGGACATCCGGTTCTTCCGGCAGCAGTGTCTGGACGAACAATCGCCCCGGGCCGTTGGTGACGACCAGGCCCTCCGGCGTTTGTTCGGGGACTTTCATCGCCTGCAGCAACCAGGTTTTCCGGAACCCGGCGTTCGTGGAACGAACGCGGTCGAAGACCACGAAGGTATCGGGCCGAAGAAAGACGATCTGCCGGGTAAAGAGCGAGAGCTTCTCCGGAGAATAGGCCCGCGTGCAGTCGCCGGCCACGTAAAGATAGGTCCCTCGATCTTCGAAGGCCAGGATGTCGGCGATGTCGTAGAGCTCGCGTCCCTGCTCCCAGGCGTCGGCGTCCACAACGGCGCCGTTGTGATGCGGCCAGGGATGCCACTGGCCTCCGTCATTGCCCGAGACCGGCCCGGCGCGCATCTGCGGCCAGGTCTCATCCGGGTCGTGAACGAGGATCGTGCTGTGAGCGATGCTGCGGAGGTGGTAGTTCACGTCATGCCGGGAGCCGAAGGCGTCATAGTGCCCGCCGTCGCCCATGGGAACGGGCCGGCGCGAATGGTATATGCCGATTCCGGGATACATCTCGAACATGCTCGCCACGGCGCGGTGGGCGAAGAAGTCTCGTGCGTCCTCGTAATAATCGATCCCCTCGCACCAGCGCGCCGCCTCGCAGAAGAACAGCCATTCGTACAGCCAGTAGTGAATGTAGTAGCCTTCGGCCCAGCCGCCCCCGGCGCCCGCCAGGTTCAAGGCCGGGGCCGCACGCGTGCGGTACTCCTGCTCCAGCGCCTCGAGAATGGCGCCGCTGCGCTCGTTCTCGTAGTACGTGGCGTAATACGGATTCGGAAAAATTCGCGCGCGCCTGTTAAAATAGGGTAGCGCTGGGG
>CAYPZL010000208.1:0-9171 GCA_964415045.1 uncultured Pirellulales bacterium | reverse complement strand
AAGATTTTTCCTCCCTAAAGTAAGCCTAATCTCCATTTTGCAAAAGTTCAGTAAATAGTTAAGAGAGAGGCGGCTTGGGCTATTGGCTCTGCTGGAGACGCATACGGACAAAAGAAAACATCGGGTAACCGGAGTTACCCGACGTTTTCCGGAGGGGAGAAAAAAACTTAATTTTTTGGGCCGGTGTCGATATCGACACTAACCCCCGGACACTTTAGCCGGTTTTTTTTCTTTTTATTCGTCCTATAAGCCATACGGTAGGGCGGCGAAAAGGTTCGATGGTGGTCGAGAATTGGCGGTCAAATTCGCGTCATGCGGTCGTTGGACGCTCCGGTCCGGGTCTGGCGGTGGACGTGCAGTTCGTTTCGACGGGCATGTTGAAGCGTGTTTCGCGTGCAGCCCCGCACTACAACGAGATGGAGGGGGCAATGTTCCATCGCGCGGCGCGATGGGAACAGCCGCCAGAAGCAGGTTCAGGGAGTGCCTGAATGAACGAATCTGAAATGCAGCGAGTCCGTGACAACCTCGTCGAGCACGTGGTGTTTTACGACCGGCAGATGAACATTCGCTGGGCGAATCGCGCCGCCTGCGATTCGGTTGGCTTGTCGCCTGATGAGATTGTCGAGAGGAGATGCCACAAGCTCTGGGCCGGCACTGATGAGGTCTGCCCCGATTGCCCTGTGGTTCGGACCCTGGAAACGGGCCGGACGCATGAAGTGGAAAAGACTACCCCGGACGGACGAGCGTGGTTCGTTCGAGTCTATCCGATAGCGGACGACGACGGCAACATCACCGGCGCCGTTGAGCTGACGCTGGATATCACCGCGCAAAGGCACACGCAGGAAGCCTATCGTGCGGTCGTGGACCATTCGCTCCAGGGTCTGGTCATCATCCAGGATATGAAGATCGTTTTCGCCAATCAGGCGATGGCGGAGATCAGCGGCTATGGCGTCGAGGAGATCCTGGCCGCCCCGCCCAGGATGCTCGAGGACTTTGTCCATCCGGAAGATCGACGGAAGGTGTGGGAGTTTCATCAGGCACGCCTGTGCGGGGAGCCCCTGCCGGATCGGTATGCCTTCCGCGTCGTACGCAAGGACGGCGCGGTTCGGTGGCTGGAAATTCACACCGGTCTGGTGGACTACAAGGGCCGCCCGGCCATACAGGCGGCCTGCATCGACGTGACCGACCGCGTACAGACGGAAGAGTCGCTCCGCGCCACCGAAAGGCAAAACCGCGCCTTGCTGGATGCCATCCCGGATCTGATGTTCAGACTGGACGCGCAAGGGACGCTTTTCGACTACAAAGGTGGGGAGGACGGCCTTCTGTATGCGCCGCCGGAGCGGTTCCTGGGTCGAACGCTGGCGGAGGTGATGCCTGCGGAGATGGCCGGGATTGCCATGGATCGCCTGGAGCAGGTCTTTGCAGAAGGTCAGACCCAGACGGTCGAGTATCAACTGCCGACGCCGGACGGGCAGCTTCACGATTTCGAGTGCCGGCTCGTGGCCTGCGGCGACCGGGAAGTTCTGGCCATCGTCCGCGATGTTGGCCAGCGTAAACACGCCGAGCGGCTCGGACAATTGCAACGCGACCTGGCCGTCAAGCTCAGCAGCGTCTCAAGCCTGCGAGAGGGTCTTGAATGTTGCCTGGAAGCGGCCATTACGGCCTCGCAGATGGACTGCGGTGGCATCTATTCGTTGGATGAGGCTACGGGCGGTTTGAAACTCGTCGTCCATCGGGGTTTGTCGGAAGACTTTGTGAATTGTGAGTCGGCGTATGCTGGGGATTCGCGCCACGCGGCTCTTGTGATGCAGGCCGAGCCCTTGTACGGCACCTACGACACGCTGAGTCCGCCGCTGAGGCCCGGTCAGCGGCGCGAGGGATTGCGCGCCCTCGCCGTCGTCCCGATCAAAGACGAAGGACGCGTTGTGGCCTGTATGAATGTGGCTTCTCACAGCGTCGATGAGATTCCTCAGGGGTCCCGCGTGGTCCTCGAGACCATCGGCGCCCAGATGGGCAGCGCGATCAGCCGCCTGAAGGCCCGGGAGGCGCTTCAAGAATCGGAACTGCGTTTTCGCTCCCTGATCGAGAACACCACGGATGCCGTGTTTTGCTACGAATACGATCCGCCCGTCAAGACCGATCTTCCCCTTGAAAAGCAGGTGAGGCGGCTCTATGACGGGGTGCTGGTCGAGTGCAATGACGTCTACGCCAGATCGTACGGCGCTTCCCGGGCGGCGGACGTTGTGGGCAAGCGGCTGACCGATCTGTTCGGGACGATGCCCGGAAGCCTGGATGAATTGTTCCGGACGATGATACAGGCAGGCTATCAGACGTGCGAAGGCCGGGGCGTTGAAAAGCTCCCGGACGGGCGTGAGCGGCATTACTTGAACAACGGCTACGGCGTCGTTGCGGACGGAAAGCTGCTCCGCGTCTGGGGCACGTTCCGGGATATCACGGATCGCGTGCGGGCCGAGAGGGGGCTCCGCGAGCTGCAGGAGGTGGTCAGTCGCAGCCCGATGCTTGTTTTCGTGTGGCGCGTCGTACCGGGGCAGTGGCCGGTGGAGTTCGTTTCCGCGAACGTGGAACACGTCCTCGGGTATACGGCTGACGATTTTATGGCTGGACGGGTTTCCTGGCCGGCCATTACCCACCCCGACGATGTGCCCCGATTGGAGGCGGAAGTCGCTCACTACCTCGAGCAAGGGCAGCACGAGTGGTCGCAGGAATACCGTCTCATCACCAAGGCCGGGCAGGTCCGGTGGTTCACGGACCAGAACCTGGCCCTTTGCGACGAAGACGGTCAGGTCACCCGCATTCAGAGCATTGTGCTCGATATCACGGACCGCAAGCAGGCCCGGGAGGCGCTGGCCGAGTCGGAGGAGAAGTTCAGGAATCTCGCCGAGCAGTCGCCCAACATGATTTTCATCAATGTGGGTGGGCGAGTCGTATACGCCAATCCTCGCTGCGAAGACGTCATGGGGTACACCAGGGAAGAATTCTATGCCCCCGATTTTGACTTCCAGGTGTTGATGGCGCCGGAAGACAGAGATCGGATAGGGCATAGCTTCCATCGGCATATGAAAGGCGAGGAAGTCCCATCCGGGGAGTATACACTCGTCACCAGAGATGGCAGAAGGATTGAGGCGATCCTTACCACCAAACTGATCAACTATAAAGGCGATAGCGCTGTTCTTGGGATCGTCACTGATATCACGGAGCGCAAGAAGGCCGAGAAGGCGATGCGCTACCGCCTGGATTTTGAGGAACTGGTAGCGGACATATCGAATACGTTCGTTAGTCTTCCCGCCGATGATATTGACGGCGGAATCGACCAAACGCTGGAGCAGATCGGACGCTTTGTCGACGTGGACCGGACGTACGTCGTCATGCTGCATGACGACGGCACGAGACTGAGCCAGGTCCACGAATGGTGTGCCGAAGGGATCGAGTCGTACAAAGACCACGTGCAGGGATTGGAGGTCGCCCGTTTCTCATGGACCGCCGAGCAGTTTGCCGAAGGAGATGCCTTGAGTATTCCGTGTGTTGGGGATCTTCAGGGCGAAGCGACCCGGGCGAGGGAGCTCCTGGAAGCAGCAGGGGTGAAATCCCTGCTGAATGTTCCCATTGTTGTTGGCGGGGCGCTGTTCGGCTTCCTGGGTTTCGCCACCGTAGGCCGGCACCGCACGTGGTCGCCCGACGAGGTTTTGCTGGTCAAAATCGTGGCGGAGGTCTTTGCCAACGCGCTGGCGCGAAAGCGGTCGGCCGAAGCACTCCAGAAACGACTGGCGTTTGAGACGCTTGTGTCCCATCTCTCGGCGGCATTTATCAACCTCCCGACCGAAGACATCAACGCGGAAATCGAGCGTTGGCTGGGCCAAATCGGTGAGTTCCTCCGGATCGATCGCAGTACCATCATCCACGTGCCGAGTGATTCTGGTGACATCGTGACCACGCATTCCTGGGCGGCTCCGGGTCTCGACGCGGCCCCTGCGACGCTGCCACGCGAGGAGTTTACCTGGTTTATTGAGCAATTGGTAAAAGGTGAGACCCTGGTGTTTTCAGCCTTGGAAGGCGTGGGCGATGAGACCGCCAGTGAAAGGCGATACTGTGAAAGACAGGGCATAAAATCTTTGGTTGTGATCCCCGTCGTTACGAGCGGATTGGCTTTGGGAGCTGTGGTATTTTCCTCGATGCGAAAACAACGGGAGTGGTCTGATGAACTGGTCCAGCGGTTGCGGCTGGTGGGCGAGATCTTTGCCAATGCGCTGCTTCGCAAACACGCGGAGGAGTCATTGCACGCCAGCGAGGAGCGGTTCCGTGGCATCTTCGAGAACGCGGTGCTGGGCTTCTATCAGACCACGCCGGACGGTCGTCTTCTCGCGGCCAATCCCTCTCTCGTGCGGATGCTCGGGTATTCCTGTTTCGACGACATCGCCGAGCTGAATGTGGAGCAAGAGGGTTTCCAGCATGGCTACTCTCGCCAGCATTTCAAGGAGCGTATCGAGTCGCGCGGCCGGGTCGTGGGGTTGGAGTCGGCCTGGCGAAGGCGCGACGGCACCACCCTGATGGTGCGCGAGAACGCCCGAGCGGTGCGCGACGAACAAGGCCGCACCCTGTATTACGAAGGGACCGTCGAGGATATCACCGAATGGAAACGCGCCGAACGAGCGTTGCAGGAATCGGAGCGGAGATACCGGGAGCTCTACGAAGGAAGCCGCGACGGCACGGCTTCCATGGACCTGGAGGGCCGAATCCGCGACTGCAACTCCGTTTTTCTGAATATGCTGGGCTACAGCTTGGACGAGATCCGGGGGGTGACGTACAAAGATTTCACGCCGGACCGATGGCACGCCTTCGAACGCAACATCATTCAGTCGCAAGTCCTGCCCCGGGGCTACTCGGACGTGTATGAGAAGGAATACGTCCGCAAGGATGGTACGGTTCTTCCGGTGGAGCTGAGAACCTATCTGGATCGAGATAGCGAAGCTCGGCCGCTCGGCATGTGGGCCCTCGTGCGGGATATCAGCGAGCGGAAAGAGGCGGAGGCCGCCTTGCGGGCTTCGGAGCGAAACTATCGGGAGATCTTCAACGCCGCCAACGAAGCGATCTTCGTGCACGATCCGCTCACCGGGGCGATCCTCGACGTCAATGAGACGACGGTGCGGATGCTGGGCTACTCCCGCCAGGAGATTTTGCAGCGGACGGTCGGCGAGTTGAGTGTGAACGAGCCGGCCTATACGCAGCAGAAGGCTTTGGAGCGGGTTGCGAGAGCCGCCGGCGAGAACGCCCAACTGTTCGAGTGGCTTCTACGCCGCAAAGACGGGAGCCGCCTCTGGGTGGAGGTGAATCTCAAGAGCGCCGTGATCGGAGGCAAACGTCGGGTGCTGGCCGTCGTGAGGGACATTGCGGACCGCAAGCGCGCCGAGGAGGAGGCCCAGCGGCATTTATCCGAGCTGACGCGCGCCTGGCACGCGAACACGCTCGGTGAAATGGCCTCCGGGCTGGCCCATGAATTGAACCAGCCGCTGTGTGCCATCCTCAACTATTCGAGCGGGTGTCTGCGGATGATGCGGCGCGAGCACTTTTCGGTCGAGGTCGTGCGCAGCTCGATCGAGCAAATTGCCGGTCAGGCCGAACGCGCTGCCAATATCATCAAGCACATCCGTTCTCTTATGGCCAAGCGGGATCCGCACCGGGCCACGCTCGATCTGAACGCTTTGGTGGTCGACGTCATGGACATGCTTCGCAGCGAAGCGGCCCGGCGCGAGGCCGTCATGATATCGAGATTTGCCCGTGATCTGCCCGCCGTGGAGGGCAACGCGGTGGAGCTTGAGCAGGTCGTGCTCAACCTCCTGCGAAACGCGCTGGAGGCGATGAACGATCCGGAAGTGACGCAGCGCAACCTGACGGTCACGACGTCCCGGCGGCCGGACGGCGCCGTCCAGGTCGCCGTGGCCGATACGGGGCGGGGCTTCTCGGCCGAGCTGGCGGAGAAAATGTTCGATTCGTTCTTCACCACGAAAGAAGAGGGGCTGGGGATCGGATTGTCACTGAGCCGCCGCATCATCGAATCGCACGGCGGACGCCTCTGGGCGGAATCCGACGGCGTGTCAGGGGCGACGTTTACATTCACATTACCATTTGAAGGAGCGAACCGTGGAACATGATCATCCTGTCGTTTTTGTCGTGGATGATGACGAGGCCGTGTGTCGATCGTTGAGTGTATTGATCGAGGACATCGGCCTGGATGTCAGAACGTTCACCAGCGCGCGGGAGTTTTTAGCCGAGTACGATCCGAAGCAGCCGGGATGCCTCGTTCTCGACGTGCGCATGTCCGGCATGAGCGGACTGGAGTTGCAGTCGCGGCTCAAGGAGCTGGGCTATGAAATTCCCATCATCATCATTACCGGGCATGCGGATGTTCCCATGGCGGTCGAGGCCATGAAGACCGGCGCCCTCGATTTCATCGAGAAGCCCTTTCGCGATCAACTCCTGCTCGACAATATCCAGAAAGCCATCGAGCTCGACGCGCGGATGCGCCGCAACCGGAAGGAGAGCCTGGACGTCCAGTCGCGCATCCAGAACCTGACGCGGCGCGAACGCCAGATCATGGACCTCCTGGTTCTGGGCAAGACCAACAAGACCATCGCCTACGAGCTGGGCATCAGCCAGAAGACGGTGGACTTCCATCGCGCCAACATCCTGGACAAAGCGGGCGTCGACTCGGTCGTCGAGCTGCTTCGTCTGACGCAGAAGGCGAAGTTGCCGTAACGGCCGGGGCACCCGAGGCGGCGGCGACCTTGCCTCTACGACGCATCGCGCCTGCAGGACGCCGCCTTCGTCGCCCACGCTGCCGGCGCGGGCGCCGGCGCTGTCACCGTCCGGGAGACCGTTTCTCGTCCCAGTGACGCGAACGGCTGCCGCGCGAGGTCCGCTCCTCGGCCGGCTTGCCCGTGATGTTCTGCGGACAACTGGTCACGTATCCGTGCACCCCCTGGGCGACGTCTTCGACCTCCACCATCCAGGCGTCCGGGGTCTTGCCGCGTTCGTAGCCTTCGTAGAGCGGCTCCGGTCCTTCCCTGCGGCGCATGACCACCGGGTACCACACGATGTCACGCCAGAGGGGCACGTCGTCGCAGTAGGCGTACCAGGCGCGGACCTGCACGAGACGGTTGCGATCCTCGACGCGGGCGCGGAAGATGATCCCGTCGTCTGTTTCCTCGTGCCGGACGTCGCGGATGATCGCCACGGGGCGGTCGTCGAACACGTGGGCGACGAACATGCGCCAGACGATGAACTGCTGCGGCGACTCGGCCGCGTGACGGTAGTTGGGGACCATCGAGACAATCCAGGGCGTTTCCAAAAGGGCCTGGTTGCCGGTGACGTTGAACATGGTATAGCCGTCTTCGTTCGTTGCGCCGAGATAGATGCACTTGGCGGTGACGTGGCGCCGGTTGGCCAGCGGCGAGACGGGAGCGTACTCGGTGCCGACTTTCCGGCCCCACTGGCCCTCCATTCCCATAAACACCACCCCGGCCACGTTCTGCGGGCGAATGGCCGCGGCCGTGTACGCCGACGGCGCCCGCTTGCTGTGTCCCCCGATCACCGCCTTGATGTCGCGGCGCGGGATCTTCAGCGTGTTGGCGAACACGTCCATCGCGCGCAGGTACGGGATCGCCAAGCGGAAGAAGTAATGATTCGTCGCCTTTCGGGGCACGCCCTCGGCCCAGAGATTGCGGATGCTCCATTCGCGCCCGGGATCGTCGGGCGTGGACCCGGGATTGGGCAGAATCATCGTGGGGTAGCCGAGCCTGGCGGCCATGGGGTGTCCGTAATTGACGAGGAAGGATTCGTGAAAGTGACGCTCGATGCTGCCGACGATGACCACCTTGCCCCGGCGCCGGGGCGATTGCAGCAGTCTCTCGTCCGTCGGGATCAGCATCACCACGTGGTGGGTCAGCGGCTTCCCGAAGACCATCTGGCTGACGAACCGGCCTTCCACGCGTCGCAGCGTGACGGACGGGTCTTCGGCCGAAGGGACCACCCGGTCGCTCTCGACGACGAATTCCAGGGCCGGCTGATCCCGCATGAACTCCTCATACAACTCCCGAACCGGCGCGCCGGGATTCGGATTCGCCGGCCCGGCGCTCAACGCCTCACCGGTGCCGCACAACGCCACAAACAAAGCGGTCACGACGAATTCACTCGTGCGCATTGGTATCTCCTTTCCGATAGTGTGACGAAGATACCACAACCGACCCCCGAAGCCAACGCCCGACTCCCGCGCGTCGATCGTCGTGTGCGTGCGAGTCTTGCGGCCTCGGGGTGGCAGCGTCAAGGCCGGAGGCCTCGGCGATGGCGCAACGCCCAAGGAATCGTTACCGTTGGTACATTTGCTGCCTTTCTTATGTAGAGCAAATGCCAACGGAACCTTGCGTGTAGGAGATACGACGATGAGACGGACAATCATGATCGCGATAGTCGCAGGAGCGGCCCTCTGGCTCAGCGGATGCACGTTCGTCGCCGTCGAAGGGCACCGGCGCCGGCACCACCCGCCGGTGGTTTGTGCCCCGCCCGTCGAGGTCGTCGAAGTCATCCACGTTCCCGGCCCGAGACCCCGGCCCCGACCCCACGGCCATCCCAGGCCCCACCGATACCCCCCGCGCTGGTAAAGGGTTCTGCCCCCTTGCCGAACCGAAGAGCCCCGATTGACGGTCGCACGGGGCGCGCCGGTTGCATTCCAGGCTCAGTACGTCATCCGGGCCCGAAGCTATACTCCGCCTCTTTTCCGCCACGGAGACGCTGAGAGCACAGGGCATGCGATCTAACTCTATGTGAAAAAGGCAGTTACAGTCATCTCTGAGCCCTCCGTGCCTCCGTCGCGTATCATGCTCGCCGTGGGAATTGGTTTCGTTCGGCGTCACCGGTCTCGGGCCTTGGTGTCATTGCGAGGAGCGAAGCGACGCGGCAATCCGGCCCCTGCGGAAATGGCCTTGTTCTCCATCCTGACCTCCATTCTCTGCCCGGAAACGCGCCAAATTGGCTTCGTTCGACATCCCGCGCACGCGTCCGCCCTCGGTTTGATCGGGGGGCGGCAATCCCGCGGGCCACGAGCAGGTAATCCCATGAAAGGCTGCCTCCGGTCGAGTTCTCTGGTATGAAGGAGGACAA
>CAYPZL010000207.1:0-9186 GCA_964415045.1 uncultured Pirellulales bacterium | reverse complement strand
GGCCCCTTTTAGGGGCCTTCCTCATACCACCGGCTATGCCGGTGGTCTTGATTTGGCATTGGACTGGGACTGGAGAAGGAGCGACCGATCCGCCAATGCGGATGAGACGTAAGCAAAACAAAGGGGTCAGGCTTCAATGGCGAGGGGGCTTGTTTGCGTAGATGGACCGGTGTGCGGTGCACACCCGACGATTTCGTCGGGTGCGGCCGGGGGGCGGGTTATTTTCCTTTTCCGAGGAGCCAGAAGGTCTCGTCTTTAGGCGTGGTTTTGGCCTGGACGCTGTCGGGGGCGAAGCCGTAGGTGTGTGTCAGGATTTCGTACTTCTGGTCCCAGACGTCTTTGGGCAGGCGGAGGTAGACGTCGGCGTCGTCGATGGGGCGGGGCAGGTATTTCTTGCCGCCATCCTCGTAAGCGAACATCCAGACTTCCGTGGCTGCAAGCCGCTCGCTCTCGCGCAGGGCGATCACGGCCCTGGCGATTCCTTCGTGGCGCTTGTCGCCGGCGTATTCGCCCCACAGGCCGTGAGTGAGGATCAGGTCGTAGCGGTCCGAGGGCAGCAGGTCCATGATCGCGTCTTCCAGCTCGATCGTGCGGTGGGGCTTTTGCTCCGGGCCGTCGTCGAGGTCTCCCATCGCGCCCTTCGCATTGTATTGCTCGAGAGCCTTTTGAAAGCCGGCGGCGCGGTCGGCGTCGTTTTCTCGGAAGACGGTGACGATACTCCAGCGCGTCTCGGGGTGCAGCAGGAGCGTCCCCCCGGCCCAGAGCGTTTCATCGGCTGCATGGGCGACGATCACGGCGCAGTTGGTGTACTTGTACGAGAATCCGGCCACACGATCCGGCGTCATTGTCTTACCTCCCAGCCTGTACCCAAAGAAGCCCACCCGTTCGAGAAGCGATACATTGGACCCGGCGTCCGTTGCAACCATGGTATCGTCTGCATGACGAAAAGCAAGAGGGTTGTGGGCGAGCGAGATGCGGCGCGGGAGGTATTTCAAACTCGCAGGCCAGATTTATCAGAGACACGGTTGGGCGCAGAAGTAAAGACGTCAGCTTGTGACTAGGCGGGTGGCCTGGCCGTTGTCGGCGCCGATGGCCTTGAGGAAGCGCTGCTGCATCTGTTTCTCGAGTTTCTGGCGTTCGGCCTTGGTGCCCTTTTTGAGGGGGATCTGGCCGCCGGCGTAGGTGAGGTGTCCGCCGCCGGTGCCGCGGCGCGCGACCATCTTTCGGATCACCTTCTCGGCCAGATTGCTCTCTTCCGAGGTGCGAATGGAGATGAGCAGCCTCTCGTTCCAGACTCCGGTGCACATGGTCCAGGTGGTCTCGTCCTCGCGCAGGAGCAGATCGGCGACCTCGGCGATCATGTCGGGATTGTCGATCTCGCCCAACTCGGTGATGACGGCCGGCTTCTGGACGCGTGCGTTCTTGAGGGCGTCGGCCAGCATTTGATAGTAGACGCGGGGGACCTTGCCGCGCTGAATGATGCCGAGCATGCGCTTGTTGGCGAAGGGATAGAGGAACTCGATGGCCTCGATGTCGAAGCGCGACGCCTCGCGGCCGAGGTCCTGGGTGTCGGAGCGAATCCCGTAGAGCAGGGCGGTGGCCAGCGGCGTTTCGGGGGTGATGCCCGCCTCGATGAGGTACTCGACGAGGATGGTGGAGGCCGAGCCGTAGCTGCTGCGGACATCGGTAAAGCCCACGGTCCTGGTCTGGCGGCGAATCGGATGGTGGTCGATGACGATGTCGGGGACCACGTGCTCGGGCAGGGAGTTGTTGCCGGCCGTGGGCTGCGTGTCCACTACGGCAACCAGATCGAACTGGTCGTACTCGATCTCGGCGCAGGCCCGCAGATTCAGACCCAGATACTTGACCAGGACCCGGTTCTCGCCCCGCCCGACGGTGCCGCCGCAGGCGATCGAGCACTGGAGGTTCGCCTGGCTGTTGGCTAATCGCCGCAGGGCGACGGCCGCCGCGATGCAGTCCGGATCGGGGTTGTCCTGCATGACGATGAGCAGATAGGACTTGCCCGTAAGGACTTCCGTGAGTTTCTGAAGCTTCAAACCCGTTTTTTCAGCAGCTCTCATCCAATCAATACTTTCCTCACTCCACGTTCGTCGGCATGCGTCGCATCACTCCGTGCGTTCACGCCGCCCCGGCACGAAAAAGAATATTCTACCGCTTTTGCGGCCCGATGGGCAGCCCTTATGTCATTTCCTGCTTCGCGGGTGCGGCCGGCATCCGGCGGCGGGAGTGGATCGTGCGGAAGGTCAAAGCCACTTCTTCCTGCGGAAATAGACCAGCATGGCGACAGTCACGGCCAGCATGACCAGCCAGACCGCGGCGTATCCGTAGCGTCACTTCAACTCCGGCATGTTCTCGAAATTCATCCCGTAAATGCTGGCGTCGATGGGCGGCTATTTCTTTCGCCGCAGGAAGTTGCCGGTGACGAGCACCCCCGTCAGGAAGCCCAGGACGAAGGTCAGCATCAGGAGCAGGGCCCGGGACATGTGGATGCGCAGCAGGAGGATCTGCGCATCGACGGGCTCACGGTTCTGCCAGAAGATAATCACGGCGAACACCGCCAGGACGATGATCGCGATCAACTTGACCTTCCCTTTTTTGCTGCTTTTCATGGGTCTTTCCCTCTTTCAGCTATGGGCTCGATCTGACTGTTTTGCGTTCTGCTTTTCTCAGCGTGGCTCCCGGCGTACCCGATCGGAAGCGAGCTTGTCGGCGTCACCGCGTGCCGCGGCAGGCGGCAGCGCCGTCACGTCTCCTCGTCCATGGGTATCCTGTTCAGCTCGGCGCGCAGTCTGGGCAGCGTCTGCGGATAGTTTTTCTGCACGAACTCGATGAGCTTCTCGCGGACGTGACAGCGCAGGTCCCAGGCCAGTGAAGCGTCGGCGGCACTCATGAGGGCGCGGACCTCGATCGTTCGGTCGGAGGTGTTGGTCACCTGCAGGCCGCAGACTTTCCCGTCCCACTGCTCGGACGCTTCGACGATGCGCTGCAGCTCGGCGCGAATCGCCTCCAGCGGCACGGTGTAGTCCACGTAGAGAAAGACGGTGCCGAGGATGTCCGCCGAGACGCGCGTCCAGTTCTGGAAGGGCTTCTCGATGAAGTAGGTGATGGGGACGATCAGCCGCCGCAGGTCCCAGATGCGCACGACGACGTAGGTCAGCGTGATCTCTTCGATGCGTCCCCACTCGCCCTCGACGATGACCACGTCGTCGAGTCGTATCGGCTGGGTGAAGGCGATTTGCAGGCCCGCGATGAAGGTCCCGATCGTCTTCTGCGCCGCCAGGCCGACGACGATGCCGATGATGCCGGCCGAGGCGAGAATCGCGGTTCCCAGTTGCCTGACCTTGGGGAACGTCATCAGGATGGAGGCCGCCGCGACGATGACGACGATGATAATGATGATCCGCCGCAGGACGCGAAGCTGCGTGTGAATCTTGCGGGCCTGCAGGTTGTCCTTGACGTCCACCCGGAACCGCAGCATCACGACGTCGTTGAGCACGTACGTGGCTTTGATCAGGAGCCAGGCGACCAGGGCGATCAACACCATGCCGAAGGCGGTGCGGACAAGGCTCTGCATTCCTTCGGGCAGCTCGAACGGCTCGACGGTCAGCCGCAGCGCCACCGCCGCCATGATCCAGCGAACGGGTCGCCGAAAGTGCTTGATGAGGAGCTCGTCGACGGGAGAGGTGCTGCGTTTGGCCAGACGCGACAGGATCTTCACGAGCAGGTAATGGCACACTAAGGCCGCGAATACGGCGAACAGCGACGCGCCCAGGAACAAGACCCAGGTTTGCCAGTCTTGCAGAAAATCCCACATCGTGTTGTCCTCCATGACGCATTGGCAGGGGCCGGGAGACTTCGCGGTCGGCCCACTTACGGTTCCAGGTTCCGATGCATGCTACCGCGCCGCCTCGAACATGCAAGCGGAAAGCGCGCTGTGGGGACTGCAAAGTCCCGGGGAATTCGACGCGACCGGCACGGCGCAGGAACGGCTGCGTCGGAGGCACCTATTCCGTGACGTCGTTAACGTCGTTGATGTCTTCGGTTGTCTCCAGTCCGAGCTTGTCGGGAGTCCCGACGGTGATGCGCCCGGTGTCGGCTCCCTGTTGCAGCTCTTCGATGATCTTCTCCTGCTCGGCGACGAGTGCTTTCAAGTCCGCAACCTGCTTTTCCAGGGCGGCCGTCGCTCCGGCCTGTCCGTTGGCTCGCGCGGTCAATTGCACGATCATCTCTTCGGCCCGCTGCACCAGCGCCGAGGCCTCCTCCTGGTCCTTGATGAGCTGATTCTCCCGCTGCTGCAACTCGTCGCGTGCCTCCCTGAAGGCGTCGCGCTCGGCTTTGAGCTCGGAGATTTCCTTCTTCGCATCGTCAAGATTCTTTTTGAGCCTGACGACGGTGACCTTGGCCTCTCGCGCCTCGCGCCGGGCCTTTTCCAGTTCGCGTCCCTTGCAGCCGGCCAGGGTCAAGACGCAGATCGTTAGAATGGACGCCGCCACCGCGGGCATTGTACGGCTGGTCATTTTCCTTCTCCTGCTGGCGCGGATGCAAAGATCCGGCTCCACCGCCTCTGCGGCCTGTTTTCCCAGAGGCGCTTGTGATACGCGTAGCTGCCGATGAGAGGCACCACCGAGGTGGCCTCGGCATAGACCATTTGTTCGTAGGCCGTGTCCACCTTGCCCCAGGAGCAGGCCTCCTTCAGCGTCGAGCTGGAGCAGGCGCCGTCCCGGACGTCAGCGACGGTGATCTGGACCGCGTACTTGTGCATATCGACCGAATGTCCCAGGACCTCGGCGCAGACGACGGTGTCCTGGGCGAAGTTCTTCGGCACGCCGCCCCCGACCATGAAGAGGCCCGACACGGGCGATTTGAGCTTGATCTCCGTAAGCTCGCGAAAGTCCTTCACCGAGTCGATCGAGACGTGGCTGTCGGGGTGGTCGACCTGATGCTTAACGAGGCCGAAGCCGGCGCTGGAATCGGAAAACGCCGGGCAGAAGACGGGCACGTCGTGTTCGTAGGCCGTCTGGACCAGCGAGTTCTTCTTCTTCGCGTTCGTCATCAGGTACCTGCCCATTTCCCGGATAAACTCCCTGGACGAGTAGGGGCGGTGTTCCAGGCCGTCGGCGATCTCCTTGATCGTCTCGTCGCAAACCTGGAGCTGCTCTTCATCGATATATGTATCGTAAATCCTGTCGATGTAGAGCTCTCTGAGTTTCTTATCGTCCACCGTGGCACTGCCTCTGTAGTGCCGAAAGCCGATTGCCTCGAAAAAATCCATATCGACGATGGTCGCGCCGGTGGCGACGATCGCGTCCACCATATTATAACGGACCATATCGACATAGACCTGCATGCATCCGGCGGCACTGGTGCTGCCGGCCAGACAGAGGATGATCGTGCAGTCTGCGTCGGCGATCATTCGGTTGAGAATGTCGGCGGCCCGGGCGGTGTCGCGGGCGGTAAAGGACATTTCCCGCATCGCGTCGATGATGGGCGAGGCGTCGAAGGTCCGAATATCGATGTGTTCGACCGGCTCTCGGAGAAGGTCTTGCTTTTCCATATTACCCTCGGAATTTGTAGCTCAGGAGCTTGTAAATCAACTTGGCCGCCAGGAAATCGGGGGCCCGGTTGGTCTCGGTCGGGCACAGCTCGACCACGTCAAAGCCCACCACCGTTGCCCGGCGGATCACGGTTCTCAACAAGGCCAGCACATCGTACCACAGCAGCCCGCCCGGCTCGGGCGTTCCCGTCGACGGCATGATCGCCGGATCGAAGACGTCCAGATCGATCGTAACGTAGACCTTTTGGCCCAAGCGGGACGCGACCTGGTCGATCCAGGTCGTGCTGCCCTGGATCTCCTCGGCCCGAAACACGCGACCCTCCTCGATCGACGGCTTTTCCGAGATGTCCATGCTGCGGACGCCGACCTGGACGACGGGGCACAGCTCTTTGACCCGGGCCATCACACAGGCGTGATTGTACTTCGATCCCTCGTATTCGTCTCTCAGGTCGGCGTGGGCGTCGAGCTGGAGGACGGTCATGCCGGGATGCACGCGGGCGTGGGCCTGCACCGCGCCGATGCTGACCGAATGTTCGCCACCGACGACGACCGTGAACTTGTCGTTTGCCAGGTGTGCCTCGACGCGCTGCCTGACCGCCGCGACCAGGTCTTCGGGCGCAAGATCGCCCTCAACGGGAGCGTCGGTGAAGATGCCGTTGTGGAACACCTGCGAGTCGGTCTCGATGTCGTACAGCTCCAGGTTGGCGGACGCCTCGATGATGGCTCGTGGCCCCCGGTCGGCGCCCTTGATCCAGGTGCTCGTCCGGTCGTACGGGACGGGCACGACGACCACGCCGGCCTTGTCCGGCCGGCGATATTCGGGCGGTATGTCCCCGAAGCTGGGCGTGTCGGTCACGGTCACGGTCACGATTCACTCCAATGTTGAAGTACCTGCTGTTCGATTGGCGATTTCGGATTGGAGATTCAGACACAATTGCGGATTGCGGATTGCCGATTGGAGATTCGCGCCACCGAGGTCCGCCAATCCCCAATCGCCAATCCGCAATCTCCAATCTCCAATTTGCCGCGGGGTGGCAGCGTCAAGCGCAGCTTGGCGATGGCCGACGTGCCTGTTCCGTGTATCTTTGCACTTCCCCGGTCAACGGGCCATCGCCAAGCCCTTCGGGCTTGACGCTGCCACCCGTCGTTATGCGAATCTCCAATCCGCAATCTCCAATCTCCAATTTGCATGCTTGCGGTTCAGTCGAACAGAAACATTGCGATGGCCACGGTGGTGGTCCAGAGGTCCTTCTGGCCGCGGGCGGCCTGGGTGATGTTCGAGGTGCGGATGATCAGGCCGCTGGACTTGTAGACCTGCTCCTTTTCCGACCAAGCCTTGTTGGGATCGACTTCCAGACCGAGGGTGGTTCCCAGCATGCCCGCGGCCAGGTCTTCGGCCATGTCGGCCGCTTCGTTCTGATTCATGCCGTGGCCGTGGACCTCGCTGAGGTAGCCCCACTTGGCCGTGTCTTTCGGCACCGCGATGCCCACGGAAGATGCCACCAGGCGTCCGTGCTCGTTGGTGTCGGCCCGGGCCATCACGCTGAAGCAGATCTCGCCCGGCGTCAATTGCGCCAGGCCCTTTTCCCGGCTGATGATCCGGCACTTCGGCGGCAGAATCGAAGATACCTGCACGAGGTTCTGCTGCGCCACGCCCGCCTTCCGCAGCGCCTCTTCGAACGATTTGAGCTGGTATTTGTGGCGACCGACACCCTTCGTCAAGAAGACCCTGGTGGGAACCCTGTTTGCCATTGTCACCTCCTGTTATGCAAGCCTGTTCATGTCTGACTTCGGTCAGCCGCAATTTTTGGTCCGCGAATTATAGAGAGCCGCCGGCGTTTGGCAATGAAAATATTCAGAAAGCCAGATACGGTTTCGCCTTGTTCAGGCGGGCGCCGACGTTGCCGATCTCGT
Source organism: uncultured Pirellulales bacterium (assembly GCA_964415045.1). Classification (GTDB taxonomy): domain Bacteria; phylum Planctomycetota; class Phycisphaerae; order Sedimentisphaerales; family Anaerobacaceae; genus CAYPZL01. The sequence continues at coordinate 1,697 of CAYPZL010000207.1, read as the reverse complement.
CGAGCCGCCGGAGCCGCCCGGTTGGGCGCCGCTGCACGATTCGGTTCACCGTCACCGGACCCAGACCCGGGACCCGCAGCAGCTCCAGCGGCGCGGCGCGATTCACGTCCACGGGAAAGAACTCGGGGTGACACCGGGCCCACGCTTCCTTCGGGTCCATCTCGAGGGACAACTGCCCACGCTCGTCGAACACGACGTCATCGCCCTTGAAACCGTACTTGCGCATGAGGAAGTCCACCTGGTAGAGGCGGTGCTCCCGCAGGAACGGATCGCCGCCGGCCTGCGGTCCGCCGGAGAGGGCCGCATCGCCCAGGCCTTTCTGGTACGCGCTGAAGTAGACGCGCTGCATTTGAAGCCGGTCGTAAAGGCCCCACATGTACTTGACGATCTCGGCGTCGGATTCGCCGGCCGGGCCGACGATGAACTGCGTGGTCTGCTTGACCCGCTCGAAGCGGGAGCCTCGTGCCGTCAGTCTGCTGATCAGCTTGATGGGCTCGATAATGTCGCGGACGTACTCTTTTTTTTGCGAAAGGCGGGCCAGGTGGCTCGCGCCGGGCGTCTCGATGTTGAGCGAGACGGCGCTGGCCAGCGAGACGGCCTCCTCGATCGCCGCGTCGCTGGCGCCGGGGATCACCTTGAGATGGATATAGCCCTTGAACTGATGGCGCCTGCGCAGGAGGCGGGCCGTGGCGACGAGCCGGTCCATCGTGGCGTCCGGCGAGCCGACGACGCCGGAACTGAGGAACAGACCGAAGACTTTCTTCCGGTCGTAGTAGTCCAGAAAGGCCCGGACGGTCTCTTCGGGGCCGAGCGTGCAGCGCCGCACATCCCGCTGTTGACGCAGCGGACAGTATTTGCAGTCGTTGGCGCAGACGTTGGAGACCAGGGTCTTGAACAGGACGCTTTTGCCGCCGTTGGGCAGGGCGACCGGATAGATCCAGCGTCCGTCGCTGCCGCGGCGACGCCCTTCGTCCCGGCTCGTGCCACACGCGCAGGCCAGGTCGTACCGGGCGTCCTCGCTGAGGATTTCCAGCTTGCGCTGCGTGTCCGGCTTGGACATGATCCCCACCACGGTTGTGCCAATCCTTTATACCATCCGGGTGGCAGCGTCAGGCCAAGCCCGGCGATGGTTTTTCCGCCGAGGTCGTCGGTCCTGACGATGCCACTTCGTCGTTGAATCCTTGCAACAACAGCCCATTGTAGAGACAATCATCGCGGACGAAAAGAGTATAAAGCCCGGTTTGGGCAAATGACCGGACGCCGGAGCGGCTGCGACTCGGAAGGCCGGAGGTTATAGGCCATAGGCTGAAGGCATTCCTCCCGCCTCCGGCCTCGGGCCTACAGCTTCATTCGGGCGGACCCTGACCTATCTCAGAGGGCCTGGGCGACGTAGAGGACGCTGCGCGCACACTCGGTGCAGCGCAAATCCGGGAGCGGGTGCCAGGCGCTGTCCCGGAAAATCCAAAGGTGCCCGTTGACGCGGAGCACCGCGCCCGATAGGATTTCCACGAACGTATGCTGACACGGTGGGCAGTACAGGCCAAGGACGGTGACCACGGTTCCGACCGTGTGAATCGACGCGGATGAGGGATGTCCTGCAAGCAACATGATCTACCCCTTGGATAAATCAAAATGTAAAAGGCAAATACTCAAGTTGACTGATTTTTGTATTGGTTTTCATGCGGCCACCAGGAGTC
>CAYPZL010000206.1:0-9422 GCA_964415045.1 uncultured Pirellulales bacterium | reverse complement strand
CTGACAATACCACCAAAAAAGATCCTACTTCATGCACGCTTGCCGAAATGACACGGAAGAGTGAACTGCTGGACAACCATCACGGCGGGGTGCTCCTGGTAAACGGGCACCTCTACGGCGCCGGCCACGAAGCCCGCGGCTGGTTCTGCCTCGACTTTGCCACCGGAGACAAACGGTGGCAGGCGGATGGCAAGGGAGCTCTCACATTTGCCGAAGGCATGCTCTATTGCCTGAACGAAAGAGGCACAATGTCGCTTGTGAAGGCCACGCCTGAGAAGTGGGATGAAATCAGCTCGTTTCGCCTGCCTCGGGGTGGAAAAGGCCTGTACTGGGCGCATCCGGTCGTCCACGGCAGACGGCTCTACGTACGTCATTCGGAGAAACTCTTCGCATACGACGTTCGGAAGAACTGATAGAAAAATCAACGAGGCACTTCTGAAAGAACGCGATTGCGTCGGGGGCGCGAGCTGCACGAAAGGGCTGTTGACGCCCGACAAGCGCATCATCTCCCGGGCCGCCCCTCCCCACATCCCGTACAGTGCCGAGTCCGGCACTCAGTACTTGTCGTAGAAGATTCGCTCGGGCTTCATGTTCTTGTCCAGCAGGACTTCCGTGACCGCTTCGATCATGAGAGGAGGACCGCAGAGAAAGGCTTGGTGGGGTCGCAGATCGTCCGGCAGGTGCTTGTCCACACTAAGATGGATAAACCCGGTCTCGCCGTTCCATTGCTCTCCTTCTTGCATATCGGAGAGGGCGTACACGACCTTGAAGTGCTCGTGCTTGCGAGCCAGTTCCTCATACATATCCAGGTAAAAGACGTCGGCCGTCCCGCGGCAACCGAAAAAGAGCGACACTGGTTTTCCCGGGATCGTGTCGAGGACGGACAGGATCAGGTTTTTCATGGGGGCCATACCCGCGCCGCCGCCCACGCAGATCAGATGTACGTTGGGGTCCTGGTCCAGTTCGAACTCACCGTACGGACCGGTCACCGTGATTTCCTCGCCCGCCGTGAGACTGTGCAGATAACTGGACCCCTTGCCGGCGGGGATTTTGCCATGGGCCGGATGCAGGCGCACGTTTAGCTCCAACTCGTTCTTTTCTCGAATCGGGGCGGAAATGGAATAGGCCCGGCTGATATAGCCCTCATCGGGATCGGGGACGTTGACCTGGATGTAGTGTCCGTAGCTGAAGTCCATCCGGTCCGGTTCCAGCAGCCTGAGACGAATTTCCTTGATGTCGTAGGTGAGGTCCACGGTGGAAACGACCTCGGCCCGGTACTGTTTGACGGCCAGGAGGTGTCCCGGGATCCGCAGCGCCAGGTCTCGCTTGACCTTGACCTGACAGGCCAGGCGCGTCCCGTTGCGCAGTTCCTGGCGGGTCATGAACGCCTTCTCCGTGGGCAGGACGTCCGACTCCTGAGAGTCCAGGACCCGGGCTTTGCAGTGTCCGCAGGTGGCCTGACCGCCGCAGGCCGAGGGGATGAAGATCTTGTTGTCCGTCAAAGCCGCCAGCAGTGTCGATCCGCCTTCGGTTTGGAACACCCTCTCTCCGCCGTTGATGTCGATGGTAAAGGGACCGGGATCGACCAGGAACCTGGCCGCAACCTGCAACAGGGCCCCCAATCCCACCAGGGTTCCGCAAAAAACGATCGATGACCAAAGAAAAAGCTCCACGGACGTCGTTCTCCTCAAAAACAGTCCAACGATGGCCGTCGGCCGCTCGCCCCGGACTACAGCGACACGATTCCGGCAAAGCCGATGAAGGCCATGGCCATGATGCCGGTAACGACCATGACGATTCCCGTCTCACCCAGAGCGGCCGGCACATGGCTGAAACGCAAACGCTCCCGTATCCCCGCGATGGCCACGATGGCCAACATCCACCCCAGCCCGCTGCCCAGTCCGTAGGCCACCGAGCGCACGAAATCGTATTCGCGGATCACCATCAAAAGGCACGCCCCGAGGATGGCGCAGTTCACCGTAATCAGCGGCAGGAAGATTCCCAGCGCCGTGTACAACTGGTCGCTGACTTTCTCCACGATCATCTCCACGAGTTGCACAAAGGCGGCGATCACGGCGATAAACACAATGAACTGTAGGAAACGCAGATTCACGCCGAGGATGCTCGTCTCCGGGTTGAGCAGCTCGTAATAGATCAGCCAGTTGATGGCACTCGTGCACGTGCTGACAAAAACCACAGCCATGCCCAGCCCCACCGCGGTCTCGACCCGCTTGCTGACCGCCAGGAAGGAGCACATGCCGAGAAAATAGCTCAGCAGGATATTGTTGGTGAAGATCGCCGCAATCAGGATGATCCAAAAAGGCTGATGATCCATCTCGTCTACCTCATATTCCCGGCTTCGCTCAAGAAGCACCTCAGCTACTGCGTCTCCCCAGGCTTGAACGCACCGAACACAAAGATCAACACGGCAATCGTAAAGAATGCCCCCGGGGCCATCGCCATGATCTGGGCGGGGGCCATATCGATCGGTATCTGTATCAGGCACGGCATGTCCGCCGGCAATTCCCCGGACCGGAAAACGATGGCCAGCGGGGTCCCGGCCAGGATGCTGGCCGAACCGGTCAGCTCCCGAATGACCGCTACGGAACAAAGCACCAGGGTGTACCCCAGGCCGTTACCCAAACCGTCCATCACAGAGGGTACGACCCGGTTTTGCAGGGCAAAGGCCTCGGCGCGGCCCATGATGATACAATTGGTGATGATCAGTCCCACGTACGGTCCCAACTCGCGGCTCATCTCGAACCAGAACGCCTTGAGCACCTGATCGAAGGCGATGACAAAAAACGCGATGACCACGACTTCCACGATCAGCCGAATCCGCCGGGGGATGCTGTTTCGCATAATGGAGACCAGGCCATTGCTCATCATGGCCACAAAGATCACCGCGCCGCTCATGACGAGGGCGTTGGCCACCTTGCCGGTGACCGCCAGGGCCGAACACACGCCCAGCAACTGGCAGAATATGGGGTTGTCCAGAAAGATGCCGGCCCGCAGCGCTCGGCGTCCCTTGCGCAGGTCCGCCGACAAACTGTTGCCGTTGCCCGGGGAATTCGTCTTTTGCGATCTGCTCATCATCAAAGCTGCTCCAGGTCAGCGACGCGGGGGATGAACGCCCATCCGCGTCGGTCTGTGTCTAATCCGCATGATCTGCGATCGTTCATCTGCCACCGGCACCCTGCTCACGGAATCTTTCAATCGTCGGGACCATGAACTTGTTGACCGCTTCGCAGGTCAGCGTAGCGCCGGTGATCCCGTCCACCTCCGTGGCGCTGGGGTCGGCCGCACTGCCGGCTTTGACGATACGCAGCACCCGGTCCGATTCATACAACCTCTTACCGACGAATCGCCGCTCGAAGATCGGCGTGCCGATCTCCCCTCCCAGGCCCGGTGTTTCATTCTGTTCGTAGAACCGGACACCGCGGACGGTGACGCCGTCGTTCTCCACCGACATGAAACCCCTAATCTTGTCCCAGAGCCCCGGACCGTTCAGATCGAAGCCCAGCGCCACATCCCGACCGTCCTCCTGATATACATAGAGCGGAAACTCGCCGGGCCTTTCCAGAACGCTGCTTTCATAGATCGCCAGCAATTCCGCATCGGTTTTGCCCTCGCGTCCCTGCACCTGCAGGACGTCGAGGAGGCTGCGGACGCGCATCATCCTGCGGTTGTTCTCGATCCGCTCGCGCAGGCCCATGCTGATAGCCGCCAGACCGTTGCCTGCAATCAGAGCCATGACCAGAAGAAACAGAAGCGACTTGGCCTTATCGCTCATGTATGCCCTCCTTTCTGGGAAGCGGGGCCGGGACGCTGGCGCGGATGATTTGCCTGTCGATCAACGGGGCGAAGATGTTCATCACCAGAATCGCGTACGTCACTCCCTCGGGCGCGGCGCCCAGACCGCGAATCAGCAGGACCACCAGGCCGATCCCTATCCCGTAAATCCATTTGCCCTCGTTTGTCGCCGGCGAGGTGACGGGGTCCGTGGCCATGTAAAAGGCCCCGAACAGAAGGCCGCCGACGCCCAGACCGACCAGAGGCGAGGCAAAGACCTGGGGCCAGATCCACGCCAGGACCATGCCGGGTACGAAGTAGGCCAGCAGGATCGAAACCGGGGTGCGCCAGTTGCTGACCTTGGTCCAGGCCAGCCAGACGCCGGTGATCAGAATCAGGACGGCGCACGTCTCGCACACGCTGCCGCTGCAGAGGCCAAAATAGTAGCGTAAGACGTCAGAACCACCCAGGGACACTGCCGGATCGGCGCTACGCACCACGTCGCCCACGTGGCTCAGCGGCGTGGCCGTGGTGAGGGCATCCACCGGCGTGGCGAACGCTGTGGTCTCGGCGCCGCTGAAAGTATCCAGCCAGGCAAAGGGCTTCGTGTAGGTCTCGGACAGCAGGCCGGGCCAGGACAACGTGATAAAACACCGGGAGACGAGGGCCGGGTTGAAGATATTGTGGCCCGTGCCGCCGAAGACCTCCTTGCCGAAGAAGACCCCGAACATCACGCCGATCGCCACGATCCACAACGGGGTCGCCGGCGGGAGCACCATGGGGAAGATGAGGCCCGTTACGAAGAACCCTTCGTTGATCTCTTCCTTGCGAATGATGGCAAACAGAAACTCGACCGCCAGACCCGCAGCGTAGCTGACCACAGTCATCAGGATCAGACGCGGGCCAAATACGACCAGGCCAAAGGCATAGAGCGGCAGCAGAGAGAGGATGACCGCCGTCATATAGCGCTTCAATTCAATGGCGTCGCGCACGACGGGCGCCTGCGCCGACCGCCGCGGGAGCAACACGAAGAACGACTCCATGGTCTCAAAGAGGGGATAGAGCCACCGCAATGGCGCCTCCTCGCCATCGAAGTATCCCCGAGTCCGGTCCAGGAATTTATCAATAAGCCCCATGCAAGACCACCATCTATAAGCGTCTGACGCCAATCACCTGTATTCGGCTTTCCGATTCCCGGCCCCTGCCGATCTCACTCCTCCTGGAGCACTTTCCGTCGGGCAAGGATAATATCATGGGCCAGATCCAACTTGCTCACACAGCCATAGGAGCAACTGTTGCACTCCACGCAGTTAAGCAGCCCCATCTGTTCGGCCTCCTCCAGAAGTTCGAGCGAGACCAACCGATGCAACTGATGGGGGTACAGCCCGGCGGGGCACGCCTGGCGGCAGAATCCGCACTGCACGCAAGGCCGTCGCCCCCCTCGCAGCAGAGACTTCGCGCGAAAGACCGGATGCGTCAGGGAAGAGACAAACGTATTGGTCCAGGAGTGCCGGTCCCGGCCGGGATTCAGCCAGCCGAACAATTCCGGCCCTTCCTCTTCCGCAATCACGGTAATCGTACGGTCACCATACGCCAGGCCGTCGCCTTTGTCGGCGCGCTGCCCCAGGTACAGCCCGCCCCGCAGGATGCAGCACCCTTCCGGATCCCTGCCTCCGACACGATCCTTGACCAGTTCCAGCAAAGGCGTACCCAACGGCGCCTCCACCAGCGCCGGAGTCTCCACCGCAGGGCCGGAGATCGCAATCGTTCGCATATCCCAGGCCTGTCCGCTGTCGAAGGCCCTCCACAGGGCAATCACGGCTTGCGGATCCAGCACCCAGAAATGATCGGGCCCCCAGTCGTGCGCCTGGCCCAGGAGGGTGCTCAGGAGCAGGGGATTCTCCACCGGGTATTGTACCGGCACGGTCACGGTACGCACACGGGCCCGGCCGCGAAGCCGTTCGCGGATGGTCTTGCCGAGGTGGCCGTCCTGCTCCGGGAAAGTCAGTTCGATCGGGGCGTAGCCGCCGCCCAAACGACAGAGAACCTCCAGGCCGTTGGTGAAGGCGTCCACATTCGCCCCGATGATGTCGGAGCCGCGAGCCACAAAAGGCTCGGCATACACACAGCGAACGACAATCGCCTTGGGCTCGTCGTCGGGGTGCGGCGGCAGCATCTCCATCCCCGTCTGGATTTCCGGCCAGATGCCTTTTTCGCGGGCGAATTGCCGCAGTTCGCTCGCGGGAGCGTCTTTGCCCACGCCTTTGCTCCGGCTACCGGACTGCTTTGCCCGGTCTACCTGGATCGCAATATACCCCCTGGTTCTGCGTTTGGAAGGTACGATCTCCGTGATCCTGCCCGGCAATCCGGCCCGAAGCTCCAGGTGCTCGGATCGGGCCAGGAGCTGCCCCCCCTGCACTGCCTGGCCTTGTTGCACCTGGATGTCTCTCAGTCGCCGGCCCCACTGGGTCAGAGGGTGTCGAAGTTGCCCCGGCGTAACCGGTGCGTCGGCCCGAGTGAACCGGGCCTGCTCGAAACGCACCGAGATCCCGCCGTCGACCCGCAGCGTGCCGGTCCGTCCCCGTTTGTAGGCGCCAAGGCTCTCTTTTCTGCTGGCTAAGGGCATGGAAGAACGCTCCCTTCACGGCAACAGATATCACGCCAGAAACACTTCACGCGACTACTCCTGATACCATACAGCACACCTATCCATATGGGACTCATCAGAGCCGCTGAGTCCGTAACTGCCAAGTGCGTGTCGAGACCGCCGCATATACTATCTGCTGACCTTCGCACATGCAAAGCCTTCTCCAGAAAATCACGACGAGCCCAAGCTGCCGCAGGATTGACGTGTCTGCGGGGCCGGCGCCGCTTGTGCCTGGACCGGTCTCCTGCCAGACAGCGCGATGTCAAAGAGAATCTCGCGGACGGAAGTTCCTGCATTCAGAACGTGGACATCGGGTGGAATCTCAAAGTCACGCTCCAGGCGCTGGGCGACGGTCGGGCCGAACCCGTCATCGCCACACAACCAGTTGCCACAGCCCAGGATAACTGTAGACTTACCATACCATCCGGGTTCCATCTGGCAGAGCCCCCGGCGAAACATCTCCCGGGGGGACGCGAGCCCCCCTTGCACGGCACGACATATCCACCGCATTCCCGCCGGCTCTTTTGAACCCAACCACAACACAACGAACCGGCTGCTTACATGCCGTCAATCGACCGTCTTGGCTTCACTCAGGAGCTTGGCCACCTTGTGTTTCAGGACTTCGAGATCGACGGGCTTTTCCAGAAAACCGGTCACCGGCATCCACGCGTCGTCGATGTCCTGGGGGCCGAACCCTAAAGGAAACTTGGCATTGATGGCGGTCAACATCAGGATGGGAACATCTTTGAGCTTGCCGCTTTCGTGACGGATGAAGCGAGCCAGGTCAAAGCCCGCGTGGGCGCTTTCCGGAAACATGACATCCAGAATGATCAGGTCCGGGCATCTGTCTTCCATGTTCTGCATCGCGTCATCCGTGTCCAGCTCAACGTGGACCTCGTGTCCTTCCTTGCGTAGAACGGTCGCAGCGGTATTGGCGAAGTCCTCGTCGTCATCCACAATCAACAGGTAAGCCATCTCACTTCTCCTTCTCAATCATTCGGTCCGGCGGGCATCCGCAGGCGGAAACCTGAGCTCAAACCTCGTCCCGGAACCCGGGCGGCTCTCAACTCTGATGCGAATCCCGTACATTTCTGCCACGTGTTTGACAATGGCCAGGCCCAGTCCGGAAGACTCCTTGTTGTGTCGCACCGCTTCCTTGGTACGATAATGCTCCTCAAAGATGTGCGGCAGCTTCTCCGGGGCTATGCCGATGCCGTTGTCCGCGATCGTGACAACAGGCTCCGAGTTTGAGTCCGGGCGGCAGGCCACGTGGACCCGCCCATTGTTGTGGGAATAGACCACGGCATTGGACAGGAGATTGACAAACAGCATTTTGAAGTGATCTTCGCTTCCTATCAGAATGACGGGCCGAAGATCCGTTGTGAAGGCAATGTCTCGCTCACGTGCCACAGGATCGACCTGGGACATACACCATAACAACAGCTCCGTCGAGACGATCCTTGTTTCGGGAGGAGGCTCCTGGCTGGCCGAACCGAGGTTCGCCAGTTGGAGCATCTCCTGGATTTCAGTCGTCAGCCGTCGACACCGGGCGATGATCCGCTGCGTCACCTGCACCGCTTCCTCGGGGATATCGCCGCAATACCCCTGGAGAAGGAGCTGCGCGTTGGAATGAATCGCGGCGAACGGAGCCTTCAGTTGGTGGGTCGTGGCAAGCATATGCCGCGACCGCTCGCGTTGGGCAGCCTCAAGGCGGCTGTTGGTTTCGGCCAGCTCAAAGTCCCGCTGACGCACCATGAAAGACAGGCGGGAGGCAAGATACCAGACGACCGCCCATATTCCAACGGTAAGAAAGAAGTTTATGGTCAACGTAACGAGCTCAGTTCGAACATCGTCTTCGAGATGAGAGCGCAAGAAAACACTCGTGGGAGGCAGTATCTTCAGAACGTATTCTGCGCCGGTGCAAACACCAAACATGCCGATCGCCATCACGGTCACAACCAGGCTCTGCCGGCGAGAGAAGAACACGCAGGACAGAACGATATGAAAGAGATAGGCGAACGCGATGTTCGTCTCCAGGGAGCCGACGAAGTAAACTACGACGGTCAGGACGGTCAGATCCGTGACGATCTGAATCCAGAGGTTGGATATAATCCTGGCAGACGACGTCTTGGTCCGCGCCAGGAACAGAAAAACAGCGTTGCTCAGCGTCAGAATCCCGGCAATGGCGAAGGGCCATGCGCCGGGAGGACGGATTCCGAAACGCACGGTCAATCCCGGGACCAGCCCCACGGCCCCGTAGCCGACAAGTGTGGCGATCACCAGCCACCGGAACCGGCAGAACCACAAAGCGTTCTGGACGAGCAGGGGCACCGGCAAGGGGCGTTCCGAGCCCTTCATCTGCTCTTCCGCAGCCGGCGCCTGGAGCAGCGGCAAATCGTAGACAGTTCCCCGGATGGCCTCAGGCGAACTCATCACCAACAGTTCTCCTGCATGACGTTACGTCGGGCCTCGCGCGGCTCCCGCACGAGACAACACTCATCCTGAACGTGACTGACTACCAGAATACTACTGGCGTGGTCAACATACAACCCTCGAATGTGCTCCCCAGCCAGCGACGTGGCGGATCTCGATCTCCACGGCGATCCAACCATCGGGCTTGTCAGTGAGGCACGGATCGCACACCCGGATCGCCGTTTTCCCCCGATTGAGGATACCCTGGTCGCCGGCGCCGTCTTTGATCGAGGTCTGGGCCGCGTATGGGACAGACGGATTGACCGGGGCGCGGTTGATGAACGATGAGGGCTTGGGAGCCTGAATCAGGGATGCAATCGTCGATCTGGTCGATCACATGTTGCGATAATGGGCGGTACTGGACTTGAACCAGTGACCTCCTGCGTGTCGAGCACACCCGGCAAAATGCTGTAATCACGTAAAGCTTTGCAAAAACTACACTTCCAACAAACCTTAAGGGTGCTCGCGTAGAATGGTGTGCCAATTCAAGGGATTCGGCCTGTTTGCCCGA
>CAYPZL010000205.1:0-9459 GCA_964415045.1 uncultured Pirellulales bacterium | reverse complement strand
CCAACCGCGCCGAAGGCGACGACCTGCTCGGCGACGCCTACGAGTACCTGATGCGGCACTTCGCCACCGAGTCCGGCAAGAGCAAAGGCCAGTTCTACACGCCTGCCGAAGTCTCTCGCATCATGGCCAAGGTTGTCGGCATTGGTCCCGAGACGACCCAGGACCAGTCCATTTACGACCCGACGTGCGGCTCCGGCTCTCTGCTGCTCAAGGCGGCCGACGAAGCCCCGCGCGGCATCACCATCTACGGCCAGGAGATGGACAACGCCACCTGGGCGCTGGCCCGGATGAACATGATCCTGCACGGCCATCCCACGGCCTTTCTCTGGCGTGGAAACACCCTCGCCGATCCCTACTTCAAGAACCCGGACGGCTCCCTGAAAACCTTCGACTTCGCCGTCGCCAATCCGCCGTTTTCCGCCAAAGCCTGGTCGAACGGGCTCAACCCCGCCCACGACGAGTTCGACCGTTTCGAGTACGGCATCCCGCCCGCCAAGAACGGCGATTACGCCTTTTTGCTGCACCTCATCAAGTCGCTCAAGAGCAAGGGCAAGGGCGCGATCATTCTGCCCCACGGCGTACTCTTCCGGGGCAACAAGGAAGCCGACATCCGCCGCAACCTGATCCGGCGCGGTCTGATCAAGGGCATCATCGGTCTGCCCGCCAACCTTTTCTACGGCACCGGCATCCCGGCCTGCATCCTCGTCATCGACAAGGAGAACGCCCACGCCCGAACGGGCATCTTCATGATCGACGCCTCCAAAGGCTTCATCAAGGACGGCAACAAGAACCGCCTGCGCGCCCAGGACATCCACAAGATCGTGGACGTCTTCAACCACCAGCGGGAGGTTCCCCGCTACTCGCGCATGGTGCCCATGTCCGAGATCGCCAATGAAGCCAACGACTACAACCTCAACCTGCCCCGCTACATCGACAGCAGCGAACCGGAGGACCTGCACGACCTCGACGCCCATCTCAACGGCGGCATCCCGGAGCGCGATGTCGACGCCCTGGAAGCCTACTGGGCCGTGCTGCCCCGTCTGCGCGAGGCGCTGTTCCAGGATAACGGCCGCCCCGGCTACCTGGAACCCAGGGTTAAAACCCAACAAGTCAAACCCACCGTGCTGGAACATCCCGCGTTCAATGCTTTCAAGGACTCCGTTAATCATGTCGTTGATGAATGGCAGGCCGCTCACCGGTCCGCGCTGATGTCCTTGAAGCAGGGCGACAAACCGCGGGAGGTAATCCATACCCTCTCCGAAGACCTGCTTGAGCGTTTTACCGACATCCCTCTTTTGGACCGCTACGACGTTTACCAGCGGCTGATGGACTACTGGGCCGAGGTAATGCAGGACGACGTTTACCTGATCGCCGCCGACGGCTGGAAGGATGCGGCTCAGCCCCGCGCCGTCATTGACGACAAGGCCCGCAAGATCAAGGAGACGCCGGACCTGACCATCGGCAGGAAGAAATACAAGATGGACCTGATCCCGCCGGCGCTGATCATCGCCCGCTACTTTGCCGACGAGCAGGCCGCCATCGATGCAGCCCAGGCCCGGGTCGATGCAGCCGCCCAGGCTGTCGAAGCATATCTCGAAGAGCACAACGGCGAAGAGGGCCTGCTGGAGGAGGCGGCGGGCGACAAAGGCAAGGTCACCAAAGGGGGCTTGAAGGAACTGCTCAGGAAATACAGCGATGCCCCCGAGTTTGCCGACGAGTGCGAAGCCGCCCGGCACGCCGCAAGGCTGATGGAGCAGGAGGCCGGGGCCAAAAAGCGCCTGCGCACGCTCATGGAAGAACTGGACCGGCAGGTACTTGCCCGCTACGGCGCACTGACCGAAGACGAGATCAAAACCCTGACGGTGGACGACAAGTGGTTCACGGCGATCAAGGCAGGCATCGACGGCGAACTCCAGGCCGTTGCCCAGCGCCTGGCAGCGCGGGTGCGGGAGCTTGATGAACGCTACGCCGACCCGCTGCCTGTGCTGGAGCAGAAAGTAGCCGAACTCAGCGCCACCGTCGCCGAACATCTGAAGAAGATGGGGCTGTCATGGGCATGAAGACGAATTCCGCAAAAACGCCGATTGAGAAGGCAGCCGAACAGGATGCCGTGCCGCCGGGATACAAGCGGACGGATGTAAGCCTAATTCCAGTCGATTGGAAGGTCAAGGCGCTCAATGACCTCGGCTCCTTCATAAAAGGCAAGGGCATCAAGCGCGACGATGTCACTGACGACGGGCTTGCCTGTATCCGCTACGGTGAGCTCTACACCCGCTACAACAACTATATCGATTCACCTGCATCACGCATCCCTGAATCTGTAGCGCGGACATCTCAACCACTCCAGACCGGCGATCTGCTTTTCGCAGGCTCTGGCGAGACAGCCGAGGAGATCGGCAAGTGCGTTGCCTACCTTGGCGAGGAAGAGGCCTACGCCGGTGGCGACATCGTCATTCTCAGGCCAGTCGGGCAGAACTCCCTCTACCTTGGTCACCTTCTTAATCACCCCGTCGTTGCGGAGCAGAAGGCTCGTTATGGTCAAGGTGATGCCGTGGTTCATATCAGCGCCCGAAACTTGGCGATGGTGAAGTTGCCGCTCCCCCCTACCAAAAAGGAGCAAGAAGCCATCGCCGAGGCGTTGTCGGATGTGGATGGGTTGATCGCGGCGTTGGACAAGCTGATCGCCAAGAAGCGGGCCATCAAGCAGGCCGCCATGCAGCAGCTCCTCACCGGCAAAACCCGCCTGCCGGGGTTTCAGAAAAAACCAGGCTACAAGCAGACCGAGGTCGGCGTGATTCCGGAGGACTGGGAGGTGAAGCGGTTGGATGAGCTCGTCGATGTGGATTGCGAGAATCTGCCAAGTTCGACACTGGCTGACTACCAATTCAATTACATCTCGCTGGAGCAGGTAGATGCAGGGAGGCTCTTGGGCTGGACAGAAGAACGTTTTGCCACTGCTCCATCACGGGCGAGGCGCCTATTGCGCCATGACGATGTGCTGATGTCGACTGTAAGACCAAATTTGATGGCTCACTTCCACTACAAATCACAGATTCCAAATGCAGTGTGCTCAACCGGGTTCGCGGTACTCCGATCTAAGTCCGGTCGTGCTGTTCCAGGCTACATATTCGCGCACATCTTCGCGTACCAAGTGAATAAACAGATTGAGAAGACGTTAGCTGGCTCAAACTACCCAGCGATCAATGGACGTGATGTGAAGCAGATTCTCATTCCGTGTCCACCGCATGTGGAAGAACAATCCGCCATCGCCAGAGTCCTCTCCGACATGGACGCCGAGATTGAGGCGTTGGAACAGCCCCGCGCCAAGACGCAGCAGATCAAGCAGGGCATGATGCAGCAGCTTCTCACCGGCCGGGTGCGGCTGGTGTAAAAAATATTTTTCTATGGAAACGCACAACCATACCGGTACAAACGCATAATCAATCCGTTGTTGTAGAGACGCACGGCCGTGCGTCTCTACAACAACGCGGCACAGCCGTGCATCTGTACCTACGTAATACGGAACGCAACCGATGACACAAACAAACGACCCGAAAAAATTCCGCAACCGTTACCGCATCCCGTCCGCCCGTTTGCCGGGATGGGATTATGCCGCGCCCGGGGCGTATTTCATCACCATTTGCACCGCAGGGCGGGCGCACCTGTTCGGCGAGGTGCGCGACGGGCGCATGGTTTTGTCACCCCTGGGTGAAATCGCGCAACAGGAATGGGAAAAATCATTTGAAATCCGCCAGGAATTAATCTGCGATATTTACGTCATCATGCCCAACCACATCCACGCCATTGTAGAGACGCACGGCCGTGCGTCTCTACCGGACGACCGTGCGTCTCTACCCCAACCGCAACCACCCCAAAAAACCGGCGTGGCCCACCGCACGCCCAAATCCATTTCATCATTCGTGGCCGGATTCAAATCCGCGGCCACCAAACGCATCAACACATTCCGCCATACCCCCGGTACGGCCGTATGGCAAACCCGGTTTCACGACCATATCATCCGCAACGCCCAATCATACGAACGCATCGCCGCCTACATCGCCGCCAACCCGGCCCTATGGCAGGATGACCAATATTTTCAGGAGCATGACACATGCACCATTCCCAAGTCGGCCAACGTGAAATCAACACCCGGCAAATCAAGCAGGGCATGATGCAGCAGCTTCTCACCGGCCGGGTGCGGCTGGTGGCGCCGGAGGGCGGCTATGAGTGAGCACCAACAGGTTGAGTGGAAGGCGTCGTGGCGCGACGAGTACCTGAAGTGGATCTGCGGCTTTGCCAACGCCCAGGGGGGCGTGCTGGAAATCGGGCGGGACAATCAGGGACAGCCCGTCGGGCTGGCCAATGCCGCCAGGTTGATGGAAGACCTGCCGAACAAGATTCGGGATACCCTGGGCATCATCGCCGATGTGGACCTTGTTGAGGAGGACGGCAAAGCGCTGATCCGAATCGCGGTGGAGCCTTATCCCTATCCTGTCAGTTACCAGGGGCAGTACCATTATCGGTCCGGCAGTACCAGGCAGGTACTCAAGGGAGCCGCCCTCGACAGGTTTCTGCTGGGCAAGACCGGCAAGCGCTGGGATGGTGTCCCGCAACCGCAGCTCGAGATCGGCGACTTGGATCAGCAGGTCCTGGATTGGTTCCGCACTGAAGCCGTGCGGCGTCAGCGATTGCCCGCATCGATCGCAGATGACGATGACCGGCTCTTTATTGAGCGCCTGCGACTCACCGACGGCAACTATCTCAAGCGCGCGGCAGCGTTACTCTTTCATCCGGATCCGCAAGAATACTTCAGCGGCGCGTTCATCAAGATCGGCTACTTCAAATCGGAAAGCGATCTCCGCTTTCACGACATCGTCGAAGGTGACTTGTTCACGCAACTCGCCCGGACGCTCGATCTACTGCAAACCAAATACACACACGCCGCCATCGAAATTACCGGCGAGGGCCGCATGGAAACCGCGCCGCTTCCCGAACCCGCCTTGCGTGAAGCGCTCGTGAATGCCATCGCCCACCGCGATTACTCGACCGGCAATCCCATCCAGATACGCGTTTACGATGATCGGATCGAGATTTGGAACGACGGGCGATTGCCCGAGAATTGGACCGTAAAAGACCTGTTGGGGAAACACGCCTCGGTCCCGTTCAATCCCGATGTCGCCCGGGTGTTTTTCCTGGCCGGCAAGATCGAGGCCTGGGGCAGTGGCATTCAGCGTATCCTGACAGCATGCAAACAATACGGTTGCCCGGACCCGCGGTTTGACTTGCAACCCATCGGCCTGATGGTGACATTGCATTTTCTGCCCGGGGCCGTTTCGGAGAAAACCGGGGAGAAAACCGGAGGAACCGGCGCGGTTTCTGGGGGGACTACCCAAGAAACTACCCAAGAAACTACCCAAGAACGGATTATCACCTTGTTGCGTGAGAACCCGGAATTAACCCGTAAAGCCTTGGCGAAACACCTGGGACTTACTCCCGACGGCATCAAATACCACCTTGACAAACTACGGAAGGCCGGGCGCATCCGGCATGTCGGCCCGACCAAAAAAGGATATTGGGAAATCCTGGAGAACGCAGATGAGTAACGTCGGCCAGCGCGAAATCAAGACCCAGCAGCGGGTGATCCGGTTCTGCCATGATGAATTGGGCTACCGGTACCTCGGCCACTGGAAGGACCGGCCCGACAACCGCAACGTCGAGGAGGGCCTGCTGGCGGGCTGGCTCGAGCGACAGGGCCACAGCGACAAGATCATCGGGAAGGTGCTGCACGAGCTGAACAAGGCCGCCGGGCTCGGCGGCAGCAAGACGCTCTATGACGCCAACCGCGAGGTCTACGGCCTGCTGCGCTACGGCGTGAAGGTAAGGCCGGACGTCGGCGAGCAGTACATCACCGCCTGGCTGATCGACTGGGAGAATCCGGACAGTAACGACTTTGCCATCGCCGAAGAGGTGACCGTCGCCGGGGAGCACAACAAACGGCCGGACATCGTCTTCTACGTCAACGGCATCGCGCTGGGCGTGCTGGAACTCAAACGCTCCACCGTCTCGGTCACCGAGGGCATCCGGCAGAACCTCGACAGCCAGAAGAAGGAATTCATCCGGCCGTTCTACGCCACCGTGCAGCTCGTGATGGCGGGCAACGACACCGAGGGGCTGCGCTACGGGGTGATCGAGACGCCGGAGAAGTATTACCTGGAATGGAAAGAGCAGGCGGACGACTGGACCCCCACGTCGCCGGGCGACCCCAAGTACCTCAGCCCCTGGGACGACGGCCGCATCACCAGGCTCGATTGTCAGCTCGGCTGGCTCTGCCGCAAGGATCGCCTGCTGGAGATCATCCACGACTTTATCGTTTTTGACGCGGGCACGAAAAAGACCTGCCGCCACAACCAGTATTTCGGCGTTCGCGCCGCGCAGGGCCACGTGCGCAAGCGCGAGGGCGGCATTATCTGGCACACCCAGGGCAGCGGCAAAAGCCTGACCATGGTCTGGCTGGCGAAATGGATCCGCGAGCACGTCAAGGACGCCCGGGTCCTGCTGATCACCGATCGGACGGAGTTGGACGAGCAAATCGAAAAGGTGTTCAACGGCGTCAGCGAGGACATTTACCGCACAAAAAGCGGGGCCGACCTGGTTCGCGTGCTCAATGCCACCGAGGAGTGGCTGATCTGTTCGCTGATCCACAAGTTCGGGGCGGGCGACGAGATCAGCGATCGGGACATCGAAGCCTACGTTGAGGACATCAGGAAGAACCTGCCGAAAGGCTTCCGCGCCAGGGGCGACATCTTCGTGTTTGTGGACGAGTGCCACCGCACCCAGTCGGGCAAGCTGCACCAGGCCATGAAGGCCTTGCTGCCCGAGGCCATGCTGATCGGCTTCACCGGCACGCCGCTGCTGAAGAAGGACAAACGGAAGAGCATCGAGGTCTTCGGACCGTATATCCACACCTACAAGTACGACGAGGCGGTCCGGGACGGCGTGGTGCTCGACCTGCGCTATGAAGCCCGGGACATCGACCAGAACATCACCTCGCAGGCAAAGATCGACCAGTGGTTCGAGGTGAAGACCAAAGGGCTGTCCGACCTGGCCAGGGCGCAACTGAAACAGCGCTGGGGCACCATGAAAAAGGTGCTCAGCGCGCAGGACCGCCTGGAGAAGATCGTCGCAGACATTCTGTTGGACATGGAGACGCGGGACCGCCTCAAGAGCGGCCACGGCAACGCACTGCTGGTGTCGGGGAGCATTTACTCAGCGTGCCGCTTCTTTGAGATGTTCCAGAAAACGGATCTGGCGGGCAGGTGCGCCATCGTCACCTCGTACAGGCCGAACCCCGGCGACATCAAGGGCGAGGAGACCGGTGAGGGCATGACCGAAAAGCTCCGGCAGTACGACATCTACCGGAAGATGCTCGCGGCTCACTTCAACGAGCCGGAAGAGACGGCCATGTACAAGGTCGAGCAGTTCGAACAGGAGGTGAAGCAACGCTTCATCAAAGAGCCGGGCCGGATGAAGCTGCTCATCGTGGTGGACAAGCTGCTGACCGGCTTCGACGCGCCGCCCGCGACCTACCTCTACATCGACAAGCACATGCAGGACCACGGCCTGTTCCAGGCGATCTGCCGCATCAACCGGCTCCATGGCGATGACAAGGAGTACGGCTACGTAATCGACTACAAGGACCTGTTCAAATCCCTGGAAAAGTCGATCAAGGATTACACGGGCGAGGCCTTCGAGGGATACGATACCGAAGATGTCGAGGGGTTGCTGAAGGACCGTTTGGAAAAAGGCAGAGAGCGGCTCGAGGAACTCCGCGAGTCGGTCAAGGCGTTGTGCGAGCCGGTGGAGCCGCCCCGGGATACGGCCGCCTATCTCCGCTTTTTCTGCGCGAAGGACAGCGGCAACGCCGGGCAGTTGAAGGATAACGAGCCGAAGCGTGTGGCCCTGTACAAGCTGGTGGCGGCTTTGGTGCGCGCCTACGCGAACCTGGCAAACGAAATGGCCGAGGCCGGGTACTCCACCGAAGAAGCGGCGGAGATCAAAGCGGAAGTCAGCCACTACGAGAAGGTGCGCGAAGAGGTGAAGCTGGCCAGCGGCGACTACGTGGACATGAAGGCTTACGAGCCGGCCATGCGCCACCTGCTGGACACGTACATCCGGGCCAAAGAAAGCGAAGTCGTCTCTGCCTTCGATGACATGACGCTCATCCAGCTGATCGTCGAACAAGGCGAGCAGGCGGTTGAGTTTCTCCCCGGCGGCATCCGGGGCAACCCGGAAGCCATGGCGGAAACCATCGAGAACAACGTCCGCAAGCTGATCATCGACGAATCCGCGGTCAACCCGAAGTACTACGAGAAGATGTCGGAGCTGCTCGACGCGCTGATTCTCCAGCGCAGGCAGGAAGCGCTGGACTACAAGGCCTATCTGGCCAGGATCGTGGAGCTGACCAGGAATGTGAGCAAGCCTGAGACGCAGGCCGGGAGTTATCCTTTTGCCATTCACACTCCGGCCACAAGAGCTCTTTACGATAACCTGAAAGGGCGTATCGATATATCGAATCTTACCGTTCCGGATGCAATAAAGGGAAGGATCGCGGAGAGCACAAATCCGCCAGACGTCGTGGCGGCGCTTGAAATCGACAAAGCCGTCCGCGCCGTGAAGAAGGACGACTGGCGCGGCATGCGCGCCAAGCAAATCGAGGTCCGCAATGCGATCAAATCGGTGCTAAAGAATGCGGATGACCTGGTAAACAAGATCTATGCCATCATTGAGAGCCGCCATGACTACTGACAATTTTACCATTGAAGTCAGCGGCCTGTCGGTGGAAGTGTTCCGCAAGGACATCAAGAACCTCCACGTTGGTGTGTACCCGCCGACCGGGCGGGTTCGCGTGGCCGCCCCGCGACGGCTTGACCATGAGGCAATCCGCCTTGCTGTCATCTCCCGCCTAGGGTGGATTCGCCGTCAGCAGAAGAAATTCGACGAACAGGTTCGGCAGTCTCAACGCGAGATGGTTACGGGGGAGAGCCACTACTATCAGGGGCGGCGGTATCTCCTCGATGTCGTGGAGCATCATGGTTCACCGTCCGTTCACATTGTCAACAACACCACCATGGCGCTGCGGATCCGTCCGGGTACGACCCGGGATGATCGAGAGGCCGTGTTGTTGCGGTGGTATCGCCGCCGCCTGCGAGAGCAGATCCCGCCGCTTTTGTCAAAGTGGGAGCCAAAGGTCGGTGTCAAAGTGGCGGAGGTCCGGATCAAGAAGATGAAGACCCGTTGGGGTACGTGCACCAGCGAAGCCCGACGCATCTGGCTAAACCTGGAGCTGATCAAAAAGCCCGTGTCCTGCCTGGAATACATCCTGGTCCACGAGATGGTGCACTTCCTCGAGAGACACCACAATGACCGCTTTCGTGATATCATGGACGAGCTGATGCCTCA
>CAYPZL010000204.1:0-9473 GCA_964415045.1 uncultured Pirellulales bacterium | reverse complement strand
ACAAGAAGATTTTTCCTCCCTAAAGTAAGCCTAATCTCCATTTTGCAAAAGTTCACTCAGAGCTTGGCCAGGGATGCTTCCTTGCCGGAGACCAGGACGCGGTCTATCTTGATGCGGCCCATCTTGACCTCGACGAAGGGGCGTCCGTTCTTGAGACCGACGGTGCCGAAGCCGGTTGCGGTGGCGAGGAACGACCGGAAATTGTCACCGACCCTGGAGTTGATGTAGAGCGTCTTGTCGACGGCGTCGTAGCGGACGCCGGTGAGCCCCTGGATGAGGCCGTAGCTGGACAGGGCGCGGGCGTACCAGTGTCCGCATTCGTATTCGTTGAACGGGTTGCGGATACGGCCGTCGTAGCGATTGCGGCAGGCGCGGACGATGTCGAGCCCTTCATCGACCATGCCCTCGAACATCAGGTGCGAGGCGACCTGGTACTCGATGCCGGTCCAGACCTCGTCGCTGTAGACGAACGGCAGGGCCGGTGCGCCGCCGCGCGGCCAGGTGCACAGGAGTAGGCCGGCGTCCTTGCCGACCGCGAAAGCCGGCCGCTGCGGATTGGCGTGGTCGGACAGGTCGTCCTTGAGGTTGTACCGGTGGATCGCCCGCAGGTTGCTGCGCACCTTGGCCGGATCGACGATGTCGGCGTCCAGCCCGCAGACGCGCGCCATCCAAAAGCCCAGCACCCCGTCCGAGAGGCAGCCGGTGCCGTACTGGTACTTCGGCCCGTCTTTGTTCAACGCCGCGATGATGTCGTCGTAACCGGGGCCGTTCGCCGAGGTGTCCAGCGGGCGAAACGTCGCATTGAGACCTTTGGTCTGGACCTTCTGATAGAAGTATTCGCCGTTGTAGAGTTTCTCTTCCATGAACTTGCGACCCTTCCGGAGCAGGTCGCGGTACTGCGTGACGTCGTCGCCGAGGAAGGAGCCCATTTCGATCGCGGCGGTCAGCGCGCCGAGATAGAAGCTGGAGCAATGCCCGTCCGGCCCCCAGTACTCGATATCGTAGGTGTTGTGATGCGGCTCCTCCAGCACGCCCCGGCCGCGCGGGTCCCACGTCGTGATGCAGTACTCCAGGCTCTGCTTTACCCGGGGCCAGATCCCCTTGAGCCAGGCGGTGTCACCGCAGATGCGCCAGTCGCGGTAGACCTTCATGATGCCGCCGAGCTGGCCGTCCGAGGCGGCGTGGAACGTGTGGGCCACGGGACGAATCGGCAGCGCCGAGCGGAATGTCTGGTGGCCCCGTTCGTCCTGGCTCTCGTTGAACTCGGTCTGGCGCAGGCTGCGTTCGAGCTCGGGGAACAGGTGGCATTTCGCCTGGGCGTAGTTCCACACATGCGTGCAGGAACCGGTGCAGCAGCCCCGGCTGTCGCTGCATCCCTCGAAGCACCAGAGCCGCCCGTCGGTCTGCCGCAATACGGTGGGGGACTTGAGGATGGTCAGGTTGGCCGCCACGGCCTCGACGACCTCGGCGGGCAGCGTGGTGTCGTAGAACGCGTCGCGGAACGTTGCCGACTGGCGCCGCAGGTGATTGTAGTTCTTGCGCCAGTACTGGGTGAGGACTTTGATGTTCTCGAAGCGGCCGGCGTACCAGGGGACATGATTTGTGTACAGGCAGGCCGAGCCCGAGCAGGTGGCCGTCGGGCCCTCGGCGGTCCAGTCGCCGTAATCGGACGATTCGAAATCGTTCAGGAGGGTGCCGGCCATCTCCCGGCCGGGGCGGCGTTCGTCCGTCATGACGATGTGGTCGACCAGAATATGTCCCCAGGCGCTGGTTTCCTGGTCCACGATACGAATGCGGGCGCGCTTGCCTTTGAACTCGGCGATGTCCCACGCGGCCCAGGTCAGCTTCTCGGAGTTCTCGCCCGTGGTCGAGCGGACGGCCCGGTCGCCGACGAGCAGCTCGACGCAGGTCTTGCCCGCATGGCCGCCGCCACCGACGAGAAAATGAATGTACTTTTTGGTCAGCTCGAACTCGGGCGAGGTGAGCGTGCCGACGGCGGAATCGCCGCTCGGATCGAACGTGTTGACAAGGCCCTTGCCGAGGAAGCCGGACACGTCCTGCTGCTCGGCGGCCGTCCCGCGCGAAGGCTTGCCCTTGAACGCGGGGCCCGAGGCGTCTCGGCCGTGGCGGGTGCCCGTTCGCGGAACGTACCAGGCGATCATCAGACGGATCGTCTTTTCCCGGCCCGGCGCGACCTTGAACGGCACGAACAGCGATGCACCGGGAGAGCTTCCCTTTTGCGGCGGGTTGGCAACCAGCGCGCCCTGCGCGATGTTGCGCCACGCTAATGTCGCCGAATCCCACCAGCCTCCCTTGAACCAGCAGTGATCGACCACGACGTGATCCTCGTCCACGAACGCGGCGAAGGCGCCCTCGTTGGCGGGGTTCTCTTCCGTGCCTTTCTGGAGCAGGACGAAACCGCCGTCGATGGGGCCGATGGAATTGCCGCCGCCGGTGGACATGAAGTTCTTGCTGTTGAACGAGAAGACCGCCTCGACGGCTTTGCGGGTCGGATTGCGGAAGCGGTACTCCAATCCGCCGACGGGCAGGCTGGATCGATCCGCGTCGCCGGGGACAAACGGGCTCCAGCCCGTGACTTCGACGTCGAGCGGGATCTTGCGATCCTTTAGTGTCACTGTGGCGAACGGGAATCGGGGCAGGAAGGAGGCCTCCCGGAAGCGCGGGAAACCGAAATGGCTGCCGGCCGCGCCGTTGCCGGTTCCGGGGGCGCCGAAGATCTTCCACGCGGGGACCGGTCCTTCGAGGACCTTGGCCACGTTCGGATTGCCCTTGATGCACAGGGCGGCGTAGACGTGGGGTTCGTTGTACACTTCGGGCTGGTTGCGGACGGAGACGTGCGAGATCGCCCCCGTTCCTTCCAGGCAGATCATGCCGGCGCCGATGCCGCCGATGGGGAAGGCCACGCGGTTGAGAAACGGACCGTCGTAGGGCCCGTTGTACGGCCTGTGCTCGGCCGGCTCACTGCCTGCCCCGCTCGTGCTTGCCACGGCGGTCGCTAGGAGGAACAACAGAACGGTTCGGATCGAAAGGCGTCGGAAGTGATGTGATCGTGCGGACATGGCGGGCCACTCCTTTCTTGGCGTTTCTATGCTGGCAAACGTACGTCGGGACACGACCGCGTCCCATCGCACGACAGAATAGGATGGTATCAGGCGTCTGTCAAATCATACCAGACGTCGGGAAGGTCATTGCACGCGATGGGTGAGGATGTACTGCCAGTCGAGCTCGATTCCCATGCCCGGTCTCTGCGGGAGAGCCACGCAGCCTTGGTCGTCGAGGACGGGTTCGGGCGTGGCCCGTCCGGCCAGGACGCGCGATTCCTGCGACAGCGAGAACATCTCGAAGTAGCGGATCAGGGGATCGCGCGTGGCTCCGATGAGCTGGAGGTGGGGATAGGCGTCGGGTCCGAGGCCGTGCAACTCCAGGCCGATGCCGGCGGCCTCGCAGGCCCGGGTCAACCGCAGGCAGGCCGTGAAACCGCCCAGGTGGACGTCGATCCGGCAGATGTCACAGGCCTTCCGCTCGATCCAGGAAAGGCGCGTCTCGGCCGAGCCGGACGCCGTTTCCGGGGCGCAGATCGGCGTCTTGAGCTTCCGGGCCAACGCGGCGTACCGGTCGAGCCAATCGTCGCCTTCGGGCATGGGCGACTCGTACCATTCGTAGGCCAGCTCGTCGAGGACGCGCCCCACGCGCAGGGCCTCGTCGAAGTTGTAAGTGGCGTAGTTGTCCGCCATGCAGGGGAAATCGTCGCCGACGGCCTCGCGGACGGCCCGGTATGCCGCGACGTCGCGATCCGGGAAGCCGGCGTTGGCCGGGCCGTTCGTACCGACGCCCCACTTGATGTAGGGGTGGATTTTGCAGCCGTGGACGCCCGCGTCCCTGCACGCGACGGCAAAGTCCGCGTACGCCTCGGCGTCGCCCAGGTTGAACTCGCTGGTCACGTAGACTTCGGCCTGCTGCCGTTGCGTGCCCAGCAGGGCGTGGACGGGCTTGCCGGCCATGCGGCCGTGCAGGTCCCAGAGGGCGATATCAACCGCGCTGAGCGGGCCCATGGCGATCCCTTCCGCGTACAGGGTGTCCCAGATCCCGTCCTTGTTTTCGGCGTCTCGTCCGAGCAAGAGGGTCTTGATAAGGCCGGCCGTTTCGTCGTCCGGGAACGTCCACTCCGAGAGATCGGCCCAGCCCTGCGTCCCGATGGCAGTCGTGATTCGCACGGCGCAGCGACGCTGCGGCTGCTTTTCGGCGCCGACCGGCTCGGTTTCGTAGAGAAACCAGTCGATGTCCGCTATTTTGGTCGGCTCGCCGGCGCGGACGACGTACAGCACCCTCGCCCCGGCGGTGTTGGCCGCTAACAGCAGGGCACCGGCCGAGCCCAATCCTCTTAGGAACGATCTGCGATTCATCGTCTCCCCACGGCCATTTTTGGCCCTTTTTTCCCACGAAACTGACGCCTGCGCGGCAAAAAAACGGTGCCGTCGCCACAGTTTGTGCCTCTTTTCTCACCGGCAAAACTGCGATCTGTTCGCATCGACGGCTTCGTTACCCCCTTCGTGGCCGGATGGGCGTAGACACATCGTCACTGCCCATTTTGTCCAATTATACCATCTTCCCACTCGCAAATCAACCGCCCGCCAGACTATGAGCCTCACCCCTCAGCCCCAGCCGGGAAATTGCCTTCGACGCGTGACCCGTGTGTCGAGGCCTTGTTAAAAAAGGAGGGCAGCCTTTTTATGTTTTTCGGCTGGCACCAGGAATCGGGAGAACATGTGGTTGGTGCACACGATAAGCGTGATTGAACGGGAAGACCGGTTGCCCCGATGGCTTTTCCTATAGGCTTCGACGAGGGCAATTGGGAGGGTGGAAACCTTGTCAATTAATTGGACGCCTCGGGAAAGCCCTGTCGTACCACACGATCAGCGACGAGAGGACGCGAAAAACGCCCCAAAACGCCGTTTGGGATCACCTTCGACAGAGCCATGCCACCCTTGTTTGTGACCCAAAAACGCAGATTTCATGTAGAGCGTCTTCAATGCACGATTCCAGACAAGATGGGCCGACAACTTATCGCAGCTGCCGGCCCTTTGCCTTTCCATGTCACGAGAATTTTCCCTCATGGCTTGACGGCGCGATTGTAGATGCGGATGTCGTCGATCAGGCCGGTGAAGAAGGTGCCCCATCCGGGATTCCCTCTGGCGCCGACACACACGGACTGCGAGGCCTCCGGAGCTGGGCCCCGCCCACCTTTGGCCACGACCATATCGTCCACATGCACCGCACTGAGTGTTCGCGTCAATCACATCAAGGTTGGGCAGGCCAATTGCGGTATGGGAAGTTCGGCAGTTTTTGATCCAGTTGCACTCCAAGCTCTTCCATCCTCAGATAGTGCTCCAGCATATCCACCAGGTGACTATAGGCCTGAGAATCGCAGTCTCCTGCGCCTGCAACACTATTGCCGCCGAAGGTGAGATCCACAACCTGGTTACAGACATCGCTGTGATGAGGATCCAATACGGGGAATAGACTCTCGTCCACTGTGTTGCCTGTAGCTTCGCCGTAGTCTTGCCCATACCAACCTGCCTCAAGCAGGATGCAGCCGGGCCTGATGAATCCTGTGGCGGCTGCTTTGAAGCCGGGCAAACCGCTGTCCGAGTAGTCATTGCCATGGATTGTGTTGTTTGTGCACGGATTCGACCAAGTCCCATAGCCGGAGACGCAGACCCCCGCGATAGGGCCGTTGCCCTGAACGTAGTTCACGTGGCTGTACACGTCAATCAGGGTGTTGTCGGCAATCGTGCAGTTTTGGGCAATTTCCAAAAATACAGGTGCTCCCCATCCAATGACGCTCCGGAAGTCGCGAATGGTGTTCGAAATCGCACTGCAATCGGACACAAGGTACATCACAATCCCACATCGGCCACTCCCCGAAATGTTATTACCGGTGAGGACCGTGCCATCGGACAGGTACGTGTAAGCGCCGTAGTTGTAGGCCCCCGAAACGACATTATCAGCGACAGTTGCGCCGGGGGAATTACTGGCCATTATGCCACCCGACAAGGTGCCTGCAATGTGGTTGTCCTCAACTTCTATCCCGGGCGACATATAGAAGCTGATTCCATAAGCAGAGTTCACGCCTGAGATGGTGTTCCCAGCGACATTACTGGCATCCGAGAGATTCACTGCCATGCAACTGCGCCCGTACACCCCCGAGATGTCGTTGTCAGTAATGACTGCACCGGGACAGATGTAGGGGTTGATTCCATGACGGGAATAGGTCCCTGCAATGGTGTTGTTGGTGACAACAGGAGTTGGGCATTCAGCGCACAATACGCCTATATCCCCCGCCTCAGCAGCAACGCTGTTGTCCTGGATACAAACGCCTTCTGTGGAAAAGGCTGAAATCCCATAGCTGGCGACTGTTACCCGCACATCCATGACGGTCGCATTGACTGCGAAACTGTCCGCAGCTGGATAATTCTCTATGCACACGCCGTAGACGAAATCCGTGCTTGTAACGTTCTCAAGCTCGACCGCAAGGTCACATATGCAGACATCGGGGATCGCAATATAGCATCCAAATTTGACATCCGGCATTTCGAAGCAAGGTCGCACGATACGAGTGCTTGGCCCACTCCCAATAATCCGAATGTCGTGGAGAATAGGACCGGGAAGCCACCATCCTCCCCACAGGTCCGGACCTGTGTATTCCCCCGGCGCGACCTCGATAGTGTCGCCGGGAGCAGCAGCAAAGACGGCGTCCGGAATGTCGGTGTAGTCCCCGCCCCCAGCCTGATCAACTGTAATGGTAGCCGCCTGTAGTCCTGGGCTCGCCACAAGGAGAACAAGAAAAACAGCGCTCAAGGCGGCAGCGGTCTTAGTTCGCGGTAACATGGCTTATCTCCTGAAAGGTCGTGAGAGTTGTTCTTCGGATGTACGAAACAAGGCCGGTTACAGATAGGGTCTGTCTACGGCTCTCCCGACTACCAGACGGTGGGCTCCTCTGCGAGACCATGCTACGGTTCTCCAAGGTTCTGGACCCGACAAACCAAGTCAATCGCGCTCTACCTTCGTGAATATCCTGAGGTTACTCATGTGGCGACATGGTCGTCTACTGTGGTGACTACGCATTTTGCCTCTACTTTGACTTCATGGCTCACTCGTAGGTCCGAAGGTCATTGATGGCTTCGTCCATGAACACAGGTTCGCCGAGGACGAAGTCTGCAACAGCCATCTGACCACAACAAAGCACAATTCTGCCTGACAAATACCTCCTTCTGTAACTGCTCAACCAGTACATACCGACACCTCACTTCTTGCCCTATAGGGCAATCCACCGTAACCGTTCTTCAGAGACTGTTGTGTCCATGCCGGACTGACCCTGCTATCCTTTAAACCCCAGGAAATTCGCGAGTCTGCGCGGTGGAGAGATTTTTTTTTGCCCGTCCTGCCTCTTGCCTCTGCCCCCGGGCACGAAGGCGACTGCGTCGTCATTTACCGGAGGGTCTCGGTGTGGTATAATGCCCTCAGGCCTGGAGACCTCAAACTCAACGACGGGCTTGTCGGCAGGGCCAGAAGGGGCAGAGAATGGCATCTGACGATCAGACAGACATAGGCGGGACACGCGGGGTCTTCCTAACGACCCATTGGTCCCTCATCGACGATATGAAGGCTTCTGCCGACAGGGAGGACGCCCTGGTCGGTTTGTTGCTCCAGACCTACTGGAAGCCGGTCTACTGCTACTTGCGTCGTAAGGGCCGCGATAACGAGGAAGCGAAGGACCTGACCCAGGATTTCTTCCATGAAGTTGTGCTGAACAGACACTTGGCCGGGCGTGCCGACAAGGACAAAGGCCGGTTTCGCTCGTTTCTACTCCACGCGCTGAACCAGTATTTGATCAATCGCGACCGTGACGCTACGGCTCAGAAGCGCATCCCGAGAGGAAAGCTCGTGTCTATTGATACGACGGAATTGCCCGTTCTGCCCGCGAGCCTCGCGGAGGCGACGGCCGAAGATTCGTATCAGTACGCGTGGCTCTCTGCTCTGCTGGAGCAAGTCGTTTCCGAAGTGAGGGTCGCATGCCAACAGCAGGGCATGGAGACACACTGGGTGCTGTTCGAGGAACGCGTGCTGGGGCCTATTCTGGCCGACCGGGAGCGGCGGTCCCTGACGGAACTGTGCGAGACCTACGGCGTCGAGGATACCAAGAAGGCCTCGAATATGATTGTGACGGTCAAGCGCCGCTTCCGAAGCACACTGGTGGAGCACATCCGCAACACGGTCGTCTCTGACGAGCAAGTCAGCGAGGAATTAGGCTATTTGCTGCAATTTCTTCCGGGAAGCGCGCAGCGCTTCGAATAAACGGGGGTTTTCATAATATATGCCATCGCAACCACGACTGGCCCGTCTTGGGGACCAGGCATTTGGAGCTTTCTGCAATCGGATAGATGGCTTCGGAGCAATGCCATGACAGAGTCGGATTCGATATTCGGAGTAGAGCTCGATCGTCTGAGACGCCTTCTGACAGTCGGCGAGGACGAAGCGGATGACAAGTCCGAGGAACGCACGCTCCGCGAGGTATCACGGCAGGTCCTGACGGAGCGGCCCGGCATGCACATCGGCCGCTACCAACTGCTCAGTGTCCTGGGCGAAGGCGGCATGGGCGTTGTCTACCTAGCCGAGCAGGTCGAACCGATCAAGCGGCAGGTGGCTCTGAAAGTCATCAAGCCGGGGATGGACTCGGCGCGAGTGATCGCCCGCTTTGAGGCCGAGCGCCAGGCTCTGGCGCGGCTGGATCATCCCAACATCGCCCGCGTCTATGACGCGGGGACGACCGAGACGGGCCGGCCGTATTTCGTCATGGAGTATGTTGAAGGCCTGCCGATCACCGACCACTGTGACGAACACAAGCTGACCATTGTCGAGCGGCTGCAGCTGTTCCAGCGGGTCTGCGAGGCCGTGCAACACGCTCACCAGAAAGGGATCATTCATCGGGACCTCAAGCCCTCGAACATCCTCGTCGCCGTCGATGAGGACAAAGCTACCCCCAAGATCATCGACTTCGGCGTGGCCAAGGCCATCGCCGAGCCGCTGAGCGAACGAACCTTGAGGACGGAGGACAGCCACTTGCTGGGCACGCCAGAGTATATGAGCCCCGAACAGGCGGATATGGCCACTGAGGACATCGATACGCGCAGCGATGTCTATTCGCTGGGGGTCCTGCTCTACGTGCTGCTGACAGGTGTGCTGCCGTTTGACTCGGACACCCTTCGTACGGGTGGTATAGAACGCATTAGGCAGGTGATTCGCGAGACGGACCCCAAGATCCCGAGCACGCGGCTGAGCAAGCTGGGCGATGAGGCCAAGGCCCTGGCCGAAAACCGCCGCACCCAACTTGCCACGCTGCTCAAGTTGACTGATTTTTGTATTGGTTTTCATGCGGCCACCAGGAGTCGCTG
>CAYPZL010000203.1:2161-9497 GCA_964415045.1 uncultured Pirellulales bacterium | reverse complement strand
GGCCCCTTTTAGGGGCCTTCCTCATACCACCGGCTATGCCGGTGGTCTTGATTGGGGCGGCGTTCGCCGCAGGTTGGGATGAATGACTTCGTTATCGTGATCGGGTTTTTCTTGCTTACGCTGCTTGCGCCGGCGTGTGTTGGCGGTTGCCGGGGGGGCTGGGTTTTCGGGAGCGGCGCAGCAAGACGAACGCGGGGGTATGGCAGAATTTGGATTGGGTGATACTTCTCGTGGCGGCCATGGTCCTCGCGGCTCTGTATCGTCGTCCGCTGGCATAGAACAAACACGCGCCCAAAGGGATACGGGGATAGCTGTGACGGCCAGGGCAGGGAGTTGCCCAGGCTGCCGAGTGCGCGCGGGGGCGGCTGTTTGGGTTGGTCATCCTTTGGTGAAGTGGTTTTTCAGGGTTTTCTGGAGGTTGGCGGGGAAGGCGGTTTGGATTTCTTGGATGGTTTTCAGGCCGAAGATGCGGGCGATGGCAATGGGGTCGGCCCGGTAGTCGGTGTGTCCTTCGTAGAAGCCGTAGCGCGTGATGTAGTAGGGCGCCATTTCGCTGAAGTGGAAGCGGGTGAGCGATTCTTCGAGCTCCGCCATTTCCAACTCGCTCAGGTGGGCGTAGTTCTTCTTTAGAAACGCTCTCTCCCGCGACGTCAGGTCGCACCGGACGTCGATATCGAATCGCCCCTTGACCTCGTCGTGGAATATGGACCGCTGCCATCCTTTCATCGATTCGGCTTTGAAAAGGATCTTCCTTCCGTTGTAGAAGAAGGCCTGGACGCTGGAGAATCGGCCGAAGCGGCCACACTCGATCTCCTTCAGGATCATATTCCACACATGGAAGAGAGGCCGGGCCATTTGAGGATGAGTCAGTCCCAGCTTTTGGACGAGATGGTTGTCGCCCTTCAGGACGGAAATGATGTCTTCATCGTCGGCCATGAAACCGGCTCCGGAGAACCTCCCGGGCCGACCGATGTATGTGATCAGGTCGATGGACATGCCCGTGATCGTGTCTTTGCTGTCCAGCTCCACGTCGGAATGGAGCCCGCTCTTTGCCAAAGCAGGAAAATCACCTCGATCCACTTGAAGCTGCTGGTCCTTGCCGTACAACGTTGGCACTCTCGCGCTGTAGAGCAAGGGGCTTCCATTTTCGACCGTGACCGGCAGCAGGGCATATTGACCGTTCTTCATCAGGGCCGTTACGACCTCCGTGCCGTCATCTGCCACGTACGGAGAGGGAATATCCGGCCGTTTCTCGAGGTGCCGGGGATACAGAGGATAGTTCTTCTGCTGATAGGCAAGTAGGCTGCTGACGGTTTTTGGCAGATTCGCCGACAGTGCCCTGGCCTGTCGCCCCGCCGGTTCCATTTGCGTCCGGGACGTTTTTGACGAGCCGTGCGCTGCCATCATCGCGTTGACACACACGCATACCGCAATAAATCGCCACATTCTGTCATCTCCATAGCTGCAATCGGTTTCACGACTGTTTCGGACGGCACTCGGCGGCCGCATCCGTGGATCTGCTTCGTCGGCGAAAAGGTTTCTCAGCGTGCCTACACCTGCCATGACGACCAGCGGTACGAATCGGTTGACAACGGTTCTTTCGAACACCAACGCGCGGGTTAAGAACCTACCCTACTTTGCTGGGAGGCGGAGGCGGTGGCAGGCATGGGGGATGCAGCGGGCGGTGGTTGCCGTGTGGCCAAAAAGGTGGGGGAAAGTGGCTTTTCGGGGTGTTTTTTCGGCTTCGGCGACTTTTTTTGCGAGAGGGCTCGCCGATTCGGGTGAAATGTTGTTGATGCCGAGATGCAGTTGCGTTAATATAAGATTGTGGACCGGTTGGAGTGTTTCTGTGGAGTGTGCATGGGAAGTCCCCCGTAGCATTCTCTTATATAGAGCATGAATCTCCGCTCTGTTTCTGTCGATGACTCAATGGCACCCAAACCATTTGTAGGAGGAACAGAAATGTCAGCTACGAGATGTGCTTTTGTTGGAATCCTCACCTTACTGACCTTGAGCCTGGCGGCGGCAGACCCGCCGGCGGAACATCCAGCGACGGGAGAGCCGCTGGTGATCGAGTGTCTCCGGGGTACTCCGGACGCCATCGACGGCGATCTGAGCGACTGGAATCTCGACGCGATGACGCCGGCCATCCTCGATGCGGAAGAGCAGTTGTATTCGGGGCAGACCACGTGGGACGGCCCCGAGGACGGCAGCGGAGAGTTCTATCTGCTCTGGGACGAGCAGTACATCTACATGGCCGTCGTGATGAAGGATGACAAGCTGTCCATGAACAAGACCGGCGGCGACATCTGGAACGCGGACTGTATCGAGGTGTTCTTCTCCACGACCAACGCCGTTCCCCCGCATGATGAGCACTACCAGTACGGCTTCAACCTTAACGAACAGAAATGGAACTGGTGCAACATGGACGGCAACGGATCGACCGATCCGGATTACCTCATGGTCGCCGCCTCCGAAACGCCGGACGGATACATCTGCGAGGCCGCCATCGAATACGCCCAGATGCTTTCGCTGGACTGGTCGGTCGGCAACGCCATCGGATTTCACGCGGTGTTCGACGACACCGACAACGGTGATAGAGAGCTGCAGATGACCTGGACGGGCATGGAAGCGCACGACCAGAGTCTGGGATTCGGACACATGATTCTCTCCGACGCCCCCGTCGGCAGCGGCGGCAATCCGCTGGCCTGGGGTCCGAAGCCCAAAGACGGGACCATGATCTACGAGACCAGCACGGTACTCGAGTGGCGTCCCGGCGCGTTCGCCAGCGGCCACGAAGTGTACTTTGGCGAGAGCCTCGAAGCGATCGAGGCGGCCACGCCGGAAGACGCCGACCTCTTCATCGGCCGCCTGGCCGTTGAGATGCTCCGCGTCGGCTCGGCGGGCGATCCGGTACCCGACGAGCTCGTTCCCGGCCAGACCTACTACTGGCGCGTCGACGAGGTCAACGATCTCGATCCGAACAGCCCGTGGAAAGGCGACGTCTGGAGCTTCTCGATCCAGCCGCGCACAGCCTACGAGCCCTTCCCCGTCGACGGAATGAAGCACGTGGACCTCGACCAGGATCTGTTCTGGCAGGCGGGCATGAACGTCATCTACCACAAGATCTTCCTCGGCAAGAGCTTCGATGAAGTCAACAACGCCGTGGCGCCCCTGACCATGTCGACCGCCACGACGGTCGACATCGGCCCGCTGGAGCTCGACACGACGTACTACTGGCGCATCGACGAGTTCATCCAATTCCTCGGCGACCAGAAGGGCGCGGTCTGGAGCTTCACGACGCGCGGCGACGAGGGCGGCGTCAAGGCCGAGTACTTCGATGGGATGGAGCTGGCAGGCGACCCGGTGCTCACGCAGACCGAGCCCACGATCGACCACTCCTGGGGCAGCGACGAAGTCGCCGCCGGCCTCAGTGACAACGTCTCGGCCCGCTGGACGGCGAACCTCGAAGCGCCGCTCAGCGAGACGTTCTCGCTGATCACCACCAGCGACGACGGTGTGCGACTCTGGCTCGACGACCGGATGATCATCGACAACTGGACCGACCACGGCACCACCGACAACAAGGCCAGGGTGGATCTCATTGGTGGTCAGATCTATCTGCTCGTCATGGAGTACTATGAGAACACCGGCGGCGCGGTGGCGCAACTGTCGTGGGAAAGCCCGACGATCGCGCGCCAGATCGTCCCGCAAGGCTGGCTGCAACTGCCGCACTGGGCGACCAATCCCTCGCCGGCCAACGGCGAGCCCCATGCGCCTCAGGCGGGCGCTCTTAGCTGGACCGCCGGCGACGAAGCCACAGCCCACGATGTGTACTTCGGCGAAGACGCCGAGGCGGTCGCCAACGCCACGCCGGCCGACGCCGCCGTCTATCGCGGGCAGCAGGCCGCCGGGGCGACCAGCTTCAATCCGGGACCGCTTCAGTGGAACACGACCTATTACTGGCGCGTCGATGAGATCAACCCGGCCCACGACGACAGCCCGTGGAAAGGCGCCGTCTGGAGCTTCACCACGGCCGATTTCATCATCGTCGACGACTTCGAGAGCTACACCAACGAGGTCGGCCGGCGTGTCTTCGAGAAATGGGTAGACGGCATTGGCTTTACCCTGCCCGAGCCCGGCCATCCCGGCAACGGCACCGGGGCGGCGGTCGGCCACGATATCTGGAGCGCAGGGAGCCCGCACTACAACGGCTTGATCATGGAGACCCGGAGCCCCAACAGCGGCTACCAGGCCATGCCGGTATACTACGACAACACGGCTTCGCCCTATCGCTCGGAAGCCGAGTACACCTGGACGGCGCCGCAGAACTGGACGCTCGAAGGCGTGACGGACCTGACGCTCTACGTCCGGGGAGCCGGCGGTAACAGCCCCGATCCGCTGTACGTCGTGCTCGAAGACAGCAGCGGACGGACCGGCGTGGCGGTGCACCCGAATGCCGCTATATTGAACAACGTAGGCTGGGCGGAATGGAAGACTCCGCTCAGCGAGTTCGCGGCCTCGGGCGTTTCGCTGACCGCCATCAAGAAGATGTACATCGGCATCGGCAGCCGCGACGGCGGCTTCGTCGGCGGCACCGGCGTGCTCTACGTCGATGACATTCGCGTCACCAAGCCGTGAAATTGCGAAGATGTAAGGCGGTGACGTAAGTCATACGAATGCAAGTTGTGACACGCACAAGGGCTGCGATCCCGATATCGCAGCCCTTTTTCATGCGCTCTGTGAAGACAGCGCATGAGGCAAACGCGTGGGTTGAGAACCCACCCTACCGGGTCGGGAATGGGTCGGGGGTATGGGGCCGCGTCAATCGGTGCGGGCGGTGGCGGTCCGGTAGGCGGCGGCCGCGGCGAAAAGGGCGGTGCTGGTCAGGACGATGCAGGCGCCGGTGGGCAGGTTGAGGTAGTAGGAGCCGATGAAGCCGCCGACGGCGCTGACGACGCCCAGGGCGGTGGAGGTCACGACGACGGCGCGGTGTCCGCGGCAGACCTGGTAGGCGGCGGCCGCGGGATTGGTGATCAGGCTGAAGATCATCAGCCCGCCGATTAGCGGCAGGTTGACCGCGAGAACGAGGCCGCACAGGCCGAGAAACAAAGCATACACGAACGTCTCGTGCACGCCGGTGGCCGAGGCGATGGTCCGACTGAACAGCAGGACCTTCAGCTCCTTGTTGAACGCGAAAGCAAAGATGGCGAACGCCGCGGCGGCAATGCCGATGGCGACCACGTTCTGCTTCTGCACGAAGAGGATGCTGCCCCAGAGCAGGCCCAGAATCTCCGAGCGGCTTCCCTGCGTCAGGCCGATGCCGAGGAAGGTCAGTCCCAGCATCAGGGAAAAGAGGATCGCCAGCGCCACGTTGGTGTCGAGGCGCGATTTCTCGGGTCGCAAGGTCGCCAGACTCATCGCCGCGGCGGTGCTGACGACGACGGGGCCGAGAGTCGGGTCCACGCCGAGCAGGTAGGAATAGATGGTCCCGGCCATGGCGGTATGCGAGATGCAGATACCGATGAAGGGCAGACGCAGACCCACGATGTAGACGCCGAGGAGGCCGCAACTGGCCCCGGCGATCGCACCGGCGAGAATGACGAGATAGAAAAATGGATCCATGGGTGCTGCGGTTCCTACTTCGCGTCGTCGAGCGACACGTCCACCTTATTCGGATCGGGCGGCGCGCTGACAATATGCCGGCGACCGGCCATGACCACGGCTTCGAGCGGGCCGTGATAGGCCCCGCGCAATACCTCGGTCGATAAGACGTCTTCACCGCGCCCGTCGCCGAGGACACGTCCCTCGGCAAGCAGAACGATTCGCTCGCAGGTCGCGGGCAAAACGCTCGTGTCGTGCGAGACCATCACGACGGTGATGCCGGTCCGGCGGTAGAGCTCGTCGATGATTTCGGAAATCTGGTACTTCCAGTTGAAATCGAGATTCGCGCAAGGCTCGTCCAGCATGAGGAGGTGCGGGTCCTGGGCCATCGCGCGGGCGATCAGCGTCTTTTGCTGCTCGCCGCCGGAGAGACTGCGGAAGGTCTGATCGCGGCGGGCAGCCAGCCCCAGCACGTCGATCCAGTGATCCACGATCTCATCGTCGGCGGCGCCCAGGCGGGCCAGCAGAGGGCGAACGCTGGTCCTGCCCATCGCCACGATTTCGCGCAGGGTAAAGGGCAGCTCCGCGTTGTACTGGGCCGACTGGGGGATATAGCCGATGCGTTTGCGGAGGCGACACTTGCTCCACGGGCCGAGCCTGCCCAAATCGTTTCCATCGAGGGTGACCCGGCCGTCGCAAGGCTCGATCAGGCCGGCACAGAGCCGCAAGAGCGTGGTCTTGCCGGCCCCGTTGGCCCCGATGACGCCCACGAAGACGCCGGCCGGGATGGTCAGGTCGTCGATCTCAAGAACGGTCCGGCCGCAGCGACGGACCCGAATGCCCGACAGCGCCAGCGAGCTGGCGCTCATCTCGTCACCGCCTCTACCAGGAGCCCGACGTTGTCGCAGAGGAGCTGGTCGAAGCCGGGCGCGCCTTCGGCGAATCGCGGGAAGTTGCTAAAAACCACCGCCCGCGCCTGAAGCCTCCGCGCCAATGCTTCGGCCAAGGCGGTGCCTTCCTGTTGATTGGCGATGACGAAACGCACGTCCTGGCCGGCCGCCTGCCGGAGACAATGATCGATATTGGAAACCGTCTCGGTGTCGCTGCCGACGAACGTCGCGACGGTCTCTAAACCCAGCCACTTGCTGAACGCGGCCTGATGGTGGGAGGTGAGAACCTTCGCCGGCGCCGCCTGCGCTTCGTGCACTCGCGTTTTGAGTTCTTCACTCAATGCGGTCAGGCGCGTCTCGATGACGCCGAGGCGCTGCGCGAATTGCGTGGCCCTTTCGGGATATCGTTCGGCCAGGGCTTCGGCGACCTGCTCGCACGCGATCAAATAGGTCTCGGGCACACACAACCCCGGCGGCGTATGGATGCGGTAGGTCCGCAGCCCGTTTTCCTTCAGCCGCGCCAGCGTCTGCTCGACTTTCCGCTGGAAATCGAACAGCAGCAGCATCCGGCAGTCGTGCAGACGCCTGACCTGGGCCGGGGAGATATCGAAATGGCCCGGACACATCCCCGGCGGCGCCAGGCAGAGAACCTCCAGCTCCGCGCCGCATAGATCCCGCACTACGCATCCGAGATACGAGTTCGTAACCGCCACGTCATACGCCTGCTCCGGCACACTACACTCCCGGCAGCCGCCCGCGAACAGTCCAGCGAGGATGGCCACCATCACGATACCGGCGATGCGGATCGCAACTGCCCCTCCCGCGGCATGTGTCATCCTGAA